>CAYJNU010000234.1:0-12349 GCA_964371005.1 uncultured Verrucomicrobiota bacterium | reverse complement strand
GGCCCCGGGCCGGCGGGCCAGCGCCCGCACGGCACGTCCTTGACGACCACGGCATCCATCACGCTGTCGCCGCCGGTGCGGTAAAGAAACAGGCGATCGCCGGGTTGAACACCGAACCCAAGCGTCGCCGCAGGCAGCGGCAGCAGTGTCCCCGAGGCAAGTATCTGCGCCGGGAGCACGAAGTCGTGACTCGCCATGGGACCACGATGCGCCAACACGCAACCGCCCAGGTTGAGGGCGTCCGGACCATGGTTCATCAACTCGATCCAGAAATCTCCGTTGGTACCCGAAGCGACTTCATTGAAAGCAAGCAAAACGGGCGGGGGCACGAGCAGGTTGGTGGTGGTCAGTTCGAGCGCCGCGCCAAACAGCACGTTCGACGGGCCCGAGGCGGCGGAGTGCAGTTCGACCGCAAGGACGTTTGCGCCGGTGACCAGGGCCGAGTTCGCCAGCTCGAACGGGCCAAGGTACGTGGGACTGGGAACATTGGATACGGCGAGCGTACTCGCACTGACCGGGCCGGCGGGCATGTTCCAGCGGAACACTTCGGTGCCGTTGAGATGGAAAACCGCACCATCCGCGATGACCGCATTCAGCCGAAGTGCCGCGAACCGTGGCGACGCGTCCAGATTGAAACTTGTGCGGAAATAGTAGTTCGTTCGCCCGGGTGGCAGCGACGTGTTATCGGGGAGCAACTTCCGGGCGGTGCCGGACAGGCGAACGCGAAATCCGGCGGGATTCGCGCTGCTGTCATCGTTGACCGTGACGAAATCCAACGTGTTTGTGCCGGCAAGGAAGCCGCTCGTGAGGCTGAAGCTGCTGCTCATTGCGGAGAAGCCGACGTATGCGATCCCCCTGGAAACGCCGTTGAGAAGGACATCCGTCACGCGATTGTCCGCTGCGACCTTTAGCGTGACGGCTGCCGACGTCGGATCGAAACCATCGAGGGAAAACTGAGTCCGGTAAACATAGGTGCCCGCCGCCACGTTTACGGTGCCGGGATTCACCGGGCCGATCCAGCTCGAGCTCGTGTCGTTGGCCAGCCAAGCCGGATGGTTTTGGATTACCGTGGCGGCAATGGCCGGCGGCGGCGGGGTGCTCTGCGCGGATTGGATCAGTTGGTAATGCGGATCGGGCTGGCCGGGCGAGATCACCGCGCCATCCGCGTCCAATCCGGTGCTAAAGATCGAGGGCACGGACTGGGGATCACCCGACTCCACCGTCACGTTTCCTGCCCGGAACAAAGATTCTCCTGAAGACCAGGCACTGTCGTCGAAGGCGGGCTCACGCCAAGCCGAACCCAGGTCAGCACCGGAAGCCTCAAACTTCCAGCTACCGTTGATGAGCAGGGGCGTGGTGGTGGTGAGTTCAAAGGGACTGGTGGCGAAATTACGCTGACCCGGCGTGCCGCCGACCAGCGCACTGACCGTCCAATTCTCGGCGGGCGCGCTGGCAGCGTCCGGGTTGCGTTTGGCAAGCGACACCCCGGAACCATCCGGTCCGACGGGCCAATGGCCATCCACGCCGTAGGTGATGCTGTCCATGAGCCGGTGGTTCTTGTTGTGAAGCTCCAGCTTCTCGCCGTCGTTGGACAGGCGACCAAGGAACGGCCCCAGCACGTTCGTCAGTCCCGTTGCACTCATCAACGCCGCGGGTGAGACTGCGACGACGCGGTAGCCGCCGCCCGGAATGACGGTGTCCTCGGCAAACTCGAAATCAACGCCACCGGAAATCGACCAGCCGGAGAGATCCACGTCCACCGCCATCTGGTTGTGGAGTTCCACCCATTCCATCGTCGCCTCGTTGATGGATGGGTGATACATGAGTTCGTTGAACACCACCACGCTGTCGGCATGCACCGAAGCGACGCCGAGAATCAGCAACAAGGAGAGCCACGCCCGCGACGCGCAAAACCACCGTGGCGTTTTCCGGAACACCCCAGCCCGTGCGAAAAGACCTGATAAGCCCATGCGAAAGGAATTCAGCCATGAATGGCTGTGCTTTGGAAAGCCCAGACTTCAGAAAAAAAAGGACCGGGGCGCCTGCGCGCTCCCGGTCCCCTGATTCCCTAACTCGATCCCGTCATTCCACAACGCGGTAGAACTTCGGTGAACCGCTGGCGGTCGTGGTGTACGGATTCGATGCGCCTGTGATTTCTTCCCACGGTCCGGTGACCGCCGGCGCCCATTGCAGCTTCTGACCGGTGGCGGTCGGAGCCCACGAGATGGACACAGAATCGCCACTGCGGCCAATCGTCAGTACAGTGGTCGCCGCCGGAGGACGGATGTCCAGGTAACCCTTCAAGTCCACGCGCAAACCGGTTGGATTTGTCGTGACTGGGGCATTGGACAGTTTGATGTCGATCGTGTTGACACCCGCCAGCAGGAGCTCGCCAGGCAGCGTGAAGGGCACCAGCGCACCAAAGCCATCCACGGTGAAAAGCGTACTGACACCGTTAACCAGAACATCTGTGATCGCGTTATCCGCCGCCGCGCCTCCGGCCAAATGGACTTTGCTCACGTCGTAGCCCGTGAGATCGAACGTAGTCTGGTAGGTATAATCCCCCTCATAATTGCCTTGCGTCGGGTCCGCGTTCTGTACCTGGGCCGAGGAGGGGGCGATCCACTGCGAACTGGGCCCATTGGCCAGCCAAGGACCGGCAGGGGCGATGGGCCAGGCATTCGTGATCACCATGGCATCCGGCCCCGGGAATACGGGGTCTGCACTCGCCGAGAGCACGTAATGCAGGTCCGCCACGCCAGCCGGCAGCAACGCGCCGCTCGCGTCCAAGCCGGTGCCGAAGATGCCCGGGATCGGGCGGTAAGCGACGACGACCTCCGCTCCGGAACTGACAACGCCACCCCAGGCGTTCGACACACCCACCCGATAGATCGCGGAATCGTCCGTGGTCACTGCGGTCAGCGTCAGTGTTTCATCCGTCTTGCCGGCCAGATCCACATCGCCCTTCTTCCACTGGTAGGTGAGCGGCAGCGTGCCTGTGGCGGTCACTCGGAGCACCACGGTGTCTCCCTCAGCAACCGTCGCTCCCTTGGGCTGCACGGCGATGGCAGGAGTGATTCCCGGCAGGGTTCGGGCGCTGGCCTGCGTGAACTCAATCCGGACTCCGGTCGGTCCGGCGCCGGCGTTGTTGACGACGAAGTCGATCGTGTTGAGGCCCGGCAAGAAGGTTACGTTACTGCTGCCAAAGGCGAACGTTTTCCAGTCCGTGAAGCTGTCCACCAACGGCGCTGCCACTGTGGTGCCGTTGACACTGATGGGCGTGCCCCAGTTGTCCGAGAGCCACCGGCCAACGATGATGACCGTATTGGTGTCTCGTCCGGTCAGATCGAAGGTGGTGCGATAGTGGTAGTCTCCCAGCGGGATGTCGGCGTCGCCCGCCGTGGCGCGCGGCCCGACCCACAGCGAGGCGTCACTATTCGCCAGCCAAGTGCCCACGGGCCAGACGTTGTTGACCACACGAACATCCGGCGAGCCACCATCCGGGTTGGTCACCAGAGTCCAGGAAGGGTCGATGCTTCCAAACGCGATCAGAGTGCCATCAGCACCCATTCCTGTGTTGTGAAGTGACGGAACAGCCTCCAGCAGGGACAGCTTGGCCACCGAACTGGTCACCGAACCCGAGACATTGGTAGCCACGAGGGTGTAGTCCCCTTCGTCCGCCAACTTGACGGCCGCCAGGGCCAAGGTGTTGTCCGTCGCATCTGCGATCGGACTGCCATTGAATTGCCACTGGTAATAAACCGGCAGACTTCCGAGCGCGTGACTGGAGAAACTGGCGGCCTTGCCCAGATACACGGTCACAGACCGGGGTTGCAGCGGGATCAAGGGCGGCGTGCCGGCTGTCACCGGGGCGATGGCAACATTGTCCACGAGGGCCGTCGTATCGCCTCCCGCCGGATTGCTTTTGATAAACGCCAGTTCCAGGTCCGCGGCGGATGCCACGAAGGCTTCGCTGGAGATTTCGTAGTAACCACTGCTGCCCACCGGTGAGATGGAATGCGGTGGCACGACGGTGGTGCCGCCGATTTTGACTTCCAGCGCGGGAGTCGTGCCCCCGGTTCGTGCGTTCTCATAATAATGCACATAGTATTGGGTGCCGACCGTGAGTCCGCTGACCGTCTGGCTCAGCGCCCCGTCGCCCTGCATGAACGCGACCTGGCTGCCATTCGGGATCACGCCGTTGTCGGCAAACGGGCTGCCCGCGGCGGGGTTGATGCCGTGGTTGGGCAGCGAAGCCCAGCCCGTGATGGGGAAGTTGCCGCTGACGTAACCGGGATACACCGTAAACAAGTCAACCTCGAAACTCGGGTTAGTGAGCGGCAAGCCCACCGTGAGCCGGGCTACCACGCTCGTCGCCCTTCCCACCTGATTGGCCAATACAACATCGTAGCCGCCGGCGTCCGCCCCGGTCACCGCGGGCAAGACATACGCGGCATCGGTAGCGTTGGCAATGTCCGTGCCGTTGAACCGCCATTGGTAGGTTGGCACCGGCACCCCACTTGCGATGACATTCATCGTCACGGCCAAGCCGGGGGAGACAACGTCGCTCTTGGGCTGGCCGGTGATGACGGGGGCCTCGAAGCTGGAAACGGCTTTACGATTGGCAAAGCCGTACACGTGATAACTCAGGTTCGCCGGAACCAACGGGGAGAACTTCAGCGTCATCGTTCCACTCGCATCCGCCGTGTAGCGATAGGAAACCCGGATGCCGCTGTTGTTGAAGAACTGGTCCTGGTTGATGGTCAGCCGGTCGTCACCCACGCTAAAGGTGGCCCACCGGTTGGCGACGCTTGCATCCTCCCAAGCCACCGAAAACACAGTCATCACGTATTCCGTCCCCGGGGTCAACCCTTCGAGCGAGATGCTTTGATACGCGCTGGCGGGGACGTTGCCGCCGTACACAAAGTAAGCGCCCATCGTCGCGCTGTTTCCCGTGAGGTAATTGTAGTCGTCGTTCACAGGACCGGAGCCCAGATACGTCGTGGAGAACTGTCCAGCCACGGCGGGCGAGCTGCCCGCCACGCCCGTGAAGGTCACGCCATTGATCGTCGGACTGGCGCTGCTTCCGAGGTTGTAGGCGTGCGTGTAGAGGTAGGAGGAATCCACGCCGGAATCCTCATCGTAGTTCCAAGCCTCAATCGCCCACTTCCCGCTACTGGGAGCGATCTTAAAATCATCCACCAGCACGGTGTTGTCGCCGGTGGCGTCGTTCACCAAGGCCAGCGGTGCCGAGGTGGCCGCCGCCATAAACTCGAACGCCACATACCAATACGGAGCCGTGCCGGTCACCGCAGCCAGCGACAGTCCGTCCGGGCCGCCCGGCAATAGCACGGGGAGGCCGTCAACAAAGACTTTGAGGTTGGGCGTGTTGCCTGCGCGGGCGTTGGCCCGGAAAGTAATGCGGTAAGTCGTTCCCACCACCAAGTCACTGATCGTGGTGCTAAGCGTGCTCGTCTCCACGGGGTCATTTTGGATGAACGCGACGTTGCTGCCGTCGGGAATCGTCCCGTTGTCCGCAAACGGACTGCCGCCCGAGGGGTTCAGCCCCACCCGGTTGGTGGGTGATCCGGTCCAGCCGGTGATCTCGGCGTTGCCGCTGATATACCCCGGGAAGACCGTGAACGTGTCGGCTTCGAAACTGGGGTTGGGGATGGTTTGGCCGCGAGCGGCCTGACAAAACAGCAGGAGCGCCGCGCTTCCACACGCGACGAGCTTGCTGGCGATGGAAAGGGAACTGATTCGGTTGGGTTTCATACGCCTTTTAGGGACGGAGTTATGGTTCTTGAGTTTACCGTGGGTCGGCCACCTCCCCTACTCGGCGAGGCGACTGTCTCATCTGGGATTGACGTACTATGCGCAGGCAGTACTGGCAAGAGAAAAGTTGCGGAGAATAAATCCAATCCGGGTAATGCCTCAGGCCAGCAAATCTAGCTGGCTGGTCCGATGAACACTGGACGGACCTGCCGGAAGACGGCTGGCGGAGTGGCGCTGAATTAGTCGGATTCGAGAGGAGAGTCAGGCGCCGGTTCGTTGGCAAGCAACCGCTCGAAACCCGTGTACGGCAGCAGACCCGAGACTTCAAAACGAATCTGGTTTTCGCGGACAAGGGGCAGACTGTTGAGCGCTTCCATCGCCGCCCGCTCGTCGGCGCATTCCAACACCAGCACCGCGTCGTGGGCCGGCGTGAAGTAGATCTCACGCAGCACACCGGACTTCTGCAATTCCCATACCCGGCGAGCTTCCGCCTTCAGCAAGGGCTGCATGGTCGCCGGCGTGACATTGGCAACCGGACGTTCGAGAGCGAGGAATTTCATGCTGAATCGGTTGGTTCAAGCCGCGAAAGACGCCCAACAGGCTGAAGGACTGAACGCCAAACCGGTTGGGATTCCGCGCCGTTCCGATTCCGTTTCGCGTGGTTCGCGTATTCGACGGTTGCGGTTGGTTCGCACATGCTCATCGCGCGGCAATGGGTTTGGCGCGGCGGCCCGAGCGCAGCCAGGCGACGTAGTCTTCGTAGAGTCTGCCGGACTCGGGATGCCCGGCGAAGGCGCGGCTGCCGGGTTTGTTCATCAGCCCTTGATACTGGTAGATCAAAACCTTGTCCACGTAAGGCGACACGGCCTCCAGTTGCGCCCGCAGGCGATCAAAGGGCGCGGGAATCAGCGGGCTGGTTGGCTGGTTGGGCGGGCCTTCCCAGGCAAACACCTCCACGTCCGCCCAGAGCGCCCGTTGCGGCACGCGATCGTGCGCCCGGCGCAAGCGCTCGAACGCCACGGCGCTTTGTTCTGGCGTCATGCGCAGGCAGCCGACCTCGTCCTGGTAGGCGATGATGTCCACGTCGAGCCGCTCCAGTTGGCGTACGTAGTTGTCGTCGCACACCGCCTTGTTCGTACCGTAGGGTGCGATCAGGATTCTCGCCTTGGGCATGAGCCGGTGCGCCTCACGGCTGCACTCGTTCACGTGGCGCATGAAGTTGTCCGAGTAATAGGGTGTCAGGCAGGCCTCGTTCGGCCAATACCAGCCGTGGAAGCTGCGGTGCTTGGCGTAACGCGCCGCCAGTTCCTGCATCATCTGGAATCGCTTCGCCATGCGGTCTGCGTCCAGCAGGGCGCGGTCGTCCCAATCGCCATACCAGTCGCTGCTGATGAAGAACTTCACGCCGTATTTGTCGCCGCCGGCAAGCATTGCCCCGATGGGATCGGCGCAGGCCATCTCCAGCTTCGGCAGCAACGGCGTGTTGTAAAACGCCTTGCCACCCTTGGCAATGGCCAGCAGGACCAGATACTCGAAGCCGAGGTCCGCCACGTCCTTGACGGCGAGCTGCCATTGCTCGGCGGTGAACTTGAGGCAGGGATCGTTCCAGTAGAAATGCCGGCGGTCATCCCACCAGACGCTGATCCAACTGCCGCGGATGGGCTGGACTTTGTGCGAGACGGCGGTGGGCGATGCACTGCGGCAGCCTACATTCACAGATGCGAGCGCAGCCCCCGCACCCAGCCCGGTCAGAAAACAACGACGATTCACGGGCGGCATTATGCCTGATCCAGCTTCGCTTCGTCCACCTCAACGCCCAGGCCCGCACCTTGCGGCACGGCGACTTCGCCGTTCACGACCTCGAACGGCTGTTTGAGAATGCTGGTGTTCAGGAACTGCGGGCCATTGAGCGCGGCGGGGAATTTCAGATCGTAAGCGCCGTAAAGCGCCAGCGTCGCTGCCAGGGAAAGATCCGGATCGGTCAAGCCGCTACCCAGCCACATGAGCCCCGCGTTCTGCACCAGCTCGATCTGCCGCCGCGCCTCGGTGATGCCGCCACAGCGCGCGACTTTGACGGCGATGCCGTCCAGCAAGCCCAGTTTGATGAACTCCTCCAACTCGACACACGACACGATGGTCTCGTCCATGAGGATCGGCAGCGCGCGCTGTTGTTTCAACCGCCGGTAACCGGTAAGCCGCGCTCCGGGCAACGGTTGTTCCAACACCGGCACGCCGAGGTCGGCCAGCTTCGGCGCAACCTCCAGCGCCGTCGCTTCGTCGTAACCGCCGTTGGCATCGGCCCAAAGGAAACCGCCGGGCGCGAGCCGCTGCACGAGCCGGCACAACTCCAGATCAAAACTCGGATCGGGCGCGACCTTCACGTTGAAATTCCGGTAACCGCGCGCCAGACCTTCGCCCACGACGCGTTCCACTTCGTCCAGCGTGCGCGCGTTGACGGTCCAACTCAGGGTGATCTTGTCGCGACCTGGTTTGTTCCAGCGTTGCGCGGCGTTCTCGCCAAGCAGCTTGCCGGTGAGATCGAACAGCGCCAGGTCCACGCCGGCCTTGCAGATGGGCTGGCCGGTGGAAAACGACGGCGCGATGATGCGACTCATCGCAACGCGGATTGCCTCCTCGTCAAACGGATCGAGCCCGATCAATTCCGGCGCGAGGTAGTTCTGGATCGTGGTCTGGACGGTTTCGAGCGTTTCGTAACTCCAGCGATGCGCCGGCACGCTTTGCCCCCAACCGACAGCACCGTTGTTCGCCGTGAGCTTCACGAGGACCGACGCCCGCCCGCCGGGTTTGCCCCTCGGGCCTTCGAGGAACTTGAACCAACCGATTGTCGGGTAGTTGACCGGGAACGTTTCGATATTGGCAATCGTGACTTTCATCCGCTTCAGGCCAGTAGTTGGTAACAGCTTGGACAGTGTGTCAAGCTGTTCGCGGCTTCGCGCTAGTGGCGCGGGCTTTCAGCCTGCGGGGGTGCCGCCAACCCTGTGGGTTGGCAGGAGGGGCTTCCGCGCTGCACCGGCAACCTGAAAGGTCGCGGCACCGCAACAAGCCGGAGGCTTGCTCCACTACCGAGGGGTTGTTTCACTGCCGACGAGTGGATGGCCGAATCGCGTCTGGAAAAAGAATTGCAATCGCGCGGCGGGAGGAGAAGGATGCCTACGCCTGATGGCGAAGCGAACTGACCCCGCCCGCAGGTTGGGACGCTTCCGGATTTTGGCGGGTGAAATTGAGAAACCATGAACACATCCTCTCCTTTCCATCGTTGCCACTGCTCCTGCTGCTCCGGCCATGTGCCTGCGCCCATCCGCATCCAGCAGTTGAACCGCCGCGACTTCCTGTTTCAAACCAGCGCGCTGACGCTCGGGAGCCTGGCCTTGCCGGCGCTGGATCTCGGCGCGGCGGAACTCCCGCCCGCGAAAAGCCGGCCGGGGCGCATCGTCAAGCCGCTGAAGGTGCAGCCGGTTCTCACCTACGGTTTGCCGCAGCGCCGAGAGGCCACGAGCTGGCGCGGCTGGGGCGGCATCCAGACGGAAGTCGACGTCGCCGCCGAGAAACAGCGCATCACAGGCGAACTGACGAAGTTGAAAGCCAAGGCGGAGTTCCCCGTCGAGATCGCCCCGCTGGCCGCCGCCACGAACAAGGAGCAAGCCACGAACCTCGCCAAGGGCGATCACGATGTCTTGCTCATTTACGCGGCGGGGGGCGGCGGTGACATCCTCGAAGCGCTCACGTTGAAGGACAAGTTCAACCTCATGTTTCTCCGTCACGATTCCGGCCCGGTCTATCTCTGGTACGAGATCGTGCATCCGCGGTTTCTCCGCAAGACCGTGGATGAATACGGCCAGCCGGGCATAGATGTGAAGGACGTGGTCGTGGACGATTACGCCGAGATGCTTTGGCGGTTTCGGGCGTTCCACGGGTTGAAGAACACGCTCGGCAAAAAGATCGTCGCCATTGGCGGCGCGGGCGGCTGGGGCGCCGGCGGGCAGAAGGCGCCGGAGATTTCGCGCAACCTGTGGAAACTCGACATCGTGGATTATCCTTACTCCGAACTCGCTCCACGCCTCAAGGTTGCCAAGGCCGACGCCGGCATGGCCCGGCGCGCAGAAGCCGACGCGAAGAAGTTGCTCCGCGAACGCGGCGTCTCGATGCACACCGACCGCAAGTTCCTCAACAACGCCTTTGTCCTCACGGAGGTCTTCAAGGACATCCTGGACGAGGCGAAGACGGACGCCATCACCATCCAGCATTGCATGGGCACGATCATGCCGATCTCGGAGACGACGGCCTGCATGCCGCTGAGTTTCCTGAACGACGACGGCTACCTGGCGTTCTGCGAATCGGACTTCGTGGTCATCCCGTCGGGCATTCTGCTGCATTACATCTCCGGCCTGCCGGTGTTCCTGAACGACCCGACCACGCCGCACGGCAACCTCGTCACGCTGGCGCATTGCACCGCACCGCGCAAGATGGACGGCAAACGCGCCGAGCGGACGAAGATCCTCACGCACTTCGAGTCCGACTACGGCGCTGCGCCGAAGGTGGAGATGAAGCTGGGCCAGGTTTGCACGAACCTCGTGCCGGATTTCGCCTGCAAGAAATGGGTCGGCTTCGAGGGCAAGATCGTGGGCAACCCGTTCCTCGACATCTGCCGCTCGCAGATTGACGTGCGGATCGAAGGCGATTGCGCCGCGCTGCTTCAGGAGATGAAAGGCTTCCACTGGATGATGTCCTATGGCAACTTCATGCGCGAATCCGGCTACGCCCTGAAGAAGCTGGGCGTGGACTTCCACGATGTAAGCGCGGCGAAGATGGCCTAAGCCAGCCAAGTCGGACGTGCGGAATGCTTGAAGTCTGCTATGCGGCGGGGTCGCATCCGCCGTTCCGATCGTTAGCCTTACGTCCACGGATTGATTTCGCGATGCTTGACCCTATCAGGGTACCACTGTCCGTTGATGTACCAAGTAGGCGCCGCTGCGATGTTGCGCCAAGTGATGCCCGGGTAGGTAATGATGCGGTGGTGGTCGCTGTCCCACGAGCCGTACTCCTTCCACTCAGGGAACCAAACCAGCACTCCTTCAGCGTCATAGCCGCCCGCCTCCTTGATGAGATCATATCCTTCATATTCTCTTCTCTCTTCCGGATCGTGGCCTAGCGGTCCGTTCAAGCAGAGTTCGTAACTATCGACGTCGAACGTCTTCTTCCGAATCTCATCGGGGCTGTAAAAAACCGCCTTCCGTACTTCCCCCTCCTTCATTTCCAATGTCCGATTTGACGGCTTCTCGAGGGACTCGACCAGATCATCTGGGAGCGTGTTTTGCATGGCAGACAGTGTTAATTGGACAAGGTCAGCGGCAACGGCCAGAGTCGCAGTTGACGTGTCACTGCGGGCAATCATAGGTGGGGCGAACGCGGCGGCAAGGCCAATCCTCAGCGGTTTGCAGTCAGAACGAGGATTGCCGACGCGGAGAAAGCGCGACTGACCAGTCGCGCCTCTCCAGCCCAGAGGTGTGAGCAATTCGTCCTTCATCTCCCTCGCCGCTTCCGGTAAAAGGAATGCCATGAGCGATCCATTGCCCGCCCCTGTTGCCAGCAACACCTTCGAGCGCATCAAGCGCGTCAACCCGGAAGGGCACGAGTCCTGGTCGGCACGCGACCTCGCGCGGGTGCTGGAGTACCTCAATTTCCGCAACTTCCAGCCGGTGATTGAAAAGGCGAGGGAAGCCTGTGCGCAAAGCGGCCACACGGTTGCCGACCATTTTGCGGAAATGCGCAATATGGTCGGCATCGGCTCGGGCGCGCAGCGAGAGGTCGAGGATTGGGCGTTGTCCCGCTACGCCTGCTACCTCGTCATCCAGAACGCGGACCCGAGCAAGCCGCTCGTGGCGCTGGGGCAGACGTATTTCGCCGTGCAGACACGGCGGCAGGAATTGGCCGACGACAAGGCGTTGCAGGAGGATCAGAAGCGGCTGCTCTTGCGCGCCGAGATGAAGAAGCACAACAAGAACCTGGCCGGCGTGGCCAAACAGGCGGGCGTGGTGCAGCCCGTGGATTACGCTATCTTCATGGATCACGGCTATCGAGGGTTGTATGGCGGCTTGGGGATGCGGGACATCTTCGAGCGAAAGCGACTGAAGCCCAAAGAGCACATCCTCGATCACATGGGTAGCACGGAGCTGGCCGCCAATTTGTTTCGCGCGACGCAGACCGAGGAGAAGTTGCGCCGCGAAAACGTGCGGCACAAGGAGCACGCCAACCGCATTCACGGCGAAGTCGGCCGGAAAGTCCGCCAGACCATCCGCGAGTTGGGCGGCACGATGCCGGAGAATCTGCCCGTGGCCGAAAGCATCAAGCAAGTCGAAGGCCGGGAGAAGAAGCGGCTCAAAGCCGAACAGAAGAAACTGCCCGGTTGAGGGGTGAATGAGATTTGGACTGCGGTGGCAGAGCGGAGCGGCGGCACCTCTTTTCAGTGCCAACATCCTTCCCACAGCGGCGTGGCGCTTCGCTTCCCGCCGCAGTCCAAATTGGACCGGACACGGCTGGCCCACGGTTGGCAGCG
>CAYJNU010000233.1:6762-12440 GCA_964371005.1 uncultured Verrucomicrobiota bacterium | reverse complement strand
ATCGGCTCCTGCCATGGTGCCGCGCATCTCACACCTCAATCCGGTTGGCGGGCGCGAACCGCGCCGCCGCTGCAAGCCCAGTGGATGACTTGTTCATCAGGGCATTCTATGCCTCCGCGCATCGCCGCGCTATGGGGTGAAACCCTACCTCCTGGTTTCCGCGTCAGCGGGTCGTTGACCTCCCGTCAGTCCCGCTTGCCGATTTGGGCGGCGGCGCGGCGCTCTGCGGAGCGTGCGCAGGGAACCGCACCGTGACGATCGTTCCCCGGCCAAGCTCACTGATCGCACCAATGGCCCCTCCGTGCGCGTCCACGATCGCCTTGCAGATTGCCAAACCCAGACCCGCGTGGCCGTTGGCGCGTGCGCGCGCTTTGTCACCGCGATAGAAGCGCTCGAAAACGTGCGGCAAATCGTCCGCCGGAATGCCCGGCCCGTCGTCCCCAACGGAGAGAGCAACCGTCCCGTTCTCGACCCGTGTGGTGACACGGACTTCGCCGCGGTCCTTTCCGTATTGGATGGCGTTGTTGAGCAGGTTGCTGAGCACCTGACTCAGGCGATCCGCATCTCCCAGAACGAGCGCCGGCATCAGGTCGCAGGAGATGCGGATGTTGCGATCCTGACTGAGCGAACTGACGAAGTCCGCGACGGCGCTCGCGAGTGCGGCCAGATCGACCGGACTGCGTTGCAGCGGTTCACGGCCTCCGTCAAGGCGCGCGAGTTCCAGCAGGGACTGCGTGAGCCGTCTCATTTGCTGGGCGGTTTCGAGACACGTTTCGATCGTTTCGCGATACTCCGCTTCGCTGCGGGCGCGCCGCAGCGTCGTTTGCGCCTCGGAGATCAGCACTGCGAGCGGCGTGCGCAGTTCGTGGGCGGCGTCGGCCGTGAATTGCCGCTGCTGTGCGAAGGCGGCTTCCAGATTGGTGAACGCAGCGTTCAAGACGCCCGCCAGCCGGCCCAGTTCGCTGTCGGTCTCGGCCACGTTGATGCGTTCCGCCAGATTGCCGGCGGCGATGCGGCCGGCGGTGGCGCTAATGTCTTCGATCGGCCGGATGGCGCGGGTGGCCAGCAACCAGCCCCCGCCGAGGCCGAGGAGCAGCACGCTGCCCCCCGCCGCGATCAGCAGCCAGGCGAACCGCCGGATGGCTGCCAGGTCCGCGAAGATCGAACGGCCCGCCAGCACGCAGTCGCCCATTTCAGTGGATTGGAATGCTTCACGGTAATCGCCGCGGGTTCGGGTGCGGATGCGGGTGTCGGTCCTTGAAGGATTGGGGAACGGCGACTCCGCGGGAGAGTTGGTGGTGCGCTTGAGTTCGGTGCCGTTGCGTGACCAGATACTGTAGTAGAAACCAAACGGATCGTTTTCGTCGAACAGGCCTGCGGTCGAGACGGAAAGCTGAATCCGGCGTGATTCCGGACCCCGCTCACGAAACCACGGCGGGGGCATGAATGGCGGCCCGAAACCGTCCATCGGCATCCCCTCGAGGTGGAATTCGAGTTCCGCCTCGAAGGGCGGTGACTTGCGCGGCAGTCCGAAGCCGCCCTTGTTTGTGCGGCCTGTGCCCTCCGGCTCCGGCATTGGAGCTTTGCGGGCCGGGCCAGAATATCCCTTGCCTCCGTCGCGAAACGCGTCCGATCCGAAGCCGCCCCGGTTGGTCCCCCCTCGCGACCCGGGCATCGGTCCCTTACGCCTGGGATCAAAAAACTCGTCTGGACCGAACGGCCCGTGTTCTGGCGGAAGGCCCGGTCGCGGACCCATGCGCGTATCTCGGCTTAAGGCCGCGACGCGCCGCACCAATTCCTCGTCGATCTGGCTGAGCCGGTTCGTGCGGTGCAACTGATAGGCCGTGATCCCGAACCCGCTCAAGATGCCGACCAGCAGGAACGCGAGCCACATCTGCAACCGCCAGCGAATGGATTTGGTGAACATGGCGCCTCACCGGAAAACCTGGATTCCGAACTCGCGCCCTTGCGCCCACCCACATGGAGAATTGATGGAACCGCCGCCGCGGGTTTCGGTCGCCACCTGTGTCTCGGTTTTCGGCTGTCGGATTTCGGTCTTCATTCAACGCAATACCCTTGCCCGCGCCGGGTGGCGATCAGTTCCGCGCCGAGTTTCTTGCGAATGCTGAACACATGCACGTCCAGCAGGTTGGAGAGGGTGTCTTCGTTTTCGTCGAAGAGATGGTCATAAAGGGCCGTGCGCGTGACCACTTCGCCGCGATGGAGCACCAGATATTCCAGGATCGCGAATTCCCGGGCGGTGAGGGCCACCGGTTCGCCATTCCGTGTGACAGTCTTGGCGCGAGGATCTATCCTCACGTCGCGCACTTCGAGGCTGGGTTGGGCCTGGCCCGAGGCGCGTCGGATCAAGGCACGCAGCCGTGCGAGCAGTTCCGTCAGATCGAACGGCTTGACGAGGTAATCATCCGCCCCGGTGTCCAGTCCGCGCACCCGGTCGCGCGTGGCATCGCGCGCCGTGAGCATCAGGACCGGGGTGCGCTTCGCTTTACGCAGGCGCGCGAGAACCTCCCAACCGTCCAGGCGTGGCAACATCACGTCGAGCACCATGGCGTCATAGTCGCAACTTTCGGCTTTGTATAAGCCCTCGTCTCCGGCGTCGGCGGTGTCCACGGCATAACCTTCCTCGCGCAATGCCTTGGCGAGATTGCGCAGCAACCGCGGTTCATCTTCCACGACCAGGATTCTCATCGCACGCGACCTTCGTTCGCCCGGCCAGCATAGTGTATCGTTCGGCGGCGCGCCACGCCGGGCAAGTGGGCATCCTGAAGCCATCATGTTCGGGAGAGGATTAAGCTGCGATTAAGCCCTCAGACAGGGCGCTGGCTGCATGTGAACGCCGCTTCGCGCACCTTTAATCTGACCTTAACGCCGTTTTAATGTCCCCACGTGCAGGATGACGGCATGCAAACGTGCAATCAGTTTGGCGTCGGACGCGCGGCCAGCAGGCCGGAGACCCGCGCCGTCTCTCATCGTTCAAGCCGGATGTGGCTTCGGGTGATGGAGTGTGCGCTTCAGATGGAGCGAGAGCGACGGCGCAGAGGCTCGGCCACAGTGGCCGGCCGACCGGCACGATTGGGCGGAACCCGGAACCGATTTTCCTTCCCTTGGGTTGCTTTCTTGCGCGCCATGCGGCGCGGGTGGCCGAGGGATGGACGAACCAAAGGACTCACATGAAACGAATGATCACATTGGGAATGACCGTCGCGTTGGCCACGTTGGCCAGCGCGCAGGCACAAGATAACGGATCGCGCCGGCAACGCCCGATGCCGCCGATTCTCGCGGTGTTGGACGCCAACACCAACCGCGTTATTAGCGTGGAGGAGTTGGCAAATGCCCCGACTGCCTTGAAGACGCTCGATAAGAACGGCGACGGCAAGCTGGCCAGCGACGAGTTGATGCCGCAACGCCCCGGAGGCCCGCCTGGCGGGGAAGACACCGCCGCTCGCAAGCGTTTCACACCCCCGTTCCTCTCCGCCTTGGACCCGGACAGCGATGGTACGATCAGCGCCGAGGAAATGGCCGCCGCGGCTACCTCGTTGAAGACGCTCGACAAGAATGGTGACGGGCAGCTTGGCGAGGAGGAACTCATGCCACAACCATCCGGCGGTCGTGGTCGTGGCGGCCCAGGCGGCAGGGGCGGCCCGGCACCGAACCGGTGACAGGTTTGTGGGGACATCGCCAACGGCTTCGGATAGACCGCGGCACGAACACGGGCAGGCTGATCACGGAATCCACCCACCTCGCCCCCTGGCCTGCTCGGCCGCGCGTCTATCCCGCCGTTGATTGCCTGGGAAGACCGAAGCACGTCGTGAGGAACCTGCTCAAGTCAAGCTGCGGGTGGACCGTGTCACGGATAATCCGCTCCAACGTATTCACCCTCCAGGCCGCGGATACGGCGGCTGCCATCACTGCTGCCGAAGCGCTTGCGGGTCTTTGATGTCGCCAACGGGGTTGTGAATTGCTCCGTGCAAGAGATGTAAGCAGAGATTTTGGTGGGGAGCCAGTTCACCTTGTTCGCCAGCACGCGCGAGGGCAACCATCCTTCCTACATCCGAACCTCGAAGCCCGAAGTTGCCATTCCGCTTTACGAGAAGTTCGTTGCCCGACTCGCTCAAGACCTCGGCGAGCCTGTCCAGACGGGGCGAGTTCGGGGCGATGATGGACGTGAGCCTCATCCACAAATGTTGAGTTCAACATTTAAGGACAAGGAACAGAGGTTCAAGGAAGTGTTGCGCGGGTTGGACCTGCACCATCCCCCTGGGAGCGCCTGACGGCCATCCGGATGTTCCTCGCGTTCGGCCTTGCTGGCCAAGGACTCGGGCACCGTTCCTGGACAGCTTGAGCGTAGACGGCACCTCAAAAAATCTTTGAACGTTATCCCCGGCGGCTGTCTAAGATCGCGTAGCGCTTTCAAGAGCCATCAAAGAGCCATCAGAAGCCTTGGGAGGCGCACAGAAGCTGAAATTGCTGTTTACACGCAGGCCGAAACTGGGTAATTGGAACGCCCGTTTCACTTTGTGTGGAGCCAAAACCATGATTCAGGTTGAGCGATTGAAAAAAACATTCGGCCCCAAGCGGGCCGTGGACGGCGTGTCGTTCGCCGTTCAACAAGGCGAAGTCTTGGGCTTTCTGGGCCCGAACGGCGCCGGCAAGTCCACCACGATGCGGATGATCACCGGGTTCATTCCGCCGACCGAGGGCCGCGTCAGCGTGGGCGGCTTCGACATGGTGGAGAATCCCATCGCCGCCAAACGGCTGATCGGGTATCTGCCCGAAAACGCCCCCGCCTACACGGACATGACCGTGTATGGCTTCCTCGGCTTTGCCGCCGAGTTGCGCGGCTTGCGCGGCGACGCGAAGAAGGCCGCCGTCAATCGCGCCGTGGAAATGTGCTTCCTCAGCGGCGTGCTGCACCAAAGCGTGGAGACGCTCTCCAAGGGCTACCGCCACCGCACCTGCTTCGCCCAGTCTATCATCCACGACCCACCCGTTCTGGTGCTCGACGAGCCGACCGATGGTTTGGACCCGAACCAAAAGTACGAAGTCCGCACGCTTATCCGCACGATGGGGAAGAAGAAGGCGATCATTTTCTCGACGCACATTCTCGAAGAGGTGGACGCCGCCTGCACCCGGGCGATCATCATTGACCGAGGCCGCATCGTGGCCAACGGCACGCCCGCCGAACTGCGCGCGAAGTCCGAAATGGCCGGGGCGGTGACGCTCAAGATCAGCGGGGTCGCCAGCAACGCGATCTCGTCCAAGCTTTACCAGGTCAACGGCATGAAGAAGGTCACCATCCTGGAAGACAAAGACGGCTTTGTGCTCGCCCGTGCTTTTCCGAAATCTGCGGAGGCAAACGGCGCGTTCGCCAAAGCCATCGGCGAAGCCGTGCAGGGCTGGCGCATTGAGGAGTTGCACTCGGAGGAAGGACGGTTGGATGAAGTCTTCCGCAGCATCACGATGTCCGACACGGTGAAGGAGGTCGCATGAACACAGCCCTGGCCAACATCAAGACCATCGCAAAGCGCGAAATCGGAGGCTACTTCTCCTCGCCGGTCGCTTTTGTCTTCATCGTAATTTTACTGCTGCTCAGCGGTTTCTTCACGTTCATGGTCGGGGGGTTTTTTGAGCGGGGCGAAGCTTCGCTGACCTCGTTT
>CAYJNU010000233.1:0-6752 GCA_964371005.1 uncultured Verrucomicrobiota bacterium | reverse complement strand
ATGTGGCATCCGTGGTTCTACCTGTTCCTCGTCCCGGCGGCTGGTATGCGGCTCTGGGCGGAGGAACGCCGCGTAGGCACTCTGGAATTGCTGTTCACGATGCCCGTCACTCCCTGGCAGGCGATCGTCGGGAAATTCCTCGCCTCCTGGCTGTTCCTCGCCCTGGCGCTGGCGCTGACGTTTCCGCTGGTGATCTCCGTGAATTATCTCGGTGATCCCGACAATGGCGTGATCTTCGCCGGCTATGTGGGCAGCTTCATGATGGCGGGCGCGTATCTGGCCGTCGCTTGCATGACTTCAGCACTGACGCGCAACCAGGTCGTTAGCTTCATCATCGCCGTGGTCCTGTGCTTGTTCCTCATCCTCGCGGGATTCCCGCCAGTGACCAATCTGATTGCTCAATGGCAGACGGCGTGGGCATCAAGGCTGGTGGACATCGTCTCGTCGTTCAGTTTCATCACTCACTTTGAAGGCTTCCAAAAAGGCGTGCTCGACTCGCGCGACGTGATTTTCTTCCTGTCCGTGATCGGCTTCTCGCTGTTCACGACGGGCGTGATTTTGCGCGGGCATCGGGCGGGCTAGGCGAAAGGACTTACCATGAAAAAGCGCTCCCTTGAATTAATGCTCTACTCGGCCGTCGGTGTGGCGGCGATGTTCCTGATTTTGCTCGCCGTCAACGTCATCACCGCCGCCGTGAAGCAGCGCGTGGACCTCACGCAGGAACACGCGTTCACGCTTTCGCCTGGCACCAAGAAGATACTTCAGAAGCTCGATACCCCGGTGAAGCTTCGGTTCTACTGCACACAGAGCGAAACCGCGTCGCCCGAATCCGTTTACCTCAAGAGCTACGCCCAGCGCGTGGAGGATTTGCTGGTTGAGTTCAAGCAGGTGGCGAAGGGGAAGGTCATTCTGGAGAAGTTGAATCCGCAGCCGGACTCCGATGCGGAGGATTCGGCACGCCTCGACGGTGTTGAGGGCCAAATGCTCCAGTCGGGCGATCCGTATTACCTCGGCCTCTCCGTGAGCATGCTCGATTCGAAAGTCGCTCTGCCCTTCCTCGCGCCCAACCGCGAACGACTGCTGGAGTACGACATCGCCCGCGCCATCTCGCGCGTGGTGAAGCCGGAGAAACCCGTCGTCGGCATCATGAGCGCGCTGCCCGTGTTCGGCATGCCGTCCAATCCCATGATGATGCAGATGGGCCAGCGCGGCAGCGAACCGTGGGCGCTCGTGGCCGAACTCAAGCAGGACTTCGAGGTCAAACGCGTGGAGATGACCGCCGAGAAGATTGACGACGACATCAAAGTGCTGCTCGTCGTGCATCCGAAAGACATCACCGACCAAGCGCAATATGCGATTGACCAGTTCGTCATGCGCGGCGGCAAGCTCATCGCCTTCCTCGACGCGACGTCGCTGGTGGACAGCAAGCCGCAGGGCAACATGGGTTTCAACATGCCCGGCGCCGGCTCGAACCTGGAGAAGCTGCTGACCGCGTGGGGGCTCAAGTACGACACCGGCAAGGTCGTCGCCGACCTCAACTTCAAGATGCAGTTGCTTGGGCAGCGCAATCAGCCTCAGGAAGCGCCCGCGTTCCTGGCCGTCAACGCCCAGGGCATCAATCAGGACGACGTCGCGACGAGCGAGATTGACAATATCTGGCTGCCGCTGGCCGGTGCGTTCTCCGGCACCCCCGTGGACGGCTTGAAGGAAACCGTGCTCCTGCACAGCACCAAAGATTCGCAGCTCGTGGACGGCTTCATGGCGAACATGTCCGGCGAAAGCATTCTGAAGGAATTCAAGTCGTCTGGCACCGCCTACCCGCTCGCCATCCGGTTGGCCGGCAAGTTCAAGAGCGCCTTCCCCAATGGCAAACCCGAAGAGAAGAAGGACGACGCCGAAAAGAAAGATGACGCCACCGCCGAAAAGAAAGACGCCGGCAATTCGTTGAAGGAAACGGCTTCGGACAACGTGGTCATCCTCGTCGGCGATTCCGACATGCTCTACGACCGCTTCGCCATCCGCGAGATCAACAGCCCGTTCGGTCAGATGCGCATGCCCGCGAACGCGAATTTGAACTTCGCCCAGAACCTCGTCGAGCAACTGGCCGGCGATAGCAACCTGATCGGTGTGCGCAGCCGCGCGACGGTGAGCCGACCCTTCACGCTTGTGAAGAAAATGCAGGCCGCTTCGCAGGAGCGCTACCAGGCCGAGATCAAGAAACTCGAAGATAGCCTGGCGGACGCGCAGCGGCGGCTGAACGAACTCCAGCAAAACAAGGAAAAGGGCCAGCGCTTCATCCTCTCGCCGGAGCAGCAAGTCGAAATCGAGAAGTTCCGCAAGCTGGAGGCTTCCACCAAAACGGAGCTGAAGCAGGTTCGGAAGGATTTTCGCCGCGACATTGACGCGCTGGAAAACCGCATCAAGTGGTTCAACATCGCTGCCATGCCGCTAATCGTCAGCCTCTCGGGCATCGTCATCGCCATCTACAAACGCAAACTTACGTCGGCAAAATGAATCGGAAACAACTGTTCATCCTGTTGGTGCTGGTGGTCGTACTGGGCGGCGCAGGCCTCATGCTCTTCAAGAAGCAAGCCGCCTCTTGGGAAGGCGGCGGCGGTGCTGCCGGCCAGAAACTCCTTGCCGATCTGCCCGTGAACGACGTGACCAGCTTGGTCATCAAGCAAGGCACGAACGAACTCAACCTCGTCAAGAAGGACGACCTCTGGCGCGTTCGCGAGCGCTCTGACTACCCGGCGAACTTCTCCCAAGTCAGCGAATTCTTGCTCAAGGCGCGCGATCTCAAGATCGTGCAGACCGAGCAGATCGGGGCTTCGCAACTGGGCCGTGTCGAACTCCTCCCGCCAGGACCGGCCGCGAATGCAGCCACGCTCGTCGAGTTCCGCGACAAGTCGGACAAAGTCATCAAGGGTTTGCTGCTCGGAAAGAAGCAGATGAAGGATTCGCCGCAACCCTCGCCCATGGGTGACTTCGGCGGTGGCGGCGGCTATCCAGTGGGCCGCTTTGTGATGCTCGCTGGCAGCAGCGGTAGCGTGTCCGTCATTTCCGATCCCCTCGCCAACATGGAAGCCAAGCCCGATCAATGGCTTAACAAGGATTTCTTCAAGGTCGAGAAACCCAAGTCCGTCTCGGTCACCTACCCGGAGGCTACGAACTCCTGGACGTTGACCCGTGAGACCGAGACCGGCGAGTGGAAGCTCGCCGACGCCAAACCCGAGGAGAAGCTCGACAACTCGAAGGCCTCGGGTGCCACGGGCGGACTCGGCTATCCTTCCTTCAACGACGTGCTCCCCGCCGACACCGCCCCCGGCAGCGTCGGGCTGGACAAACCCATCGTCGCGACCCTCCAGACCTTCGACGGCTTCACCTACACCATCAAGGCCGGGGCGAAGACCAACGACACCTACGCCATGACCCTCACCGTCACCGCAGACCTGCCCAAGGAACGCACCCCGGGCAAGGATGAGAAGGAAGAGGACAAGACCAAGCTCGACAAGGAATTCAAGGATAAGACCGATAAGCTCGCCGAGAAGTTGGCGTCCGAAAAGAAGCTGGAAGGCTGGGTCTTCCGCGTCTCCAGTTGGACGCTCGACTCCCTGTTCAAGCACCGCGGCGAACTCATGGTCGAGAAGAAGGAAGAACCGAAGCCCGGCGACACCGCGAAGCCCGATCCCGCAGCAGACGATTCCGCCGACAAACCAGACGACGCCAAGTAGTCCAACCCACAGCAGCCCGTAACCGCCTCTGGTGAACGGCGGTCGGCGCGAAAGCCAACCACGATGACACGGAGAACAACGCTCAGTCTGGTGGCAACGTTTTTTCTGCTCATCGCGTTTGGCACGGGGTATCTGACGGGTTACAGGAAGGGTCGCCAAGCGGTGCGGATCCACATGGCGCATGACGTTTCCGACTCGCCGCAGTTGCGGAGTTCGCACCAGAGCCGCTACGAACCTTATTTCACCCGCGGGAATCCGATTCCCGAGGAATTCAGGCAGTAGGAAATCGCAGCGGCGTGGCAGGGCGGGCTGTCCTCAGCCCGCCGGGGGGGGGTGACAACTCCGCTTGCGTTGGGGCCTGACGAGCGAATCCGCCCCCACGCTGGACAACTAGGCGCGGCGCGAATAGGCTCATCCCACGTAACGGGATAGACTGCATAACCGCCGCCGATTTGGACTGTTGGGCCACCATACGCACATGAGATTCCTGAGCATCCTTCTTGGAGCACTGATTGGACTTGTCGGCTGCGGCAAGCACGCGTTTGACGGACCAGGGTCCAACGCGGACGTGGCTCACCTTCGAGAAGTCTGGGGTGTAGATTTGCCTGCTCCAGACGCCACCTTGGTCAAGAAGGCAACGGACTTAATGGTGTATATGGTGCCACACGAACGTCTGTGGCCTTACGAGCAGTCCATCAAACGTGATTGGCAGCCAGTGGCCACGGGCACGGAGATTCGGCACGAGCAGTTTGTTGTGGACGGCTCAGCCGACAGGAAGGCTCGGTATGTGAAGTGGAAAGGCGAGGACGGACGGATGCGTTACATCATTCTCGATTACTCCACGGGAGTCGCCAGCTATTTTAGTCTGGTCGAGTGAGCGCATCACGACCGTCTGGCCTAATACGGAGATGGGTCGCAAGAGTCGCCACGCGGGAGAGTGAGTCGTCGCCAGCCCGGCTTTCGCTTGCGAGCAGGTTGGCGCGGGTGGCTACTCTGCCCTTTTCTTCCCACCCACACTCGCTGGAGAATTGGTTTCCGTTTCGCCCACATCCCACCCCCTAAGCTGGCCGCTGTTTACGCGCCACGACCACCGCCACGACGCCCCACAACGCGACGAATCCAACCAGCCCCAGCCCGATCCGCGTGAGCCAGTTGCCGGTCTTCGTATTCGCGACGGAAAGCTGGACGGTCAGCGGCTTGTTGATCTCGGTTTGCAGGACTTGGGTGAAGGCGTAGCGCAGGCCGCGCAACGGCAGATTCACGTGCAGCGGTTGCACCTTGGCGACGGCGACCTCCTGCGCCTGCGCCAGCTTGGTCCACTGGGCTTCGGCGGCGGCGTTGTCGTATTGGGCGGAAACCTGACCGCGGCCCGCAAGGAGTTGCGGTTGTTGCTCGGCAGGCGCGACCCCATTGTTCAGAGTGAACGCCTGTTGTGCGTTGATCAGATTGCTGGCCTGTGCGTTGCGCAGTTGCTGCTCAAGTTTCTGCACCTGGCCCGCCTCGTCGCGCCCGGCGTAGTAGTTTCCCTTTGCGCGATTGTAACCCTGAACCGCCTCGCGCACGTTGCCGGAACTCAGGTTACTCTGGGCCTTGGTCACGTCCTTCTGCGCCTCCGCTTTGTAGGCGGCTTTGCCTTTCTTTTCCATCGCCAGGTATTCGGACAGACCGAAGCTGAGCAGCGACGGTTTGGCGGCGACCTCACGCGCCATCGTGCCGGCGAAATCGTCGTAGGCATAGTCGGGCGGCAAATAGAACTCCCAATGCGCGTTCTTCAGTGGTGCGTCGAATTTGGGAGACACGAAAGCCACTTCGCCGCGTAGCCGCGGGAATTGATTTGTGCCGACGTAGGTCAGGTCCACCGTTACGGCCTCGTCGTCCGCGCCCCATTCCTGGAGCGGGAGGAGCAGCTTGCCGTCGCGTTTGCTGGGCCGCACCGGCTGTCCCGCGACGAATGCCGACCATACCTCAGCAGCGGGCGGCAGCTCGATTTCGAGAAACTGCCGCCCATTGTTACGGATCGAAAGCGACATCTCCGTCATCGCCTGGCCATCCTCGGCCACGACGGTGGTGAAGCGCGCCGTGTCGAGCAACGCTTGTAGCACTTGCGCCTCCTCGAAGCGCCGCGCCGCGACTGCCAGGCGGTAGCCAGGTCGAACGTAGCGATAGGCCATTACGATGGCGTCGTCGGGCTTGCCCGCCCAATCGGGAAACTCCCGCGTGTCCACCCGGGTCAAATCCACCGCGCTGGCCTCACTCACTTGCAACGGTGGCTTGGCCACGATCGCCAGCAAACCGGTTTCGCGCTCGACGCCGTCGGCCGCAATCCCGACCAGTTCCACGAAGTTGGTTTTCAACGTGCGCGGCTGTTCCCAAGTCACGGTGAGCGTGTAAGCACCGCGGGTCTTGCTCTGCAACTCCACGCACCATATCTCGCCCTGCTGGTCGCGCCGGCGGATGTTCAGCCCGGAGATTTCGACGTTCTTGAGCGCCGAGGGAATCCGCAGGCACAGGGATTTCAACGGTGCATTGGCGATATCATAGCGCACGCGCGCGCGGCCACTCACGAGCGTCTCGGTGAGCGTGAGCGTGCTGGCGATCTCGGCGCGCACCCACGCCTCGACGGCCGACGGAGTCACAGAGAGCTTCCAGGTTTCCGTCGCCTGCGGCTCGGCGGCGATGAACTTAAAGGCCAGCACGCCACCCCCCGCCGCGAGGGCGGCGCCATCGGGCAACGCCACAGCGGGAATCTCCGTCAAGCCGTCGAAGCTCTCGGTCTTCACTGCCACACCCGGTTCGGCGATCACGGAAACGAAACCGGAGAGCTTCGTGGTGTCCAGCGGTCGCACGCCGGCGACGGCGAGCGACTTGGGCAATCCTCCTGCTTGGGAAACGGACCGCGGGCGGTCCCCGCCCGCAGCGGCTTCGACGTTGGTGACGCCTGCCGAATTATTCGGACTCGTTGCATTAGCACCTGCTGCGACCGGGGCCCGGTCGCGGTGCGGGAAGTGTAGGGTACGC
>CAYJNU010000232.1:0-12516 GCA_964371005.1 uncultured Verrucomicrobiota bacterium | reverse complement strand
GCCCAACCACCGCCCCAAATCACCCGTCCAAAGCATCTGGTGACCCAGGCTCTGTCGTGAAGACCTAGTCAGGCGCCCAGCATCTTCACCGAGCAGCCGGCGGCAGAGATTCGCCAGCAGCTCGCGCAACTGGGTTTCCATTGGAACCGCGAACGGCAGGATTGGCAGCACCCCTGCGGCAACTTCCGCTTGAGCAGCAGCCAAGACCTGCACGAGCGTTACGAATCCTACTTCCCCGCCCGCAAGCTAGCCGTGAATCACACTAGCAGGGGCACTGCTCGCACCCGTGCCCCCCAACTCACTACATACCATGCCCAGAAGCTTCCACATGTTCCAGCCCCGCCATCAGGCGCATGAGACCCGGCTGCGAGAAGTCCGGCCGCTCCAGTTCCCCAGCCATCTGACCGTCCCGCATGACGATGATTCGCCGGCTCAGGTTCATGATCTCGGGCAACTCAGACGAAATCACCAGCAGCGCAAGACCCTGGCAGGCGAGCTCGTCCAATAGACGGTGGATTTCCGCCTTTGCGCCCACGTCCACGCCACGCGTCGGCTCGTCCACAATGAGGATGGCACACTCGCGTGCGAGCCACTTGGCCAGCGCCACCTTCTGCTGATTGCCACCGCTCAAGCCCGCGATGCCCGCTTCGATGCCCGGCGTCTTCACGCGCAGTTTATCCACGTAGCTCTGCGCCAGCGCGCGCTCCTGCCGCCGCTTCACGAAGCCACCCAAGCTCAGGCGTGGCAGCACCGCCAGCGAGGTGTTTTCGCGGCAATTCATTGAAAGCACCAAGCCCATGCGCTTGCGATCTTCTGGTAAGAGGCCAATGCCCGACGCCAGCGCCGTCGTGATGGAACCAAGCGGCATTTCCTTGCCACGCACGAAAACCTTACCCGTGACGTTCGGGTCCATGCCGAAAATGGCTTGCGCGACTTCGCTACGTCCAGCGCCGACGAGGCCGGCAAAGCCGAGAATCTCACCTGCGTGCAGGGTGAAGCTGGCATGCTCGAACTTGCCGGGCGACGAGAGGTTTTCCACCCGTAACAACTCTTCGCCGAGCGCCTGCTGCAGATGCTGCGACGTGTATTGTTTCACCTCGCGCCCGACCATCTGCTGGATGAGGCGTTCCGTATTCGTGGCGGCCACCGCTTCGGTCGCAACGTGCCGGCCATCGCGCAGCACGGTGACGGTGTCGCACAACTGGAAGATCTCCTCCATCCGATGGGAGACGTAAATCACCGTGATGCCGCGCTGTTTGAGTTGGTCGAGCAGTTCGAAGAGACGCTCGCTCTCGCGCACCGACAGCGAACTGGTTGGCTCGTCCATGACGATAATGCGCGCTTGCGTGCCGAGCGCAGCGGCAATTTGCACGAGCTGCTCCTGGCCGGTTGAGAGTTGGTCAATCGGCAAGTCCGCTTCGATGTCCGCCTTGATCTCAGCAAGCATGGTGCGGGCCTGGTCGCGCATGCGGCGGCGATCCAACCAGCCGGCGCGATTGGGAAGTTCACCGAGACACAGATTCTCCGCGACGGTCAGGTTCGGACAGAAGGCGAGTTCCTGATGCACCATGGCGATGCCCAGCTTGCGGGCGGCAAGGGGACTGGCCGTGTGGATCGGCTGGCCGTTGAGCCGCACCGTGCCTTCGTCGGTCACGTAAACGCCGGCGAGGATCTTACCGAGAGTGCTCTTCCCCGCGCCGTTCTCACCCATCAGCGCATGGCAACTGCCCTCGGCAACTTCAAAGCTCACGCCGTCCAGCGCGAGCACGCCGGGGAAGCGTTTGGTGACGCCGTCGAACTCAATGAAGCTCATTGTCGCTGGATGGTTTCGCTAGTCCCGTGCGCCCACGCAAGAGCAAAACGCAGCACAGATACAGCAAAGGCGCGCCCACTCAGCCGCTGATTTCTCAACCTCCCGTATCTTGTGGGACACCCCGGCCTCGACCGGCGACGTCTTGCCGAAGCTATGGGTCGAAAAGAGACACACGAGCGTCGCCAACGGTTTTCGTAACGTAGGTCTGCTGTGGGGGTGAGGCTGCGCTATCTCGGGAGGGATGAAGACACCACAGTTCAAGTCAATCGCATCGGCATCACCACGTAAAGGAACGGACCGTTGATCTTCAGCACCCCGGGGCTGAGTTCATCAGTCAACTCGAAGAACACCTCGTCCTGCGCCAGCGCGGTAAGGGGTTCGATGAGATAGCGTGGATTGAACGCGATGGCGACCTCTTTACCTTTGTAGTTCACTGCAATGCTCTCGCGCGCCTCGCCGATCTCGGGGGAGTTCGCGGTAATGGCCAAGTTATTCTTGCCAAACGCCAGTTTCACGGAATTGGCTTTATCCGTGGTCATGATTTCGGCACGCCGTAACGCGTGGAGGAATTCCTCGCGGACGAGGGGAATCCGCTCGCCTGCCTCTGCTGGAATGACTTGGCGATAGTTCGGATAGTTGCCCTCGATGAGCTTTGTGGTGATCAGAACAGACGCACCCTTCTCGCTAGCGAGCGTGAACGCGGCCTGGTTTTCCGCGTACTTCAACTCGACGGTGCCTTTCCCTTGGAGGAGACGTGTCAATTCATTGACCGTCTTCGCTGGGACGATGAATTCGCCCTGGCTTTTTTCAGGAACGTCCAACTCCTCGTCCACTAGCGCCAACCGTCGCCCATCCGTCGCCACCAGCGTCAGCTTGTGGTCCTTCAGGCTGAAGTAGATTCCATTTAACACATACCGTGATTCGTCGGTGGACACTGCAAACGCGGTCTTCTTCAGCATGGCCGCCATTGTTTCTTGCGGCAAAACGACCTTCTTGTCTTCCTTGAAGCTCGCTGTAGGTGGAAACTCATCAGCGCTCAAGCCATTAATCCGGTAGAACGAAGCCGCTGCACGCACGCTACACGTGTGCTTCTCGTCCACCTCCAATTCAATCTCAGCACCGTTCAACTCCCGTACAATGCCGAACAACTTTTTCACCGGTACCGTGGAGGCGCCGCCCTGGTTGATCTTCGCTTCCACGCTACACGACACGGTCACATCCAAATCCGTCGCCGTTAGTTCCAAGCGATCTCCCTCGGCACGAATCAGCACGTTGGACAAGATCGGCAGGGTGGTTCGTGCGCCGACAACATTCTGCACGGCCTGCAGCCCGTTGATGAGTTGCTCCTTTGCGATGGTCAGGTTCATTCGGCGATAATAGATGTATCTTTAGGTACCAAAACACTCGTATTCTTAAGGGTTGTGAATAAGGCAAACAACCAGCAGTGTCAAGGACTGGAGCGGCTTTTTGAGGTTAATGTTGCTAACAGTCTCCTGGTTGAAAGGTCGAGACGCGGAGTCAACTTGGCCTTGTTCACAATTGGCATGGGCCAATTCACCGTGAGTTGTTGGGTTGCTGGCCCTGTTGTACACGATGGACGACCTCCGGGAACAGTGCAGCCACGGCGGCAACTTCGGATAGGGTGGATTCGCGACCGAGAGAAAAACGGACAAGAGCGCCTGCAACCTCGCGCTTCCACGCCAATGCCTTCAGGACATGGGAAGGCTCTGGAGCACCTGACGCGCACGCTGAACCACTCGAGGCGCAAATACCTTCCAGGTCGAGGGCCGCGAGCAAGGAAATACTATCCACCCCAGCGACCGTGAAGGCAGCAGTGTTGGCGAGCCTCTGGGTGCGTGAACCAACGAAAGACACTCCTTGAATGCGTTCCAGAGCCTGAATCAACTCAGCAGTCCAGACTCTCAATGTGTCGCTTGGGAACACTGCTGGTTGTGTGAACGCTTCGAGTGCAGCCACCAAACCGATGACGCCCACCAGATTCTCTGTGCCGCCCCGACGTTCATGCTCGTGCGCGCCACCGACCAGAAGGGGTATGGGGTTTAAGGGCGAGCGAGCGTACAGCGCCCCCGCGCCTTTCGGGCCATGAAACTTATGGGCGCAGATAGCGACAAGGTCCGCATTGAATTGAGCAATCGCCGTGAACGGTTCTTTCCCGAACCATTGGACCGCATCCGTGTGAAAACAGACGCCGTGCGCGCGGCAAATCGCCCCTAACTCGCCCACGGGTTGGATCGTCCCAATTTCGTTGTTGGCGGCCATGATCGAAACCAGGATCGTATCGCTCCGCAAAGCGTTACGGAGGTCATCCGGAGAAACGCGTCCTTCAGCATCCACAGGCAATCGAGTGACCTCAAAACCCTCCCAGGCGGCGAGGTAGTCACACGCGTGCAATACGGCATGGTGTTCCACCAGCGAAGTGACGATGTGCCGACCTTTTTCCCGGAGTAACCGGGCAGTACCGATGATTGCGAGGTTGTTGCTTTCCGTTCCGCCACTGGTGAAGATGATCTCGCTGGGCCGGCAATGGAGATGCGCGGCGGCACGATCCCGAGCGTCGTCCAAGGCGGCACGCGCACGCTGGCCAACGTGGTGAATGCTCGACGGATTCCCCCAGACTTCACCCAGGAACGGCAGCATCGCGGCGCGAACCTTCGGATCCAGCGGCGTGGTAGCGTTGTAATCGAAGTAAATTGTGCGCATCGCCCGTCCAATGTAGCGGCCTAGGGGTAGGAGGCGAGACGGAACAAAAAAGGCGTTACCAAGTCGGTGATTTGGCCTAAGTTGGCGGCATGTTCAAACCTGCAGATCTCTTTGACTTGGGCCAGACCGAGCATGCGTCGTTGTTCGAGGGCAGCGCGTTCGCTTGGGATGTCTTGAAGCGGATCAAGGCCTATGTCGAAGCGACCGTGAAACCCGCCTTACACAACCGCTGTGAAGGCATCGCATTTATCGGTGAGCGGGTCTTCATTGGTGAGGGCACGGTGGTCGAGGATGGGGCCATGATCAAAGGGCCGGCCATCATCGGGCGCAACTGCCAGATTCGTCACAACGCGTACATCCGCGAGGACGTGGTCGTTGGCGACGGTTGTGTCGTGGGGAACGCCTGCGAGTTAAAGAACGCTGTGCTCTTCAACGGCTGCCAAGTGCCACATTTCAACTACGTCGGGGACTCCATTCTTGGTTACAAGGCGCACTTGGGTGCTGGGGTGATTCTCTCGAACTTCAAGTCGCTGGCCGGCAACATCACGGTGGAGGTAGAGGGCAAACCGTTCGACACGGGGTTGCGCAAGTTTGGCGCGTTGCTGGGCGATGGAGCGGACGTCGGCTGTAATGGGGTATTGAATCCGGGCAGCATCCTCGGGCGCGGCAGTATCGTGTATCCTGGCGTCAACTGGCGTGGTTACTTGCCGGCCAACATGATCGCGAAGAACAAAGCGGCAGTGGAGGTTGTGATGCGCCGACCCATAGAGACGCAATGACACACCTTGGGATCGCTCTCGAATTGAAGAGAGAGTCAGCGACATGAGGACGGCGAGCACACGGTACAAATGATCTCCATCATCGAACCGCAGCCTGCAGGTGCCGACCTCGTGACCCAGGTAGAACACATCTTTTCGGCCACGGGAGTGCTGGCGCAGGCGAAGAACTTTGAGTATCGGCCGCAACAGCAGCAAATGGCGGTCGCCGTGGCGCGTGCGCTGGCAAATCGCGAGCACCTCGCTGTTGAGGCTGGTACGGGGGTGGGAAAAAGCCTCGCCTACCTGATTCCCGCAGTCCTTTTCGCGGTGGCCAATGCAAAGAAGGCCGTTGTTTCCACGCACACGATTAACCTCCAAGAACAGCTCACCGAAAAGGACCTGCCGATGCTGGAGCGGATTCTGCCGGTGAAGTTCGAGTTTACGATGCTGAAGGGTCGGGCGAACTACCTCTGCACGCGGAGGCTGCAGAAAGCCATTCAACAGGCGCAAAGCCTGTTCACTTCACCGGAGCAGGCGGAACTGGAACGCATCCTCGAATGGTCGAAGCAGACGTCCGACGGCAGCTTGTCTGACTTCGACATCGAGCCGGACATGAAGGTTTGGCAACACGTGTGCTCGGAGCGCGGACTGTGTGCGCCCAAGATTTGCGGCTACCCATCGGAGTTCGGCAAGCAACACGGCCCGTGCTTTTTCCAGCGTGCGCGGCAACGGATTCTCTCCGCGGACGTGCTGGTGCTGAACCACACCCTGTTCTTTACGCTGCTCGGGGGACTGGAGGAGGAATCCGATGGCGGTGTGCTGTTCAAGAACGATTTCGTCATCTTTGACGAAGCGCACAATGTGGAGCACGTCGCCTCTCGGCACATCGGCTTGAGCGTGTCGAAGGCCCAGCTCCGCTACACGCTACAGCGGCTGTGGAATCCGCACACGCAGAAAGGGCTGCTGGCGACGTTGCGGAAGGGCGCGGCGGTGAAGCTGGTGGCCGACCTGCTCGACGAGGGAGACGGGTTCTTTGAGGAGGTGGAAGAAGTATGCGAATCCATGGCCCGTGATCAAGGCGTGGTGAACGACGCAGCAGATGCCGAAGGCCGGCGGGGCCGGATGCGTCGGCGATGGACGGAACTGCGCATCCGCAAGGCGGAATTGGTGAAAGATCGGGTGACCCTTCCCATCCAGCGATTGCGCGAGGCGGTGAGCGAACTCATCAAGGCCAGCGAGGACAAAGACATCGGGCAGGAACTGATGGAATGCAACCGCCGGTTGGGCGAATTGCGGGAGGAAGTCCAGGTGTTCCTGAACCAGAGCGCCGAGGAGCACGTTTATTGGGTCGAGCGCGCCGGAAAGACGCAGAAGAATCTCGCGCTGAACGCCGCGCCCGTGGATGTGGCGGAGTTCCTGCGCCGCCGGCTGTTCGAAAGCGAGACCAGTGTCATCATGACCAGCGCGACCCTGGCGACGAAGTCAGTCGTCAGTCGTCAGTCGTCAGTCGCAGGGCGGCCGGGACTGAAAACCACTGACTACGGACCACTGACTACTGACAAGCATCCGAAAGGCGCCAGCGGGCTGGATTACTTCGCCCGCCGCGTCGGCGCGGACGGCGCGACGAAGCTGCAAATCGGCACGCCCTTCGATTACGAGAAGCAAATGAAGCTTTATGTGGTGGGCAAGATGCCCGACCCGCGTGAGACAGGCTACCGGGAGGCGCTGGAGCATTGGATCGAGCATTTCGTGAGGCAGACGCACGGCAAGGCGTTTGTGTTGTTCACGAACTTCAAGCTGATGCAGGAGTTGGGCGAGGCGATGCAGCCGTTCTTCGACAAACTCGGGGTCGCCTGCCATGTGCAGGGCACGGGGACGCCGCGTTCGACGATGCTGGAGAAGTTCAAAGACGACGTGGACTCCGTCCTGTTTGGCACCGACAGCTTCTGGCAGGGCGTGGACGTGCCGGGCGAGGCGTTGAGCAATGTGATCATCACGCGACTCCCATTTGCCGTGCCGGATCACCCGCTGATCGAGGCGCGGATCGAAGCGATCGAAGCGCGGGGAGGTAATGCGTTCAGCGAGTTTTCGCTGCCCGAGGCGATCCTGAAGTTCCGGCAGGGCGTCGGGCGGCTCATCCGCACCAAGACCGACACGGGGATGATTGTCGTGTTGGACAATCGCGTGCTGACCAAGCGCTACGGGCAGGCGTTTCTTGACGCGCTGCCAAAGTGCCCGGTGGAGATCGTTTGAAAGTCCAAGCAGGAGGTTCAATCACCGGGACGCCGGCGAAAGCAGCTTGAACGCATTCGTTCGGATGGGATTCTGAAAGGCATCGAAATGGGTTGTGACGTCAAATAAGCCGTCCAGGTTGGTGTCGTGCGACTCCTCGACGAGGACGCCGTTCCGGAAGATTTGGCGGAGCGTAACGAGATTCGTACCGTTGGGCTGCCATTCAACTCGGGTCGGCAACTCGTTACTGAAGAAACAGGTGACGTCTGGAATCGCGTTGAAATCGGTGTCTGAATAGGACGAGGCGAGGAGGCCATTGGTGTAGGTCCAAGTCACGTCAGGTATGGTGTCGAAGTTGTTGTCCGCCTTTGCGAGCGTCTGTTTGCCCGCCGGGTCAAAATAATTCCAAGAGTCCACGATACCATCGAAGTTGCGATCAATAGAAGATTCACTGGGATGGTTGTTCACATAGACCCAGACTTCGTCGGGCCTGCCGTCGCCATTCAGATCACGGCGGTACTTTTTCGTCCCCAGTCTGTCCGCCCATTGGTAAAGCAGGCAGAGCAGAACACCGACACCGAGCCCGGTGATGAAGGGCAGCAGAGGAAACCTGGCTGGCGGATGGGCAGCAGCGGCTTCGGGCGTCGGGGAGGCATCCGAGGTAGGTTCTTCAGCGGGTGCGGCGAGATAGGCGAGAGCTGCGGGCGCATCGCAAGAACGGACGGAAAGCTTAATTGCACGGGCGGCATCAAGCGTCGGGAGCATGCCACCGCAGTTATCAGAGGAGAGCCAACAGTCAAACCCAGCCGCTTTGAGGGGCGCGGCTTCGGCTTCGGCTTCAGCGGCGGTGCTGTAGGTACGGAGAACAACCGTAATCTGAGGCGAAGAAGCCTCCTGCGGCGTTTGATTTGTATCCTCTGACGCCATGACTCTTGTAAGTGGAGAGTGCGCCTCCGTCCGCGAGGCGTCAAGAGGCCGTCGAACCTTGTCGAGCCTGCGGGTGGGTGGTCAGACTGCGGCAACTGGCAAGGCGGCTGGGGCGGACGCTCCGGCTGAATGGAGTCTGGCAGGCGAAGCAGGCTTGTTTTGGTGCGTTGGCGCATCCAGGCATTCGCGGACGAATTTCGCAAGCTTGCCGATGGAGTAGGGCTTGGGCAGGAAGTTGCGCCCCTCCAACAGCGATACGTCCTTACCCGCCATTCCGGGGCTGTAGCCACTCGTGTAGATGACCTTGAGCTGTGGATCTCGCTGCAACAGCCGTTCGGCGAGTTCGCCGCCGAGAATCCCATCCGGCATGACCATATCGGTCACCAGCAGGTCAATGGGCTGGGAGGTGGAATCCCAAACCTCGAGCGCATGGCGACCGGATCGAGCCTCGATCACTGTGTAGCCTTGAAGACTGAGGATATGAACCACCATCTCGCGCAGGGCGTCCTCGTCCTCCGCCACGAGGATGGTTTCGCGGCCGTTGCGAGGGACGGCGGCGGGGATCGGGTCGGTCTTTTCCGCCGGCATTTTGCTGGGAGGGAAGAAGGCGCGGAACGTAGTGCCGCGGTTCGGCTTGCTTTCCACCTCCAGCCAGCCTTGATGCTGCCGGATGATGCCAAAAACGGTGGAGAGCCCCAAGCCCGTGCCCTTTCCGACCGCCTTGGTGGTAAAGAACGGCTCAAAAATTCGCGTAAGAATCTCCGTATCCATCCCGGTCCCGGAGTCGCTAAAGCTCAGGCAGACAAAACTGCCGTCCCGTCGTTCCGGGTCCAGTGGAGTGGGCGCGCGCTGGAGGGTCACCAACGAAGTGGCGATGGCGATGCGGCCGCCGTTGGGCATGGCGTCGCGGGCATTGACGGCCAGATTCATGGCGATTTGCTCGACCATGCTGGTGTCGGCATGGATGGCAGGAAGAGAATCCTGAGGACGAAAATCAATCTTCACGTGCTCGCCCACGAGCCGTTCGAGCATCGCAATGGCATTGCGCAACGTGTCGTTGAGGTCCATGTGCCGGAACTGCATGACCTGCTTGCGGCTGAACATGAGCAATTGCCGGATGAGCGTGGCGGCCCGGGTGGACGCCTTCAGAATCTGATCGGTGGATTTGGCCGGCGGACTGGCGGGGTCCAGGTCCTGCTGGAGGAGGCCCGCGTGGCCTTGAATCACGGTGAGGATGTTGTTGAAATCATGGGCCACGCCGGCGGCCAACTGGCCGATGGCCTCCATCTTCTGGGCCTGCCGCAATTGACGCTCCAATAGCGCCCGTTCCGAGACATCCTGCGCCAAGAGCAACAGATGCGGCTGACCGCCCAGGGCAATGGAAGAGAGGGAGACCAGCACCTCGCGCAGCGTCCCGGATTGGCTGCGGATTTTGGCTTCCTGATCCCGCACCAGTTCTTTGCGCAACAAGGCTTCCACCCACTGATCGGCCAGGGCGGGGTCCTCCCACAGAAACAGCTCCGCCGGGGTGCGGCCGATCAAATCCTCGCGCTTGGACCCGGTGACTTCGAGGAGGCGCTCGTTCACATCCACGAAGCGCTGGTCCGCGAGGGTTTGGATGGCGCTCGGCGTCGGGCTGGCGTGAAACGCTTTGGAGAAGCGTTCTTCCGACATGCTCAGCGATTCATTGGCCCGCGCCAGTTCCTCCGTTCGTCCGCGCACCATGGCTTCGAGTTCGGCCAGCTTCAAGCCCGCCTGAAGGTTGAGCAGCCATTTCTTGGTCAGGGCGTGCGCGAGTTGCTGTACTTCCACGTTGTCAAACGGCTTCTTGAGGACCACCAAGTTGTCCGGCTGGCCGACTTTGGCCCGCAGTTCCTGCCAGGAATAATCGGCGTAGGCGGTGCAGATGACGATCTGGAGTTCCGGATTGACCTCCCACAGGCGGGCGATCGTTTCCACCCCGTCCCAGCCCGGGGGCATGCGCACGTCCACAAAAGCCATGGCGTAAGGCTGCTGCTCTGCGAGTGCCGCCTTGACCATCTCCAGCGCCTCCTGGCCTTGAAAGGCCGAGTCCAACTCGAAACTCACCGTCTCGAGATCTGTCTGGGTTTCGTTAAACAGCGCAGCCTCCATCGCCCGTACGCTCGGGTGCTCGGTTGCGTTCGGACAGAGTATCTTCCGAAAATCGGCATGGATGGTGGGATTGTCGTCCACGACCAGAATGCGGCGGTTGGCTTTCATGTTGGCGGCGTCCACGGTTTATCCGGGGTTTGAAGCGCTGGCTCCTTGGCGGGCGGGGGCGGCTACGGGCAAGACCAGCGTGAAGGTGGAGCCCTTGCCGACGCCATCACTTTGGGCGGTCAGACTGCCCCCCATTTCCCGTGCGGCGTTGGCGCCACTATGGAGGCCGAAGCCATGACCATCCTTCTTCGTAGTGAAGCCGTGGTTGAAGATTTTGATCAGATTCTCCGCGGCAATCCCAATCCCATTGTCGCGGACGACGATCTGCACGCGATCAGGGGAGGCCAAGCCCACACGGACCCACAGGCGCTTGTCATGCGCGTCCTGTTGACCCAAGGCGTATTTGGCGTTGCGAAGGAGGTTGATGAGAATTTGCAGCACCTTGTGCCGGTCCACGCACACGACCGGCGTTTCCTCTTGATACTCGCGTGTCACCTGGACGCGATGCCGCTCAAACGCCGCGGTGTTCATGCGCAGCGCGTCTTCCACCAGGGCCGCCGCGGACAGGTTTTCATAAACGCCCGAGACTTTCGCATAGCTCTGCTGCATCGCGACGATCCCCTTGATGTGCTCGATGTGTTCGCCCAAGGAGCTGATCTCCGAGATCAAATCGGTCTGCTCTTCCTTCAGCAGATCGGCCACGGTGCAGAGATAGTCCGGCAGCAGGCGGCCCTTCGGATCGGTCGTGAGGTATTCGGCGAGGTGGCCGTTTTGCGCCCGCAACAACTCGGTGGCGCGGCGCAGATTCGTGACCTTGGATTGCTTCAGGCGGTCGGCAACCAGTGTGGCGGAGACACTGACGCTGTTGAGGACGTTGCCCACATTGTGCAAGACGCCCGTGGCCACTTCCGCCATGCCGGCGTGCCGAGAGGTCTCCACCAGCTTGCGGTTCAGCAGTTCCAATTGTGCGGCGGCCTGCTTCTGTTCGGTGATGTCCTGGAAAATGCCGCGCACCGCGATCGGCTGATCGTTTTCGGTGAGCACGCCGGCGCTTTCTCGAATCCAGACCACGCGGCCATCGGCGGCGAGCATGCGGTAGTCAAGGTGATAGGACCGGCGAGCCGCCACGGCTGCGTGGTACTTCTGCATGGCCTGCGGGGCGTCCTCCGGATGGAGCTTGGACCGCCAGAATTCCGGGTTGGCCGTCCATTCTTGCGGGGAATAGCCGAGCAGCCGCTCGCTCTGGCGGCTGACGAAGGTGAACTCGCAGGTGTCGGGCGTGCATTCCCAGACGATGCCGTCAATGGAATGAATCAACGCCTCCAACTGCTGCTGCGAACGCGTCAGCGCGGCATCCTGGCTCTCGATGCGGCTGAGCATTTCGTTGAAGGAATCCGTCAACCGGCCCAGCTCGTCGCCCCGGCTGCTGACCGGCGCCCGCACCGAGTATTTCTTTTGCTCTCCCACGATCCGGGCCGTCTCCGCGAGCTGCATGACCGGGTCCGTAATGATGCGCTGCAAGCGGCCCGAAAGGAAGACCGCCAGTCCGATGGATACGATCATGACGCCGAGAATTACCAGCCCGTAAAAGCTGAGCAGCTTCAGAAACGTCTGGCGGTAGTCCATTCGCAGGCAAAGCGTACCCAGGCGCTTCTGGTCCATCTCTACCGCCTGGCTGTAGAGGAAATGTCCTCCAGTGAATAGCGATTGACCCGCGGGCGGAAACTCGCTCAGTGCCCGGGCGTCCTGGGGCTTGCCGAATTGGGCGAATAAGGAGCCATCCGGCGCGGTCAGGAAGGCCGACACCACGGTGGTTTTGGCTTGAAGGGACCCCCCGCCCTCAGTGCCGGCGTTGGCATCCTTAAATGCCCGCGCTGCAGTACT
>CAYJNU010000231.1:11145-12536 GCA_964371005.1 uncultured Verrucomicrobiota bacterium | reverse complement strand
TCGGTTTGAGAATGGCGAAAGGGTCGATAGCACGTAACATAGTAATACTAGCCGGTAGCGGGACGAGGTTTTGCGATTGCCGGCGCGAGCACCCCCGGTTAGGGTCACGGGCAGTCAGCCAACGAGTATGTTCTGGTTCGCCCCATCCGAAAAAGCCGTCGCCACTGCCGCGCCAGGAAAACACTTCTGGGATGCCAAAGCGAACTGCGAAGTGCAAAGTCCGAGGTCCCAAGTCCAGTTGACTCAACACCGGGAGTGCGGCATTCGACCGTGGCCCAGTGCGCACGACGCCACTGGGTAACTCACTCACGCCCGCGCCACATGAACAAGAAAGCCCTCACCGAAGCGGACATCCGCACGAAGTTCATCACGCCCGCTCTCGTCGGGATGAACGGCACGAAGTGGAACGTGATAACCCAAATCCGTGAGGAGGTCTATTTCACCAAGGGACGTGTCATCGTCCGTGGCAAAACCGTGAAGCGGGGCGAAGCCAAGAAAGCCGATTACCTTCTTTCCTACAAACCGAACCTTCCCCTTGCCGTTGTCGAGGCCAAGGACAATAACCACTCGGTCGGGGCCGGCATGCAACAGGCACTCGAACAAGCCGAGATTCTCGACGTCCCTTTCGCCTACAGCTCCAACGGCGACGCCTTTCTGGAGCACGACCGCACCGTCACCAATGGAACCGTAACTCGCGAGATCCCGCTCGACCAGTTCCCGACGCCCGAGGAACTCTGGGCACGTTATTGCAGGGCCAAAGGCTACACCGCCCATCAGGAAACCATCGCCACGCAGGACTATTACGAATACGGATCGCAAAAGACCCCGCGTTACTACCAGCTCATCGCCATCAACCGCACGGTGGACGCCATCGCCCGCGGCCTGACTCGCATCCTGCTCGTCATGGCCACCGGCACGGGGAAGACCTACACCGCCTTTCAAATCATCTGGCGGTTGTGGAAATCGGGAGCCAGGAAACGCATCCTCTTCCTTGTCGACCGCAACATTCTCGCCGATCAAACCAAGATCAACGACTTCAGGCCGTTTGGTCAGGCGATGACCAAAATCACCAATCGCACCGTGGACAAATCCTTCGAGGTTTACCTCTGCCTGTACCAAGCCGTCACCGGCACCGAGGAGGAACAGAACATCTACAAACAGTTTTCTCCGGACTTCTTCGACCTCGTCGTTGTGGATGAATGTCACCGGGGCAGCGCTGACGAAGACGCCGCCTGGCACAGAGTCCTTGATTACTTTTCCTCCGCCACCCAGATTGGCCTCACCGCCACACCGAAGGAAACCAAGGACATTTCAAACATCGAATACTTCGGCGACCCGCTTTACACCTACTCCTTGCGGCAGGGCATCTCCGACGGATTCCTCGCCCCCTA
>CAYJNU010000231.1:0-11135 GCA_964371005.1 uncultured Verrucomicrobiota bacterium | reverse complement strand
TCGTCCGCATCGGCCTCGACAAAGACCTCGACGGCTGGCGACCGGAAGCCGGACAGCGCGACAAATACGGCCAGCTCATCGAGGACCGCGAATATACCATCGCCGACTACGACAAGAACCTGATTCTGGAAAAGCGCACGGCGCTCGTAGCCGCCAAAGTCACGGAGTCCCTCAAGGCCACCGACCGCTTCGCCAAGACCATCATCTTCTGCGACTGCGTTGACCATGCCGAGCGCATGCGGCAGGCGATGGTCAACGCGAACCCCGACCTCGCCGCCGCCAACAGCAAATACGTCATGCGCATCACCGGCGACAACGACGAGGGCAAGGCGCAGCTCGATAACTTCATTGACCCGGAATCCACTTATCCCGTCGTTTGCACCACCTCCCGCCTCATGAGCACGGGTGTCGATGCCCAAACGTGCCACCTCATTGTGCTGGACCGCATCATCAACTCGCCAACGGAGTTCAAGCAGATTATCGGACGCGGCACTCGCATCAACGAGGACTACAACAAGCTCTTTTTCACCATCATGGACTTCAAGCGGGCCACGGTTCTCTTTGCGGACCCGGATTTCGATGGCGACCCGGTGCAAATCTACGAGCCGAGTGGAGATCAATCCGTGGTTCCGCCCGACGAAGAGCCGGGTTCCGAATACCCGGAGTCCGGGGCCGGCGGTGACGTGTTACATGATGGACCGGAAGATTCGACCGTTCCAAAGCCGACGCGCTACGTCGTGGACGACGTTGAAGTCACCGTTGCCACCGAGCGTGTGCAATACCTCGACGAGAATGGGCGCCTGATCACCGAATCCCTCAAGGACTACTCCCGCAAAACTGTCCGGCAGGCCTACGCCTCGCTCGACGCCTTCCTCAGCGTCTGGAACGACGCCGAACGCAAGCAGGCGGTTCTGGAGGAACTCGCCGCCAATGGTGTTTTCCTCGACGAGCTCGCCGAACTGGTGGGCCGCGACTACGACGCGTTTGACCTCGTTTGCCATATTGCTTTCGATCAGCCACCGCTGACGCGGCGCGAGCGCGTTGAGCGCGTGAAGAAACGCAATGTCTTCGCCAAGTATGGCGGCAAGGCCCGCGCCGTCCTCGACGCGCTGCTCCAAAAATACGCGGACGCTGGCATCAAGAGCGTCGAGTCGCTGGAAATCCTGAAAGTGGACCCGCTCACCGCCTTCGGCACGCCGATCGAGATCGTCAACCTCTTCGGCGGCAAACCGGCTTACCTCGCCGCCGTCCGCGAACTTGAAACGGCCCTTTACCAGAAAGCCGCCTAGCCCATGCCCAACGTCTCCAACCTCGTCAAAACCATTCAGGACATCATGCGCAAGGACGCCGGCACCTACGGCGACGCCCAGCGCCTGGAGCAGCTCGGTTGGATGTTTTTCCTGAAAATCTTCGATGACCGCGAAAAGGAGATGGAGATTCTCCGGGACAACTACCGCTCGCCGCTCCCGCAGCACTTGCGCTGGTCTGCCTGGGCCAAAGACGACGAAGGCATCACCGGCGAGGCCCTGCTCGATTTCATCAACAACACCCTCCTGCCCAAGTTGAAAGCCCTCACCGGCGGCGACAAGATCGCCGGCCTCATTCGCTCCGCCTTCGAGGACGCCAACAACTACATGAAGAACGGCACGTTGATGCGGCAGGTCATCAACAAGATCAACGGCATTGATTTCAACGCCTCCGATGACCGCCACATGTTCGGCGACATCTACGAAAAGCTTCTCAAAGACCTCCAGTCCGCGGGCAATGCCGGCGAGTTTTACACCCCGCGCGCCGTCACCCAGTTCATCGTCGAGCAGGTCAATCCGCGCCTCGGCGAGACGATCCTCGACCCCGCCTGCGGCACCGGCGGCTTCCTCGTCTGCGCCATCGAGCACCTGCGCAAGCAGGCCAGGACCGAGGCCGACGAACGCACCATCCAGGACTGCTTCGCCGGCATCGAGAAAAAGCACCTGCCGCACGTCCTGTGCATGACCAATCTCCTCCTGCACGGCATTGATGTCCCCTCCAACGTCCGGCACGACAACACGCTCGCGCGCCCTCTTCGCGACTGGGGTCCGAAAGAGCGCGTGAACGTCATCGTCACCAATCCGCCTTTCGGCGGCATGGAGGAGGACGGCATCGAGTCCAACTACCCGGCCGAATTCCGCACCCGCGAGACCGCCGACCTCTTCCTCGTGCTGCTCATGAAGATTCTCAAGCACGAAGGCCGCGCCGGACTGGTTTTGCCCGACGGCACCCTCTTCGGCGAAGGCGTGAAGACCCGCATCAAGGAGGCCCTCCTCACCGAGTGCAACCTCCACACCATCGTCCGCCTGCCCAACGGCGTCTTCAATCCCTACACCGGCATCCGCACCAACCTCCTGTTCTTCACCAAAGGCGCGCCCACCACCCACGTCTGGTATTACGAGCACCCCTACCCACCCGGCGCCAAGAGCTACAACAAAGGCAAACCCATCCGCATCGAGGAATTCGAGCCCGAGCGCGCCTGGTGGGGCGAGGAAAAAGACGGTTTCAAGTCCCGCGTGGAAAACGAGCGAGCCTGGCGCGTCTCCCTCGACACCATCAAGTCCGGCAACTTCAACCTCGACCTCAAGAACCCGCACAATCCTGACACCGGCCCCGGCGACGTGGACCACCTCCTGCCCGAATACGAAAAGCTCCTCGCCCAGATCGCCGAGACGCGGAACGCTCTCAAAGCGCAACTCCTGGAAGCCCTCACCCGATGAAAAAGAAACCTGCCACCAAACGAGCTGTCATCGCCAAGGCCAAGCCCGACAGCCTCGCCCCGCTTATCGCTGACGTGCGGAGCCTCATCCAGTCCGCTCGAAGAGGCGTGGCCTCGGTGATCGACACGTTTCAAGTGATGACCAACTTCGAGATTGGCCGCCGCATCGTCATGCACGAGCAGAAGGGCGAGAAGCGGGCGGTGTATGGGGCTGAACTTCTCGAGGGACTCTCCGCGCAACTGACGGAGGAATTCGGCAGGGGGTTCTCCGTCACCAATCTGAAATTGATGCGTCAGTTCTTCATGGAAAACCAAAATCGAATTGGTCAGAAGGCTTCTGACCAATTGGTGGAGGATGAGATTTTTCAGAAACCTGCCGAAAAATGGATGGGCAACAAAATTCAACAGCAGGCTTCTGTTAAATTGGGCTCCACCGCAATTCCCCAGACACCGTCTGGGGAATTGGCTCCGATCCAGATTGTGCAGAAGCCTTCTGCGCAATCCTTCCGCCCCTTCACCCTGAGTTGGTCCCACTACGTCGAACTGCTCTCCGTCAAAGACCCCGACGAACGCAGCTTTTACGAAATCGAGGCCACCAACTCCGGCTGGTCGCTCCCCGAACTCCGTCGCCAGAAAGCCTCCTGCCTCTACCACCGCCTCGCTCTCAGCCGGGACAAGGCGGGCGTGAAGCGGCTGGCCGAACAGGGCCAGATCATCACGAAACCGGAGGACGTTTTGAAGAATCCCCTCGTGTTGGAGTTCCTGGGGCTGGACGAGAAGTCCGGTTACTCCGAATCCGACCTCGAGTCCGCCATCATCACCCATCTGGAAAAGTTCCTCCTGGAGCTGGGCAAAGGCTTTCTCTTCGAGGCCCGCCAGAAGCGCTTCACCTTCGACGGCGACCACTACTTCCTCGATCTCGTCTTCTACAACCGCCTCCTGCGCTGCTACGTCGTCATTGACCTCAAGCTCGACAAGCTCACGCACCAGGACCTCGGGCAGATGCAGATGTATGTAAATTACTACGCCCGCCATGTGAAGCTGCCGGAGGAGAACCTGACCATCGGCCTGCTGCTCTGCCGGGAGAAAAACGACGCTGTAGTGGAGCTGACGCTTCCCAAGGACGCCCACATCCACGCCAAGGAATACCAGCTCTACCTCCCCTCCAAGGAGCTGCTCAAAGCCAAGCTCCTCGAATGGGCCCGCGAAGAGGAAAGCAAGGGATGACGCTAACCCGCACACTTCACACACGGAACGCCGGGTCAGGGGACCCGGCCTACCGGGATCGGACGCGCCACGTTGTAGGCCGCGTGCCCTCACGCGGCGGGGATGAGGCGAACATGCGGCAGCCCAGCGCCAACGGCGCGTGCAATACCAGCCTGGGGCAACGCCCCAGGAACGCGCCCCCCGATTCATTCCAAGCCCTGAAGGGGCGGCCCAATGCGTCGCGACCAAACACGGATTCGGATTTGGTTCGGGCGGTTTGGAGCGCCCCTTCAGGGCTTCGTTCGCTTGGTGATGCCAGACCCAGGGCGTTGCCCTGGGCTGGTATGGAACGCCGCGTGGCGGCTGGGGAGACCGCCCGATGAAGCTGGAAACGCTTTTTGAGAAGTTCGACCAGTTCGCCGACGCGTCCGATGCGGTGGCGAGGATGCGCGAGCTGGTGCTACAACTCGCCGTGCAGGGAAAACTGGTTGATCAGCTTTCAAACGAAGAACCCGCGACAAAGCTCCTTGAGCGAATCCAGAAGTCTAAGGAGCTGTTAATCAAAGAACGTGCAATTCGCCGACAAGAAACCGAGCCGATTGGCGAAGACATTGCTCCTTTTCCCATTCCGCAATCATGGATGTGGACTCGCCTCGGAGAGATTGGTGACTGGGGTTCCGGTTCAACTCCCCCACGAGGAAGCCACGACCTTTACGATGGTGGAATAACTTGGCTGAAGTCCGGCGAACTGAACGACAACCTGGCTCTCGCAAGTTCCTCTGAAACCGTCACGGAGCTGGCATTGAAGACTGGATCGTTTAGGCGCAATCAGCCGGGCGACGTTCTGTTCGCCATGTATGGAGCAACCATCGGGAAGGTCGCGATTCTCGCCGAACCGGCGGTGACCAATCAGGCGGTTTGCGGGTGCACGCCATTTGAAGGCATTTCAAACCGCTACCTGTTCAACTATCTGGTTTCACAGCGAGCCGCTTTCCGCGAAGCAAGTGAGGGTGGAGCGCAGCCGAACCTTTCGAAGGTCAAGATCGTCGCCTTTCCATTTCCCCTCCCACCCCTCGCCGAGCAGAAGCGGATCGTGGTGAAGGTGGATGAATTGATGGCGTTGTGTGATCGGCTGGAGGCGCAGCAGCAGGAACGGGAGACGCGGCACGCCGCGCTCGCCCGCGCGTCGCTGGCCCGCTTTGCCGACGCGCCCACCCCGGCCAACCTCAATTTCATTTTCCACAAGTCCTACGCCATCCCCCCCGCCGACCTCCGCAAATCCATCCTCACCCTCGCCGTCCAAGGCAAACTCGTCCCCCAAGACCCCAGCGACGAACCGGCGGAGGGATGCCTGTCGCGCCTCGGGCTGAAAAGCACTGTCGTTTCGCCAGATGGTGATGACTCCGAAAATGACTCGCTTCCTCCGACATGGGCGCGAGTTCGATTCGAGGACGTCGCTCTTGTCGCAGGCGGCATCACGCTTGGCCGCAAGCTTGGCGTCAAAAAAACCGTGTCCCTGCCTTATCTCCGAGTAGCCAACGTGAAGCGCGGAGAAATCGACCTCTCAGTAATCAAAGAAGTCCCAATAGCCGAAGACGAGATTGAGCGCTACGCACTTCGCGAAAACGACCTTCTGATGACCGAGGGCGGCGATTGGGACAAGGTCGGTCGAGCGGCAATCTGGCGGGCCGAAATTCCTCTCTGCCTTCACCAGAATCATGTCTTTCGTGCCCGAATGCGATCCGCCGAAATCACACCGTTTTGGTTCGAGCGTTACTTCAACTCGCCCGTTGGCCGGGGTTACTTCGAGTCTGCCTCGAAACAAACGACCAACCTCGCCTCAATCAACATGCGGCAAGTTCGGGGCTGTCCGATTCCCCTCCCACCCCTCGCCGAACAACGCCGGATCGTGGCCAAAGTTTCTCAACTGATGGCCTTGGTGGACGAGTTGGAAACGCAGCTCGCCGCCTCCCGCGCCACCGCCGCGAACCTCCTCTCCGCCCTCGTCGCTGAACTCACCTCCTCCAGCGCCAACGGCGCGTCTCCATCCCAGCCTGGGGCAACGCCCCAGGTCAAAGGCCGAAAACAGAATGAGGGCTGAAAGCCCGTTCCATGATACCGCCCGCCAAACCATACAATCGCCGGTTGCAATCCGCCGGCCACAATGGATCGCGCCTTCAGCGCTCGATTGGTTTTGGCTGTCCATTACCTGGGGCGTCACCCCAGGCTGGTATGAACTCGGGCCTTTGGCCCTAAACCAACATCGCCATGCCCCAATCTTTGAGCCTGGTCATCGTCCACGTCATCTTCAGCACGAAGGAGCGCCGCCCCTTCTTCGATCCCGACCCGCGCCCGAAACTTCACGCGTATCTCGCCACAGTCGCGCGCAACGCGGGTTGCGAGGCGTATCGCGTCGGAGGCGTGGCGGACCATGTTCATCTCGCCATCCGTTTGGCGCGCACGGTCACCATCGCGAAGTTGGTGGAGACGCTGAAGACGGCATCCTCGAAATGGCTGAAAACGCAATCGCCCGACCTGGCGGCGTTCTCGTGGCAGCGCGGCTACGGATGTTTCTCTGTTGGCCCGTCGGACCTGGATGCGTTGAGGGCTTACATTGACAGCCAGGAAGAGCACCACAGGACGCGGACGTTTCAAGAGGAGTTTCGAGTGTTCCTGAAAAAATACGGGGTGGAATACGACGAGGCTTATGTGTGGGATTGAACGCCGGATCGTGGCCAAAGTGGACCAACTGATGGCCTTGGTGGGCGCGTTGGAAACGCAACTCGCCGCCTCCCGCGCCACCGCGGCGAACCTCCTCTCCGCCCTCGTCGCCGAACTTACCCTGCAACCTTGACCTGTGCCGAACCCTGCACTGCCATCCTTCGCCACCGAAACCAACCTCTGGACACGCGGCCGGGCGTGGGTTAGGCAGGTTGCCGTCGGAAACACCGTTTAACCCACTTAGCCTATGCCACGATTGGTCATCCGTTCCGGCCCGCTGGCGAATCGAGAGTTCAGCCTCAATCCCGGTACCAACCACGTCGGGCGCGCCGAACGCAACGAGGTGTGTCTGGACGAGGATTCGGTTTCCAGTGCGCACTGCCACATCGTGGTGGGCGACAACGGCGTCACGATCATTGATCTGAACTCGACGAACGGCACGTGCGTGAACCAGTTGCCGGTGCAAAGCGCGCGATTGAAATCGGGTGATGCGGTACGCCTGGGCACCTTGGAATGCGTGTTCCTTGAGGACGCACCGGCGGTGCCTATGGCCAGGATTGCCCTGGCTGCCCCGGCCGGTTCTCCCATCAAGGTGGCGGTTTCCAGTCCACCGCCCATGCCTCCCCGGATCGCACCACCGCTGCCACCGCGCATCCGTGATGCCGGCGTCCCCGAATCCGGCTGGTGTCGAAACCATCCCAAAAGTCCCGCCCACTACTTCTGCAAGCAATGCCAAAAGACGTTTTGCGAGCTGTGCGTCGCGGTGCGGCATGTGGAGCACACGGCGACTCACCATTGCCGGATGTGCGCCAGCGAATGCGTGTCGCTGCTCAAGCGACCCGAGCTGCCGGAGCAGCGGACCGTCAGTTTCTACCGAGAATTGCCACGGGCGTTTGATTACCCGTTCCGAGGCGACGGCTTGGTTGTGCTGACAGTGGGCACGGTGTTTTATCTGATTGTAGAATCTGCCACCTACGTTTCACGCTACGCCTGGGTGATCGGTCTGATCAGCATCCTCTTCCTGACGGTCTTTGGCTTCGGCTACTTGTTTGCCTTCATGAAGAGCATCATCACTTCGACAGCGCAAGGAAGCCAGGTGCTGCCGGACTGGCCGGATGTCAGCGAATGGATGGAGGATATTGTGTTGCCCTTCGGTCAGATGCTGGGCACGACGGTGTTCAGCTTTCTGCCAGTCGTGGGATTGTGGGTGGCGGAAATGCTGGGGGTTGATGTGCCCGTGTGGCTCGTGATGGCGGCCTTCATCGCAGGCGGCCTGTATTATCCGATGGGTTTGCTGTCAGTGGCCATGCATGACACGGTCGCCGGGCTGAATCCGCTGCTCGTTGTGGTCTCGATCCTTCGCGTCCCTCGCGAGTACATCGTTTGCTGTCTGGTGCTGGGGAGCGTCTTTGCGGTGCGCGCACTGACGGTCACTTTCCTGCCGATGATTCTGCCGATTCCGATTGTGCCCTACGTGCTGGCCGGTTTCATCGGGCTATATCTGATCACCGTGCTCACGCGCATCCTGGGACTTTTGTATCTGGCCAAGCACAACGAACTGGGCTGGTTCAAAAGTTGAGGGGCGTGGTCACGGCAATGTTCGCACGTCAATCCGTTCCAGATCGCTGATGCCGAGTTCGAGCAGCGACGCGTTCTGGTAAAGCTCGAGGTTGACCTTGCCGGGCGGGACGCCGGCTGCCTCACGCTGGCGATCCAGTTCCTGGAGCGATAACACATCCAACGCGACCGGATCCCGGCTCAGCCGAATCTCATTCAACACGGTTGAGTAATGGAGCAGACTGCGCTGGCCACCTTGATACTGGCAGAGCAAGGCGTCCACGATGCTCAGCACCACACGATCACCCACGGTTGGGAGAGCGTAAATCTCCGGCACGGCCTGGGCCAGACGGTCCGGCTCACCCTCAAATCGCCAGGTGTTGTCCACGCTTCCCAGTGCCAAGCCGTAGAGATTGCCGGATACCCCGGCGGCGTGGTGGTTCAGGAGGGGCGTGACGTTGATGATTCGAGTCAACTCCTGGCTTACCAAGCGTGAGACGTACGACTTGCGCCCCACGCCATCGTCCTTGCGTCCGAACTCGAAATCGCCCCAGATCAGGTTGCCGAGCAGCGGGGTGTCGTAGAAGGCCTTCTCGTCGTAGCCGGCATCCGCGCTGCCGGCCACGCGCACGCCGTAGCGGCTCGCGAGTTCGGGAAACCCGGCATAACGCAGATCCTCAAGATGTTTGTCCCAGATGACGATGTTGGCAGGCGACACGCCGGCGGCGAGCAACCCCTCGATCACGGCGGCCACGACGGCTGGACGAGTGCCACTGGTAGGACCCGGGCCGGCAAACACCTTGAGGCCGATGACATCTTGCGCACTGACGAAACTGCGCCAAGCCGCGGCGACATTGGACGTGCCGGTGAGGTTCGTAATCGCACGATCCACCATGACGCGGACGCGGTCGTCACTCGCGAGGAAGGCGTGCGTGGCTTCACGGTCTTTGACGATGACGACTTGAGCGTGAGCCGCGGTGTTGGGACTGGTTGTCGAAAAGGAATTCGAGCCCGCGGCACATGCTGCTCCCGGTGTGCCGAACACCGTGACGAACAGCGCCGCGAGCAACTCGGCGAAGCCATGATTGGACCGTGGGTTTCTTGACACGTCAGGGCGCGGATGGTACCACCCTCCGCGATGCAGACCACAAAAAAGCGTGGCGGATTCGGCCTGCTCGTACTGGTGCTCCTGATGGGCCTGCTGGCGGGTTGTACGCCACCCGGTGCGCGAGCGCTCCTTGATGGAAAACGTCTGTTGGAGGCGGGCGACCCCACGAACGCCGTCGAGCAACTGCAGCTTGCCACCACCCTGCTGCCGACGAACGCCCCGGCCTGGAATTACCTCGGATTGGCCTACCATCACTCGGGCCAGGTCACCAATGCCGCGCAAGCTTATCAGCGCGCCCTCACGTTGAACCCGGATCTTTCGGAGGCACGCTTTAACCTGGGTTGTCTTTGGTTCGAACAGAACCGCTTCGAACCGGCGAAGGTGGCGTTCACGGCCTACACGCTGCGGCGACCGCAGGAGTTGCAGGGTTGGCTCAAGTTGGGTCTGGCGCAGTTGTACACCCGCGAAGCCGCCGCGGCAGAGCGCAGTTTCAACGAGGCGCTACGGCTCAGTCCGAAAGAGTCTCAAGCCTGCAACGGTCTGGGATTGGCTGCGCTTCAGCGCAATCGAACGCTGGATGCAGTCCACTGGTTCAACCGTGCCCTCGAAGCTACGCCCACCTTTCGGCCCGCACTGCTCAACTTGGCCATCACCCTTCAACATAACCCCGCCACCCGTCCGCAGGCGCTGGAACGCTATCGCGAATATCTGACGTTAGTGCCACGCGCAGCGGACTGGGAGGCCGTGAACGGCGCCGCACTTGCGCTCAAACAAGAACTCGCCCGGGCGGCCAATCCTCCACCAACGAATGCGGTTACGCCATCCCCGTCCGCGCCTCCGGTAGTTGCCAAGTCGGTCACCAACCCAGCAGTCGCCCCTCCCACCGTCACCAAAGCTGACGCGCCGACTAATGTCGCGAAACCTGCACCTGCCGTCGTGGCGAAGCCCACCCCACCTCCGCCAACCCAGACCGTTGAAGTAGTAACCCCGCCTCCAGAGATCAAAGTGACTGAGGATGCGCCACCCGTGATTGCGTCTCATTCACCAGGTTCTCCCCTGGCCGTTGAGATCACGACGAACCAGACCTCTGCCCCCCCCCAACCGGCAAAGCGCACGTTCGTGCAGCGGATGAATCCGCTGAATCTCTTCAAGCGTACGCCCAAGCCTGAACCGCGCCCGACGCCCCTCCGGTCGGGTGCGCAGCCGGCATCCGTTACCACCGCAATCGCACCGACCGCCGAACCGACTGCGGCAGCGTCCCCACCCCCCAAGAAGGACGCCGTAGCAGTCAGACCGGCCACCAAGCCAATTCCGCGTTACTCGTACCACGCATTCAGGAAGCCCGCCTCGGGCAATCGTCAGGAAGCGGAACGCTCATTTGCGCTGGGCGTGCAGGCGCAAGGTGCGGGCAGGTTGACCGAGGCAATCCAAGCGTTTCAGGCGGCCACGCGCGCAGATCCAGCTTATTTCGAGGCCTATTATTACTTGGGCTTCGCGGCGGCTCAGGCAGGCAGTTTGTCCCGGTCGCTGGTGGCCTACGAATCCGCGCTGGCGGTGGATCCAGACTCGGTGGACGCACGCTACAACTTCGCCCTGGGTCTGAAGCAGGCTGGTTTCTGGCTCGACGCCGCGAACGAACTGGAGCGCATCCTCACCCTGCACGCCATCGAGACTCGTGCCCATCTAGCCCTCGCCAACCATTACGCAGATCAATAGCGCCAACCGGCCCGGGCCCGGGCGCACTACAACCAGGTACTCCAAATGGAGCCACGTCACCACCAGGCGATCGACAACCCG
>CAYJNU010000230.1:0-12543 GCA_964371005.1 uncultured Verrucomicrobiota bacterium | reverse complement strand
TGAAAACGAGGGGCGTCGGCAACCTGAAAGGTTGTGGCACCGCGGCAAGCCAGAGACTTACCCCACTATTCGTGGCGCCGGTGTCAAGCTGCGCCCCCGACCGTTTTGCCGGGTTTAGCGTTCCTTGACACCTGCCGCTCCTTCCAGAACACTCTGATACCTTATGGCTGATCCAAAAACCGAAGCTTTGATGGAAAAAATCGTGTCGCTCTGCAAACGCAAGGGCTTCATCTTCCAGTCGTCGGAAATCTACGGCGGCATCAACGGCTTTTGGGATTACGGCCCGCTGGGCGCCGAGCTCAAGCGCAACATCAAGGATCACTGGTGGACTACCATGACCCGCCTCCGCGAGGACGTCGCCGGGCTGGAGGCCACGATCATCATGTCGCCGAAGATCTGGGAGGCGAGCGGGCATGTCTCGACGTTCACGGACCCAATGTGCGACTGTTTGCTGACGAAGAAACGGTTTCGCGCCGATCAAGTTGAACCACAAAGTGGAACAGTTTACCACTATTTGGGCGCAGTCTCCGGCGACTCAATGAACGAACTGTTTTCAGGTTTCCAGACGGCTTCCAGGAAGTTGAATGAGGTGGGTGTTGAGAGAAGACTACTCGAATTGCAGAATCTCGACCAAGTTGCTGATGCCGTGCGAGTCGAATGCGTTCAAGCCCAAGGTTGGTTAGACGAAACGCAACTTCCAGCCGTGGAACGGATTCTGTCTGAGATTCCCAAGGCGACTTCCAAAGACTCGTTTTCAGTCTTGGTCAAAGCCGGCAAGCCGGCGGAGAGCGCTCGTAAAGTCGCAAGGCAATTCTATGAGCAACGCGGCATTAAGAACGCACGTCTCGTCGGTGAGCGCACAGAGAAGGTGGAAAACTCACAGCGCTTCAACCCCGAGAACGGTGCGCTGCTTACAGCCCCACGCCCCTTCAACCTGATGTTCAAAACTTACGTCGGTCCGGTCGCCGACGAGAGCAACGTCGCCTACCTCCGCCCCGAGACGGCGCAAGCGATCTTCGCCCAGTTCAAGAACGTGCTGGAATCGTCCCGCCAGAAAGTGCCGTTCGGCATCGCGCAGATGGGCAAGGCGTTCCGGAACGAGGTTACGCCGCGCAATTACACCTTCCGCTCGCGCGAGTTCGAGCAGATGGAGCTGGAGTTTTTCATCAAGCCGGACGAGGCCATCGAAGCCATCCACGGCAGCGTGGCCAAGCCCGCCGGGCCCGGGCATCCGGGCGAGCCGCAGCCGAACTGGGGCTGGCAGATGTGGCATCAATACTGGGTCGAGGAGCGCATCCGGTTTTACGAGAGCATCGGCCTGCCGCGCACGACGCTGGAGGAATACTGGCAGAAGCCCGAGGAACTGGCGCATTACGCCCGCGCCTGCGTGGACCTCCTGTTCAAGTTCCCCTTCGGCACGCAGGAGCTCGAAGGCATCGCCGCCCGCAGCGATTTCGACCTGAGCCAGCACCAGCGTTTCTCGGGCAAGCCGATGGTGGTGTTCGACGAGGAGTTGAAGCCGGCGTGGCCGAAGCTCGATCCGGCGAAGCAGGCCGAGCTGAAAGATCGCTATCTCGAAAACCGGCGGAAGTATCTCACCAAGACTGCCCGGCCCGGCGAAACGCCGGAGCAGCTTGAGCGGCAGGCGCAGGAGGACGCGGAGGCGTTGACGAAGGGTTATTACGTGCCGCACGTCATCGAGCCGTCGGCGGGCGTGGATCGGCTGGCGTTGGCGCTGCTCTGCAACGCCTATTGCGAAGACCAGGCGCCGGACGATAAGGGCAAGTTGGAGAGCCGCGTGGTCATGCGGTTCCATCCGCGCATCGCGCCGATCAAGGTGGCGGTGTTCCCGCTGCTCAAGAACAAGCCCGAGCTGGTGAAGAAGGCCACCGAGGTCCGCGACCTGTTGCGCCCGTGGATGAACGTGTTCTTCGACGACGCCGGCGCCATTGGCCGCCGCTATCGCCGCCAGGACGAAGCGGGCACGCCGTTCGGGGTGACGATTGACTTCGACACGCTCGGCGAGAAGGGTGAGGAGTTGAAAGACACCGTGACGCTCCGCGAGCGGGATACGATGAAGCAGGAGCGCGTGAAGATCAGCGAGTTGTTGCCGCGCTTGTTGGAGAAGGTGCGGTGACAGCCGAGAGGCATGAACATCGAACATTCAACATTCAAAACCCAACATCCAAGTCTCCGAGCATGGACCAGATGCTGTGAGCGTGGATGTTAATCGCGTGCGCGGCCTTTCATGAAGACGCCAGTCCAGTCCTTCCTCATCGGTTGCCTGGCGGCGTTTCTGTTCGGATGCAGCGGCAGCTACGAGCCAACCGATAGCAAGGGCTTGGCGGAATGCTATCGGAAGGAATTCGGCATTCGTCCGCCGGCAGAAGTCACCAATCTGCATGCGAAACAGGTTATCATCGGTGACGGAGCCAGAGCGTGGTTGCGGTTTGAGACGACTCCAGTTTTTGTTGACGCACTTGTCAAGAGCTTCACCCCGACAAACCGCGAGACATTTGAGATGTTTAGCGGCGGGGCAAACACACCGCGTTGGTGGGCGCCAGATAGCAGCCATATCACCGCGTATTTCGGAGTCGGAGGCTGGAATAAGAACTTCGCCCATTCGTATGCTGTCATGGCGCACGACTCCAGCAAGCGCACTGTCTTTTTCTGTCATGACGGAGATTTCTAGTACCTCGTCAGCCAGCCGATCCCGCCGTTGCGGTTTGTATGTACCCCGGTCAGCGGCTGGCAGTCTTCGGCGTTGGACGTTGAATGTTGGTTGTTGAATGTTCCCCCCTCCACACAAATGACCACCTCCGCGCGCATCTCCTACGTCATCATGGCGGTGCTGCTGATCCTGATCGGCTGGCTGCACCTGGCGACGCTGGTGTTGACGGCGTTCTTCGGCTACTTCGCGATTAACTTCCTCAGCTTTGGCCGCAGCAAGACCCTCGGTGTCATCCTGTATCTGATCCTCGTGACGGCGATCGGCAGCGGACTCTTCTTTTTCTCCCGGCAGGCCTACCAGACCCTGCCGCAGATTGCCGAGGACACGATCCCCGCCGTGGTCAATTACGCCGTGAAAAACGGCATCGAACTGCCCTTCACCGACTACGCCAGCCTGAAGGCGACCGGCGTGGGCGAGGTCAAGGATCGGATGGCCAATGTGGGCCGTTACGCGCGCGAGGCGGTGCTCCAACTGGCGATGCTGATCATCGGCTTGTTTGTGGCCGTCAGCCTCTTCATCAACGCCCGCTGGGACGTGGAAGGCGATCCTCACATGGTCCAGGGCAGCCTCTACTCGACCGTGGCGCGGGAACTGGCGCTGCGCTTCGAGACGTTTTACCGCAGCTTCGCCACGGTGATCGGCGCGCAGATTCTCATCTCGTTGATCAACACCACGCTGACGGCCGTGTTCCTGCTCTGGAACGGGTTTTCGTACGCCACCGTCCTGATTGTGCTGACGTTCCTCCTTGGCCTCCTGCCCATCATCGGCAACATCCTGAGCAACACGCTCATTGTCGGCGTAGCCTTCACCATACCCGAGACCGGGCCGAGGATGGCGCTGTTCGCCCTGATCTTCCTCGTCGTCATCCACAAGCTCGAGTATTTCCTGAACAGCAAGATCATCGGCGACCGCATCAAGAATCCGATGTGGCTGACGCTGATCGGGCTGGTGATCGGCGAGAAGCTCATGGGCATCCCCGGCATGATCCTCGCGCCCGTGGTGCTGCATTACATCAAGGTGGAGGCGTCGAAGAACAAGGTGACGGACAGCCCGGCGACTCCGCCCGCACCGCGTGAGCCGGCGGCTTCCTGAAAACCCGCGCGACCCGCGTCCGTCCGATGTCCGACGAAACCCCATTCATCAAGAAGCGCGCGCCGACGCTCTACGTGATCATCGCGATCAAGCTCGGCAAGGCGTTGCTGCTGCTGCTGGCCGCGCTGGGCGTTTACAGTCTCTCGGACGAGAACCTGCCGGCCGCCTTCCGCCAGTTGCTGATGTTCCTACACCTCGATCCCGAAAAGCAGTTCTTCGCCGATCTGGAGACCAAGATTGCACTCATGTCGGCGGCAAAGATGCGGATGCTGGCCGGCGGCACGGTGCTCTACAGCCTCTTCTCGTGGGTGGAAGGGGTCGGCCTGATTTTTCGCGTGAGCTGGGCCGGGTGGCTGGCCATCGGCGAGTCGGCGTTCTTCATCCCGATTGAGATTTACGAGCTGATACACCGCGTCACCCCGACCATCGTGCTGGTGCTGGCATTGAACATTTTGATCGTCTGGTATCTGTTCGCCAACCGCCACCGGCTGTTTCGACATCATCACCACCATTGATTCCCTTCCCTTGCCCGTAGCAGCGGACGTAAGTCGGCTCCATTGGTCCTTCCATGCCCGCTGCAGTCTGAGCGGACTCACGTCCGCTGCTACGGGGAGAAAGGAATGCTGGCCGTTTTCCCGCGTGACCGGGCGCCATTCCTGTGGCACTGTCCGCTCGTGACAACCACCGAAGCCATTCGTTTGCTCGAACAGTTCCGCGCTGGCGGCGTGGGCCGCGACGCTGTGGTGCGCGCGTTCCAAGCCGCGCCCACAGCGGATCTTGGATTCGCCACGGTGGACACCCACCGCGCGTTGCGACAAGGCTTCCCGGAGGTCATTTTTGGCGCAGGCAAGACGCCGGCGCAGGTGGTTGCCATCGCGGCAAAGTTGCTCAGGCATGGCGGCCGGGTATTGATCACCCGCGTTACCGCCGATCACGCCCGCGCACTGAGGAAGAAGTTCAAGGCGGCAAACCACCACGAAACCGCCCGTTGCGTGACGATTGACCGCAAGCCGCTGCCCAAGCGGCCCGGCGGCATCGCTGTCGTGTGCGCCGGCACCAGCGACCTGCCCGTGGCCGAGGAAGCCGCCGTCACCGCGGAGATCATGGGCAACCGCGTCGCACGCGTGGCGGATGTGGGCGTGGCGGGTCTGCACCGTCTGCTCGGAAAGCTGGCGGTGTTGCAGGAGGCAAATGTCGTCGTGGTCGTGGCCGGCATGGAAGGCGCCCTGCCCAGCGTTGTGGCCGGGCTCGTTGACAAACCGGTCATCGCGGTGCCGACGAGCGTGGGCTACGGCGCGAGCTTCGGCGGTGTGGCGGCGCTGCTCGGCATGTTGAACAGTTGCGGCAGCGGCGTGACGGTGGTGAACATTGACAACGGCTTTGGGGCCGGCTTCGCGGCCAGCCAGATCAATGCGCTGGCCCGCTGACTGATGACGAACATGATCCCGACTGTCGGGAAGAAAGTGGGGGAGATCACGGTCAGCGCGTTGGCCATGAACCTGGCGGCCATTCCGCTGACGGTCGTGCTGGCAGTGGCAATGGTGGCCCTCATCGGTTTGCTCCCACACCGAGTTTCCGAGGGGAATCTCGATCTCCTGCTGCTCTTGCCCGGCATCTTTCTGGCCTTCTCGCTTCACGAACTGGCCCATGCGTTGGGGCTGGTTGTCTGCTACCGATTACCGTGGAGTTCGTTTCGGTTCGGCTTCAATCCGCGCTTGTTTGTCTTCTACTGCCACTGCCAGGTGCCGTTGCGCCTCGACATGTTCCGCGTCTTCGCGCTTTCGCCGCTGGCGCTGATCGGGTCGCTGACCATTCTGACCACCTTGGTCTATCCCGCCACGTGGCTTGCGCTCGTTACCGGCATTCACCTCGCTGGATGCATCGGCGACGTCTGGTTGCTCGCCAAGGCGTGTCGTCTTCCGAAACACCATCTGTTCCTGGATTTGCCGGACGAGATTGGCGGGGCGATCCATGAGCCGGCAGATGCTGCGCTGCCATCCCCAAGCCCCGCTCCCTAAACCATGCAACACCAAACCCTCTACCTCGACATGTTCAGCGGCATCAGCGGCGACATGTTTGTGGCGGCGCTGATTGATCTGGGCGTGGATGCGCGGCGGCTCGAACGCGAACTCAAGAAGCTCAAGCTCGACGGCTACCATCTCCATGTCCGGCGCGGCGAGAAATCGGGCATCGCCGGCACGAAGTTCGATGTCCACCTGGCTGGCGAGCACGACCATGAGCACGATCGCCCTCATGATCACGGCCACGCGCACGATGAACACAATCATGGTCATCATCATCATGCAGACCAGCGGACGTTCGCGGACATCAAGCGGCTGATCTCGTGCAGCAAGCTTTCCGCGTGGGTGAAGCAGAAATCGGTCGCCGTCTTCCAGCGCATCGCCGAGGCCGAGGGGAAGATACACGGCAAACCGGCAGACCAAGTTCACTTTCACGAAGTTGGCGCGGTGGATTCCATCGTGGATATCGTGGGCGCCTGCCTCGCGCTCGAAATGCTCGGCAAGCCGCGCGTGCTGGCGGCGCCAGTCGTTGAGGGCACGGGTTGGATTCGCTGCGCACATGGCCGGTTCCCGGTTCCCGCCCCCGCCACGCTGGCCATCCTTGGCGAACGCGGCATCGGGGTCACTCAATGCGACGAACCGCACGAGCTTGTCACCCCCACGGGCGCGGCGCTGCTGGCGGAGTTTGCGGAGAGCTTTGGCCCTATGACCGGCCTCGTCGCCGAAAAGATCGGCTTCGGCCTCGGCACTCGGAACAACAAGACGAGGCCCAACGTGCTGCGGGCGGTGCTCGGCAAGAGCGCGAAGGGAACGTCGAACATTCAACATTCAACACCCAACATTCAAGGGCCGGGCGCTCGAAGGCATGACTGGGAAACCGATCGCGTAGCGGTGTTGGAAACGAACCTCGATGACATCAGCGGCGAAGCACTCGGCCAGTTTGTCGAAACCGCGCTCGCCGCGGGTGCGCTGGATGTGTTCCACACGCCGATCCAGATGAAGAAGAGCCGGCCCGGCGTGTTGCTCACGGTGCTGTGCATGGAGGGTGAGGCTGACAAGTTCTCAGCAATGATCCTGCGCGAGACCACGGCATTTGGCGTGCGTCGCACCGTGGCGGAGCGCCGCAAGCTGTGTCGCGAGTTCGTGACGGTGAAGACGCCTCACGGCCCGGTTTCGGTGAAGCTCGGCAAGTTGGACGGACAGGTCGTGCAGGTGAAGCCGGAATTCGAATCGTGCCGGAAACTGGCTGCCAAGGCGGGCGTTTCGTTCAGGCAGGTTTCCGACGCGGCGCTCAAGGCTGCCCGACGATGAGCTTCAGGCCGCCGGCGAGCGGCCGTCGCTCGTCGCCAACGAAGCCGGGCGCGATGGGCGCGATGGGCCGGGTGAATCTCCGATTGCGAGCACAGGGAGAATTCCCTACCGTCTGCCGCGATTTGAAATCTGAAATCTCCAATCTGAAATCCGCATGAGTGTGTTAATCGTCGGTTCCACGGCCCTGGATTCCATCAAAACCCCGAAGGCGGAAAACCCGCGGCTGCTGGGGGGCTCGGCCAGCCACTCGGCAGTCGCCGCCAGCTTCTTCGCGCCGGTCCGCTTGGTCGGCGTGGTGGGTGAGGACTTCCCCAAGCAATACCTCGAACTCTATCGCCGGCACGACATCAACCTGGACGGCCTGCAAGTCAAACCGGGAAAGACGTTCCACTGGGCGGGTGAGTATGAAGCCAACATGAACCGCCGCCGCACGCTCAAGACCGAGTTGGGCGTGTTCGAAACGTTCTCGCCGGAGTTGCCCGCGCCGCATCGCGCCACGCCGTTTGTGCTGTTGGCGAACATCGCGCCCGCGCTGCAGCATCACGTCCTCGACCAGATGCGGAAGCCGAAGTTCGTGGCGGCGGACACGATGGACCTGTGGCTGAACATCGCCCTGGCGGATTTGCTCCGCCTGCTCCGGCGGATTGATCTCTTCGTGCTCAACGATAGCGAGTCCGCGCAACTCGTGCAGGAGGACAACGTCATCGCCGCGCTCCCCAAGCTGCACAAACTCGGCCCGCGCTACGTGATCATCAAACTGGGTTCGCACGGCTCGATTCTCTCCGGCCCGGGTGGCTTGTTTCTCTGCCCGGCCTATCCGCTGAAGAAAGTGGTGGACCCAACCGGTGCGGGCGATTCCTTCGTGGGCGGGCTGATGGGCTATCTTGCCGCCGGCAAGGGGCGCTGGGACGCGCGGCTCCGCCGGGCCATGGTGTATGGCGGCGTGGTGGCGAGCTTCTGCTGTGAGGGCTTCGGACTGAAAGCGACAGCGAAGGTCCAGCGCACGGATGTGGAGCGGCGGGTGAAGGAGCTGGAGGCGTTGACGAAGTTCTGAGCCGCGGGGTTCAGATTTGCACTTCGATCTCGCGCTTCGCCCGGTCTTGCTTGCGCATGACCTTCACATTCGCGTCCTCCTGCACGACGAGTGAATGCGGCGGGACGCTGTTGGTCAGGAACACGTTCGCGCCGATCGTGCTGCCCTCACCCACGATCGTGTCGCCGCCCATGATTGTGGCGCCGGCATAAATCGTCACGCGGTCTTCGATGGTCGGATGCCGCTTTTGCCCGCGCAACGCCTGGCCGGCAGCGAGTGACTTCGCCACCAAACCCACGCCCTGGTACATCTTCACGTGATCGCCGATGATGGTGGTTTCGCCCACGACCGTGCCGGTGCAATGGTCCACGAAAAAGTAAGTGCCGATCTGCGCGCCGGGGTGCAGGTCCATGCCGCTACGCTCGTGAGCCCACTCGGTCATGATGCGCGGGATGAGCGGGACCTTGTTGAGATACAACTCGTGCGCCACGCGTTGCACGGCGAGCGTCTCGACGAACGGATAGGCCACGATGACTTCCTCGGTACTGAGTGCCGCCGGATCGCCGTTGTAAGCGGCCTCGATGTCCGTTTGCAGCAGTTCGCGGATGCGCGGCAGACTGCCCAGCAGGTCGAGCGTGAGAGTCAGCGCCACCGAGCGCAGGTTTTTCTTCGGGTATTCGGGCGGTGGGTTGTGGGCGAGGCTCTTGAGGATTTCGTTCTTCAAGTTGGCCTGCACTGAGCACAGCAGCGCTGCCGTCTCAGCCTTGATTTCGGAGGAGTGAATCGGGCGCTCGTCAAAAAAGCCGGGAAAGAGCAACCGCAACAGGTCCCGGCTGATGGCGGTGATGGCGCGCTTGGAGGGCAGGTTCTTGCCATCGAGATGGTTGATGCCACCAACCTCAGCGTAAGAGGCGAGGAGCTGGTCGGTCAGTTGGGCAACGGTGGTTTCCACGGTCGGAGTATTCCGCAGCGTTGGGGCGAATGCAAGTGTGTCAACGGGCCGAGGAACCGTGCGGATTTGCCGTCACCAAAGTGAACAGAGCTGCGGTGCATCTCGCTCCGAAACGGATTCACCGGTGCAACGCATCCACGACCGCTTCCGCCACCTGCTCAACGCTGATGCCGCTCAGGCAGCGCAGATCAATGGGACACTCACGGAGGAAGCAAGGCGAGCAGGGAACATCTGATTTCAAGAGCCGGTGACGCGGGTCGCCGGGCAAACCTGGGCCGGCGTGCTCGGGCGTCGCGCTGCCGAAGGTCGCCACCACCGGGGTGTCCAGTGCGGCGGCCAGATGCATCGGCCCGGTGGAGTTCGTCAGCACAACGCGGCAGAGTTTCAGCAACGCCATCAATTCGCGGAGCGAGGTCTTGCCAGCCAGATTCACGGTCGCGTGATCGGGAGGCAACCGACCGGAAGTCGGCGGGCGCTCGGCTTCATAGGCAATGTCCGCGGCGACCTTTTCCGCCAGCGCCGCTTCCGTCAAACCGCCAAAGACCAGCCAGCGACATTTCACGCGCCGCTGGACAAGTGCTGCAACTTCGATGAACCGATCCGCCGGCCAGCGCTTCGCTGGCGCGGACCCGGCCGCGGGGTTCAAGCCCAACAGCAGGAAATCGCCGCCCATCAAATCCGTGAGGCCAAACTTCCCGGCCGTGCGCCGGACTTCCTCCTCGCTCACTTCGAGCCGCGGCGGCAACGGCGTTGGGTCAGCGCCCAGTGCGGCTGCGAGATGCAGGTATTCGTGGACTTGGTGGGCATTCGTCTTTCCTGGGGTTGCGGGCGTAAGAACGCCCCCACCGCGATCCACCTCCTGTCGATTCACCCCGGCGGTTACGAGTTGCCGAATCTCGGTGGCGGATCGTTTGCGCATCGGCAGACGGCCCGGGCCCGATGCGACAGAACGGGTCAGAAACCGGTTGCCCCATTTCCGAGCGTAACCGATCCGCTGGGGCACGCGCGCCAGCCAGACTTCAAGCGCCGAGCGTGGAGAGTTCGGCAGCACGAGCGCGACGTCGAAACGGTTGGAGACAACGGAAGCGGCGGTTTCCCACAAGGTGTTGAGCGTGCCATAGACCAGCGTTGCCCAGGTTAGTTTCTGGTGCTGTCTCTCCGCCCGGTCCAACACTCGCCCAACCGCCGCCTTCGCGTCATGGTCCAAAGCGAGCAGCCGCTCAGCGGTTGCCCGGCTGTGCAGCCGTTGGGCGACGGCAAACGGGCCTTCCCCAGCGCCGAAAGTGATAACCTCATCGAGCGCGGGATGATGCCACCAAAGGTCGGCCAACTTCTCGCGCGTAAGCAGAGTGATGTGGGCCTCGGGAAAACGCTCTCGCAGCCGGAGCAGCGCCGGCGTGGTCATGACGGCGTCGCCCAACCCGTCGGCACCTCGCACCAAGATGCGGCGAGGAGGAACCAAAGGCGATCGAGCCAGCGCAGCCATCTTCTACCCCCCTCGCTCCAGCGTAAACGGCGTTTTCGTTTTCGCCGGGCCGACTTCGGATTTCGGATTCTGGATTGCGGATCTCGGGCGCTTCCACCGGTCATGCACCCAAAACCAGTTCGCGGGGTCGCGGCGGATGGCGATTTCAAAGGCGCGGTTCACGTCGCGCATGATGTCGGGCGAGGAGCGCGGGAGGTTGTTCGCGTGCGTGGGGATTTCGTCGCCGACTTCGACGCGCCAGCGGGCGAGGCTCATGCGGTAGCAAATGGCGGTGTGCAACGGGCAGCGGTAGCGCAGGGCAAAGACCGCCGGCGCGCAGGAGGTCAGGCAATCATGTCCAAAGAAAGGGAGGCAGGCGCCACCTCGGGCCCGTTGATCGGCCAGCAACCCCAGCAAGAGGCCGGTCTCGGTCATGCAGGCCTTGAGTGCGTCGGCCTCGGTGCGACGTTCGAAGAACCGGCAGCCGGAGCGTTCGCGCAGGGATTGCAGCAGCCGGTCGAGCGACGGCTGTCGCAAGCCGCGATAAGTGGTGGCGCATTTGAAGATGGGCACGAACTGCCCGAACCGCGCGTACAACTCGAAGTTGCCAAAGTGCCCGATGGCCACGACGCGGCTCTGCGGTCCCTGATTCACTTCATGCGGCAGAATCTTCTCGGCACCCACGAAGTCGAAATGCGGTCGCAACTGTTCCGGGGTCATCGCCGCGGTCTTGATGGCACTGGCGAAGTTCTCGCCGATGCGCCGGAAGTTCTCTTTGGCCAGCGCGCGGATTTCGGCGGGTGACTTCTCGGCGTCGTAACAGCGCGTCAGGTTCTTGATGGCCACCCGACGATGCCGGGCGTCCAGCCAGAACGCCAACCCGCCCCCCGCGCGTCCCACCCGCGCCACGATCCGGAGCGGCAGGGCTTGCAGGCAGGCGATCAGCGTCCGGGCCACCACATAAAGCAGGGTCTCCATGGTCAGAGGAAGCAAATCTTCCGCACGCAATCGCGAAAGTCATCCGCACCGCCGATGATCTTGATCTCCACGCGCATGAAATACATGGGCAGATCGCGGCGATCGAGTTTCGGGATGCGCACAGCGTCCTTCTGGGTGGTGATGATGGCCTCGGCCTGGCGCTTTTTGCTGCGGTTCACGGCGTTCAACACCTCCTGCAGGGTGAATCGGTGATGGTCCGCGAAGCGCTTTGAATAAACCAGGTCGGCGCCGAGAGCGGTCAGGCCCTGCTCGAAGCTCTCGGGCTGCGCGATGCCGCTGAGCGACGAAACCCGGCGACCCTTGATCAGCGACAGATCGTGGCGTTGTCCGGTGAAGACATCTTCGAGATACAACGGGTGATGCACACACTCGATAATGGGGGCGTGCGGATTCAACTGGGTGAGCCGTTTCCGCAGCTCCGCGGTGTTGCCGTCGCTCTTGGTGATGAACAGCGTGCTGGCCCGGGCCGCGTGCGAAGGAGGCTCCCGCAGGGTGCCGCGGGGTAACATCTGCTCGTTGTTGCCAAACGGCTGCTGGCAGTCAATCAACACCACGTCATGCCGCCGCCCACGCAGCTTCCAGTACTGAAACCCGTCATCCAGCAGCAAGGTGTCGCAGCCGAACTTCTCGATGGCGTAGCGCCCGCTCTTCACTCGGTCCTTGTCCACCAGCACCACCACATCCTTGAGGTTCGACGCGAGCATGTACGGTTCGTCGCCGGCCATGTCCGAATCGAGCAGGAGGGATTTGCCGTCGGAAACCACGCGAGGCGGCGTGGTATCTTCGCGGAGCAAGAGCTTGTTCCAGAGCCGGACGGGCAGCGGCGTGGGTTGGGAGCGGTAGCCGCGCGAGAGAATCGCCACGTTGCGGCCCTGGTCGCGCAGTTCACGGGCGAACTTCTCGACAACGGGCGTCTTGCCGGTGCCGCACACGGTCAGG
>CAYJNU010000229.1:0-12688 GCA_964371005.1 uncultured Verrucomicrobiota bacterium | reverse complement strand
CCCACGACTGGCGGACCACGCATGATGACGAGATCAACCGCCGCCGGAAGCGGGCACGCGAAGGCTCGTTCGTCATCCGCAACACCGACGCGCGGTTTCCTGTGTTCTCTACTTTCTTCGTCGGCTCGGGCAGCGGGTTGACGTACAGCGTCGAGATTCGCGACGTGGCGAACCGGCAGTTTGCCTGCACCTGCCAGGACTTCCGCAAGAACGGCCTCGGCACCTGCAAACACGTCGAGGCGGTACTGCTGCATCTGGAGGCGCGATTCAAGCGGCTGTTCGCCCGCGCGGCCAAGGACGGCTCGCCGCGCGTGGACGTTGTGCCGGATGACGGGGCAGACACGTTGCGCGTGGAGCGCGGGCTGGAACGCCTGCCGAAATCCGTGCGTGGATGGTTTGCCGAACACGGACAGCTGACCGGTGCGCCAGTGGAGGATGCATTGGCAGCGTTGGAAAAGTTTCGTGACGCCGACCTGCCGGAGGTGCGGCTCACGCAGGAAATCGTTCCCTGGCTCGAAGAACGGCGTCGCCGCGCCGAGCGCAAAGACCTGCGTCGCGATTACGAACTGAAAGTCCAGAGCGGCGAATGGCCACCGCACGAGACGCGCGTGCCGCTGTTCCCCTATCAGCGCGAGGGCATGTTGCATCTGGCCTTCACCGAACGTGCGTTGCTGGCGGATGAGATGGGCCTGGGCAAGACCATTCAGGCCATCGCCGCGTGCGCGTTGCTCAAGCGATTGGATCGCGCCGAGCGCGTGCTCGTTGTCACGCCCGCGTCGCTCAAGGGCGAGTGGGAGGAGCAAATCCGGCAGTTCACCGACTTGCCAACCCGGTTGGTCTTCGGCGGACTGGCCGCGCGCCGCGACGCGTACGACGCCGGCACGTTCTTCACCGTGGTGAACTACGAGCAGATGATCCGCGATGCGCTGGAGGTGAATGCGCGTTTCCGTCCAGACGTAGTCGTCCTGGACGAGGCCCAGCGGATCAAGAACTGGAACACGCAGACGGCCCAGGCCATCAAACGTCTGAAGAGCCGCTACGCGTTCATCCTCACCGGCACGCCCATCGAGAACCGCATTGACGAGTTGTATTCGCTGATGGATTTCCTGGAGCCCCGCGCGCTTGGGCCGCTGTTCCGTTTCAACCGCGACTTCTACCAGTTCGACGAACGCGGTCGGCCGAGCGGTTATCGCGACCTCGCCCGGCTGCACGAGCGCATCGCGCCTTACATGCTGCGCCGCCGGAAGAGCGATGTGGAAACCGAATTGCCCGATCGCACCGACCGCCAGCATTTCGTGAAGCTCACGCCCAAGCAGCAGCAGGTCTATGACGAGCACCACGAGATCGTCGCGCGTCTCGCCGCCATCGCCAAACGCCGTCCGCTCACGCAGCAGGAGCAAGAGCGCCTGATGATGAACCTCGCCATGATGCGCATGGTGTGCGACACGACTTACATCCTCGACCCGAAGACGCGCGACTGTCCGAAGCTCGCCGAGTTGGAGAAAGTCCTGGAGGAATGCCGCGAGAACGAAGGCGTAAAGGTGATCGTGTTTTCCGAGTGGGAACGGATGCTCGAACTCGTGCGCGAGCTGTGCCGGCGTCTCAAGCTGGGCTTTGCGTGGCACACCGGTTCGGTGCCGCAGCAGCGCCGGCGCGCGGAGATCAACGCCTTCAAGAGCGACGCCCATTGCCGTGTGTTCCTCAGCACGGACTCGGGCTCGACCGGGTTGAACCTGCAAAACGCCAGCGTGGTTATCAACTGCGATCTGCCGTGGAATCCCGCGAAGCTCGAACAGCGCATTGCTCGTGCCTGGCGCAAGCACCAGACCCGCGCCGTTACGGTCATCAATCTCGTCTCGGAAAGTACCATCGAGCACAACATGCTGGATACGCTGGCCAACAAGCAGGCGCTGGCGGACGGCGTGTTGGATCGGCGAGGCGACCTGGGCGCGATTCCGCTTCGCAGTGGGCGCCAAGCCTTCTTGAGCCGGCTCAATCAGCTCGTCGGCGAAGCGCCGGTCAGGCCGGCGCCGCAAGCCGCACCGGCTCGGCGTCAACTGCCTTCAGATCGTCCGCGCGCGTTTGCCGAAGAAGTGGGGCGACAACTCGGTGCGTCGTTGGTTTCGTGCGAGGAACGCTTTCCCCGAGAAGGCGCGCATTCGGTGCTGTACGTCGTGGTCGAGGCTCAGGTGGCGTTGCATCGTCCACGTCTCGAAGCGTTGCACGCTGAATTGTGCGGCGATCTGGAATCCGTTGCCCCGGTGCGGCTGGAAGTCCTAGATCGCGCCACGCAGGAAGCCCTGGAACGGCTCATTGCGGCCGGCTTGATTGCGCCCGTCAGCCGGGCCGCGCGTCCGCTGCATCCGGTGGCCGAAGCGCCGCCCCCGCTCAGTGCGGAGGAACTGGCCAAGGCCAGAACGCATCGCGACCTCGCCGCCCGCAAGCTGAAGATGGCGCGTCTGCTCGCCGGGGGCGGCATGGCGGAGGAAGCCCGCGCACCCTTCCTTGACGCCGCTCTGGCATTGTCCCGGGCGATGGCGGTCGAGAACCGCCTGCCCGAACCCGCTGCGATTGAAGACGCGCTCCAACCACCGCTGGCCGCCGTATGGGGGGCGCCCGTCGCGATGCTCCGCGATTTCGCGAGCCAGCCTGCCGCCGAGGGCAACGCGTTGGCCGGTGCGCTGGATGGCTTGTTGAAAAGCGTGGACGATTGTCCGTTCTGAGACGCCTCTCCCTGCCTGCTGTGTTGTGAACCGCACTGACGGAGACGGTCTGGAAGCCTGAACCCTGTCGGGAAAAGCCTCGCGTATTCTCCGGTGCTCGTGGTAAACGAACCGCATGGCTTTCCGGATTCACGATAGCGTGGTGCGTGGTGAGATTGACAATCGCGTCAAGGGCATCGTGCGCGGCAAGATTTGGGTCGAAGGTCGCGCCGAACCGGTGGTGCTTGAGCTCCAAGGCAACGCCTGGCCGGACCTCGCGGGCTGCCTGCTCACCTTCACCAATCCGCAGAAACGCATTCCGCATCACGGTCTGGATACACTCAGTCCACTGCAGCGCGGCTCAATCGGCGATTTGACTGCGTCGCGCAAAGTCCGCGTCTATGACATTCCCGTGGAGGAAGCCTACATGATGTGCAAGCGCGGCGAGAAACCGCCCGAGCACATGGCCAATTATCTTTACCTCGAATGGTTCAGCGAGGCGAACGGGCGCGTGGTGATTGAGAGCGCCGACTACGAGCTCGCGATCTCCGCACCTGCGTGGCGGCTGACGCCCGAGGAAGACGCGGAGCGCGCGCAACAAGCCGCCGCCGGCATGCAGGATTTCATGGGCAAGCTGACCAAGGCCATCGAGCAGCATCAGCGCGGGCAGAAACCTCACGAAGAGGAATGGGACGAGCACGACTACGAGAAGTTCATGAAGGGATGCGACGCGCGCACGGACAAATACGGCGAGTTGCTCGACAAGTACGGCGACTCGGACGAAGCCGAGGCCATCATCGCGAAGGAGATGGGCTGGGAACGCGAGTTGACCGAAGAAGAAGCCGAGGCGGAACGGGAGCGGATCGAGGAACTCAACCGCGCGTGCGAGGAGGCACTCAACAAACCTGGGCCCGAGCCGGACCCGCACCGCGAAGGGATTGACTGGATTCGCACGGAGAACGGCGACTTGCGGCATCCGCTCCAGCATCGCTGTTCCGAGAGCGCGATGAAGTTCTGGGATGCGGTGGACGAATTGGCGATTGAGCGGCTCCAGGACGCGGACCTTGACCAGTTTGTTTTTGAGTTCCAGACGACCGGCGCGAAGCTCGCCGGGGCGCTGAGCGGCATCGCCCGAGGAGAAGGTTTCCGCGATCCGGCTTTCACCGTCGCCTCGCTCAAGCGCGCCCTGAATCACCTGCACAGGTCACAGGCCGGGCTGGAGGGGGTCGCGTCCAGGCACGCGTTGCCAGAGGCGTTGGTGGCCGAGGCACGGAAGGAGTTGTTCGAAATCCGTGAAGGCATCCTGAGGCTGATGGATGAATTCCGCGGACGGCAGTGAATTCCCGAACCGGACACATGGATTTCTTCGGCCAGCAAGATCGCGCACGCGCCAGCACCCGGCGGCTGGTGTACCTGTTCGTCGTGGCGCTGGTCCTCACGAACCTGATGGTTTACGGGGCCGTGGCCGGGGCACTCCGCCTGACCTATTTGTTCACTCACGCGTTCCCGAGTCGCGGCTGGCTCTCGGCGCTCGCGCGACACTTCTGTGCAGAGGGCATCGGGAGCTGGGAATTGCTGGGTTGGGTGACGCTGGCGGTCACGGCCGTGGTCGGACTGGTCACGTTCGTCAAGCTCCGGCAGTTGTCCCGCGGCGGTGCGATGGTCGCCACGTGGCTCGGAGGCAGACGGGTGAATCTCCAAACCGACGACGCTGATGAACGGCAGTTGCTGAATGTGGTGGAGGAGATGGCAATCGCATCGGGCGTGCCCGTGCCGGAGGTCTTTCTGCTGGATGAGGAATGTGGCATCAATGCGTTCGCCGCGGGCAACGACCCGACGGACGCGGTGCTGGGGGTGACCTTCGGGGCGGTCAAGCTGCTGACCCGGGATGAAATCCAAGGCATCATCGCGCACGAGTTCAGCCACATTCTGAACGGCGACATGCGCCTGAATACGCGTCTGATCGGATGGCTGCATGGCGTGCTCGGTCTGGTGGTGCTGGGACGGTTTCTGACCTTGAACTTCCTGAGCCGGCAGAAAACCGCGGACGGGAGACCCGTCCGTCCGATCTTCCATCCGGCGTTTCTGCCGGCGTTTGCGGTGGGTTGGATTTGTTTGGTGGCCGGATCGTTCGGCGCTTTCGCGGCGCGGCTCATCAAGAGCGCGGTCAGTCGGCAGCGCGAGTATCTGGCGGATTCGGCGGCGGTGCAGTTCACGCGCAATCCGGACGGCCTTGCGGGTGCGCTGAAGAAGATCGGCGGCCTGCAGGGGCGTTCGCTGATCGAGGCGGCGCGCGCGGAGGAGGCGAGCCACATGTATTTCAGCGACGGCATGAAGCCGCGCTGGTTTGGTTTCCTCGCCACGCACCCGCCGCTGACAAAGCGCATCCAACGCATCAACCCGCATTTCGACGGGCAGTATCCACGGGTTTCATTGGAGCGCGTGCTGCGGGAATCGCGCGTGACGGAGCTGTATCGCGAGCACGGCGGCAAGTCGGTGGATTACGACAAGCTGGCATCGGTCGTCGGCAACTCGGCGGCCGCGCGGGAGATGCTCTTCGCCAGTGCGGCGCGGCGAACAGAGACCCTTGTGCAGCCTGCCAAGCCTTTGTGCATCCCTTCGCCCCCGACCGTCACGGCGGTTCACCTTGAGTTCGCCACGCAGATTCTCCGGGACCTTCCCGCTTCGCTGCGCGCCGCCACCCAGCAACCGCTCACCGCTGAGGCGCTGGTGTATGGGTTGATCTGCAGCCGCGAACTGGAATTGCGCGCACGCCAGCTCCAGGAATTGTCGCTGCGAACCGAGTCGGAGCTGGTGACGGAGTTGGAGCGGTTGCTTCCGGAGATTGATGACCTGGACGCGGAGCATTACTTGCCGCTGGCAGACCTGGCCGTGCGGGCGTTGCGGCACTTGTCGCGCGAGCAATTCGAACTGTTCGAGAGCAACCTGACCTGGCTCGTGGAATCGGACCAGCAGATAGACGTCTTTGAGTTCATGCTGCGCCGGATGATTGTCCGCCACCTCGCGCCGCAATTCCGCCGGGTGAAGAAGCCGCCCGTGCAATACTACAACCTCAAACCGCTGCTCCCCGCGTGCGAGGTGATGTTGTCAGGCCTGACGCGCATCGGGCACGAGAGCGAATCGGAGGCGGAACAGGCGTTCGCCCAGGGCGCAACAGGTCTCACGTGCGAACAGGAGCTACACTTCCTGCCGTTGGCCGAATGCAACCTGCTGCAAATTGACGCTGCCATCAACGAAGTCGCGCAAGCCTCTGTGCCACTGAAACGGCAGATCCTGGCGGCGCTCGTTGCCGCCGCCGCCACGGACGGAATTCTGCAACGCCGCGAAGCCGAACTGCTCCGCGCCGTCGCTGACGCGTGGGACCAGCCGACGCCACCTATCTTGGGCGCATCCCAAAGCCGGCCGCACGCTTGATCGAACCGCGGGACCCGGGCCGGCAAGTCGGGCGCAGAAACAGGGGGACAGACGGCTTGTCGCCCGCACCGGGTTCGACCAGAATCGCGCCCGTGAAATCTCTGTTCCCATGGCTCACCCTCACTATCCTGGCCTCGCTATCCGCTGCCGTGGCGGACACGGCGCTGGACGCCAGCTCCGCCGACAAGTTCGCCCGGCTTGTTCTGGCGGGTCTGGATCGCGAGTATCCAAACAAGCCGGGTGAGGTGTTGCGCGGCACGCAGGATGTGTTGCCGCCGCGCACGATGCACCCGGCGTTCTTTGGGTGCTTCGACTGGCACTCTTCGGTCCACGGCCACTGGATGCTGGTGCGCCTGTTGCGGCTGCATCCCGAGTTGCCAGTCGCCGCCGAAATCCGCGCCCGGCTCGCGGCGCATCTCACCGCCACCAACCTCACGGCGGAGGCGGCGTATTTCGAAATCAAGGAGAACAAGAGTTTCGAGCGCATGTATGGCTGGGCCTGGGCTCTGCGGCTGGCGGCGGAGTTGCGTTCGTGGAATGATCCCGATGCAAGGCAATGGGCGCAGTACTTCGAACCACTCGAGCAAAAACTCGTTGCGCTGACCAGAGCTTACTTGCCGCGCCTCACTTACCCGGTCCGCACCGGCGTGCATCCGGACACGGCCTTCGCGTTGGCGCAAATCCTGGACTACGCGCGAACTGTCAAGGACGCCGAGTTGGAGCGTCTGATCACTGCACGCGCCAAAGCATATTACTTAAATGACCGCGCTTACCCGACCCAGTATGAGCCGTCCGGCGAGGATTTCTTTTCGCCCGGACTCAACGTCGCCGACTTGATGCGCCGCGTGCTGACGCCCAAGGAATTCTCCCGCTGGCTGGATGGGTTTCTGCCGCAATTGCGCCGTGGCCGCTTGGGCGGTTGGGCCACGCCGGCTGAAGTCAGCGATCTCACGGACCCGCGCATCGTGCATCTTGTCGGGTTGAACTTGAGCCGGGCTTGGACGATGCAGGGTGTCGCCTCGGCGCTGCCGGCGAAGGACCGGCGTCGCGCGGTTTTGGAGCGGGCGTCCGAGGCTCACGCGCAAGCCGGGTTGAAGTTTGTCTTCAGCGGGCACTACGAGGGTGAGCATTGGCTGGCGACCTTCGCGGTCTATTGCCTGACCGGCCCTGAACTGTAGAAACAAGTCACGCATGTCCATCGCTCTCTCATCCGGTTCAGGTGCGGGCAACAGCGAGGCGCCGGCGGCGGCGCGCCTTGCCTGGGTGGACAACTTGCGCACGTTGATGATCGTGTTGGTGGTGAACATGCATGCGTGTGTCACCTACAGCCATCTGGGTGGGTGGTATCGGATGGAGGAACCCGAGCCGACCCTGCCGGTGAAGATCGTGTTCATCTTCTGGCAGGCGCATCTGCAGGCGTTGTTCATGGGTTTGCTGTTCTTTCTCGCCGGCGTTTTCGCCCATCGGTCGCTGGAGCGGCGCGGTTCGGGAAAGTTCCTTCGCGAGCGCGGCAGGCGGTTGGGGCTGCCGTCACTCCTGTACATGTTGCTGATCCACCCGTTGATCGTCTTCGCCCTGCTCGGGCATCCGCACGTGCCGGATCGGCCCTCGCTCGCTGCCCTCTACGGGAACTACCTCGCGTCGGGACGGGTTCTCAGCGGCAACGGTCCGATGTGGTTCGCGCTGGCCCTGCTGTTCTTCTCCGCTGTGCTGGCGGGCATTCGGAGATGGACGGCGAGCGAGGGTGCGTCGGACGGTCGGTCGGCCAGTGCGCCCGGCAGTGCGGCTCTGCTTGGGTTCGCGGTGGGACTGGTTCTGAGCACCTTCCTCGTCCGGCTGGTGCAACCGTTCGGGACGGACGTGTTGAATTTCCAGCTATGTTTCTTCCCGCAATACGTCGCGGCCTTTGGCGCGGGCGTCGTCGCCGGAAAGCACGGCTGGCTGGAGGCCTTGGTCACTTCGCGACGCGTGCGGGTGGCGGGCTGGCTCGGGTGTATCGGTGGGCCGTTGCTAATGGCGGTCGTGCTCCGTTTGGGCGGGCCGCCGCCGGAGAACGGACCGAATCTCTACGCCGGGGGCTGGAACCTGCGGGCGCTGGCCTTCGCCACGTGGGAACAGTTCGCGGGACTCGGAATCGCACTGGGATTGATGGCGTGCTTTTACCAGCGGTGCCATTCTGCCGGACGCGTGGCGACGTGGCTCTCCGAACGGGCTTTTGCGGTTTACTTGCTGCATGCGCCGGTGCTGGTGGTGCTGACGCCGTTGCTGCGGCCTGCGGTCCTGCACCCGTTCGCCGGTGTGGCGTTGCTGACGTTGACGGGGTTGATCGCGAGTTTCCTCGTTGCCGACCTGGCGAAACGCATGCCGGGGTTGCGATGGATGCTTTGACCCCGGAAACAGTTGATCGACCGGGATTTTCGCGCCACGTGTCCAGGCCGGACAACCGCGGGCGTTCGAGGGCTCGAGGCTTGCGAGGTCACGCTGCGGTCAGACGCGGCCTCAACCCTTTTCCGACACCGTGGAAGGCGAGGAGGAAGTAGATCAGCACCGCTCCCGCCGTGACGGAAAGTCCGGTCCAGAAGAGCGACCAGTTCGTGCCCGTCGGCCGGTTGCAGGCGGCAAACCACACGCTGTTGCCCAGGTAGCCAATGAGATTGCCCAGGCCGGAAACCATGAGCGTCATCAGGGCCTGCGCCCGCGCCCGCCACGCTTTTTCCACGCGTTGTTCCAGATAGATTTGCGCCGTGATGAACACCAGGGTGAAGGACGCGCCGTGCAACAGCACTCCCGCCAGCAGCCACGCCGGGCTGTTGCCCGCGCTCAGCCCAAACCGCACCACGCCGAGCGCCAGGCCGCAGGCAATGATCCATTTCAAGCGCCACTTCAGTAGCAACGCGCCGAGACTGAACAGGGCGATGATCTCCGTCACCTGGCCCAGACTCATCCAGGCCGTCGGGTGTTGAAAGCCCATTTCGCGCAAATGCGGCGGCCCATACGGATAGAACCCGGTCACCGGGATGGCAAACAGCGCCACGACGACGAACACCACGCGATGATCGTGGTGCTTGAGCAAGGTGAGCGCGTCCAGCCCGAGCCGCTCATGCCATGCGAGCGGCGTAGCCGCTTTCGGCGTTTGGAGCGCGGGGAGGAAATACGTGAACGCGCAAACGCTCAGCCACGCCAGCGACCCGCTGTAACCGGCGAGGGGTGAGGTGTCGGCGCCCAGGAGGCTGACCGTCCAGCAACCGGCCATCCAGCCGAACGTCGCCATGGCGCGGATCGGGCCGAACTCGTTTTGCGCGTTCGCCAGCCGCGCGAAAATGATCGTCGAGGAAATGCTGAACGTCGGCGATGAACAGAGGGCGTGGAGTTGGATCGTGGCGAGCGTGAGCCAAGGGTTCCAACCCAGCTTGATGGCCGTGCTGGCCAGAGCCATGGTCGCTGCCGTGGCGAGTGACAACCCCCGCAGTACCTTGACCGGCGACGCCTGCCGGTCCGCCATCGCGCCGAAGATCAGCGGCGAGACGAAAGCGGCGAGCGCGGTCGTGGCGAACGCGTAGGGCTTGATGGCATGCAGTCCGTGCGCGTCGAGCACCGTGCTCAACGGAACAAACCACATCCCCAGCGCCGCTCCCTGAAGGAAGAAGAGCGCCACCAGTTCAGCGTACTCGGCCCGGCGAATGGTCGTCAGCACGAGCAAATGGGACACGGAAGGCCGGGAAAAAGCAATGCCGCGCGGGCGCGCCACCAGGCAGGCGTCGTTTGCCCACGGAGTCTCGGTCGGTGGCTCGTCGAACTTGGGCTCAGAGTCCCAGCTCCCGTCGCACTTCGTGGAACGCGTTCAAGGCGAGTTCCAAGTCCTGTATGGAATGGGCGGCGGAGACTTGGGTGCGGATGCGGGCTTTGCCTTGCGGCACCACGGGATACGAAAAGCCGATCACGTACACGCCTTTCTGGAGCATGGCGTCGGCAAACTTGGACGCGAGTGCCGCATCGCCGAGCATGACCGGCACGATGGGGTGTGTGCCTGGCAGGATGTTGAAGCCAAGCTTCGTCATACCTTCGCGGAAGAAACGCGTGTTGGCTTCCAGCTTGTCGCGCAGGGCGGTGGAAGCAGTGAGAAGTTCCAGCACCTTGAGCGTGGCTCCGGCAATCGCCGGCGCGAGCGTGTTGGAGAACAAATACGGACGCGAACGCTGGCGGAGCAATTCGACGATCTCCTTTCGTCCGCTGACGTAGCCGCCGCTGGCACCCCCGAGCGCCTTCCCCATTGTGCCGGTGAGGATATCAATCCGGCCCATCACCTGGTGGTGCTCGTGCGTGCCCCGTCCATGCGGCCCCATGAAACCGACGGCGTGCGAATCGTCCACCATGACCAGCGCGTCGTGCTTGTCCGCCAGATCGCAGATTGCGGGCAGGTTCGCGAGGTAGCCATCCATGGAAAACACACCATCCGTGGCGATCAGACGGAAGCGCGCCCCGGCGGACTCTTTCAGCTTCGCCTCCAAGTCGGCCATGTTGTTGTTCGCGTAACGAAGGCGCTGCGCTTTGCAGAGCCGGATGCCGTCAATGATGCTCGCGTGGTTGAGTTCGTCCGAGATGATGGTGTCTTCCGGCCCCAGCAGCGTTTCAAACAGGCCGCCATTCGCATCGAAGCACGATGAGTACAGGATCGTGTCTTCGGTGCCTAGGAACTCGGTGAGCTTGGCTTCAAGCTGCTTGTGAACACCTTGTGTGCCGCAGATGAAACGGACGCTGGCCATGCCGTAGCCCCACTGGTCAATCGCCTCCTTCGCCGCCGCGGCCACGGCCGGGTGCTGCGCCAGACCCAGGTAATTGTTGGCGCAGAGGTTCAAGACCGGCTTGCCATCGGCCACGCGGATGGTCGTGCCCTGCGGCGTGAGGATGACCCGCTCGTTCTTGTAGGTGCCCGCGGTGCGGATGTTGTCAAGCTGTTGTTGAAGGTGGCTTTGAAAGGTCATGCTCATGGTATGTCCGTGATGGGTTGGATGGGAGTGACTGGCTTCGACGCCTGATCAGACTGAAACACCGGCAATGAGAGTTTCAGCCAGATGCCCGTAAGACGCAGTGCGAGAATGATACCGACGGCAACGACGGTCACAGCCGGCTGCGCGGGCCACCACTGCTGCAGAATCACAAAAACCACCCCACCCGCCATCGCGGCGGTGGCATAGAGCCGGATGTGGGGACGAAACACCAACGGCACTTCACCGGTTAACACGTCTCGCAGGATGCCGCCCGCAACGCCAGTCACCACGCCCAACAGCACCGCGACCGGGCCGGCGAAGTGGAGGTCCACTCCCTTGCGCGTTCCGACGATCGTAAACAAGGCCAATGCAAACGCGTCCGCAACCAGGAGGAAGGTCTCGGGTAGTTCGTGAAGCCGTCGCACGAAGAACATGGTGACCGCGACAAAGCTGGCATTCAGCAGGTAGGCCGGGTTGCGCAGCCAGGCGACTGGAGTGTCGCCCACAAGCAGGTCGCGCACGGTGCCGCCGCCATACGCCGTCACCAGCGCCAGCACGACCACGCCGAAGAGGTCCACGCGTTTGCCGCGGGCCGCGAGCACGCCGCCGAGGGCGGCCACGCCGATGGCAAAATGCTCCAGCAGGTGTTCCATACGAGCAGTCTGGAGCTAACGCCAGTTGAGGACCACCTTGCCCGACTCGCCGCCGAGCATCGCCTCGAAGCCCTTCTCGAACTCCGTGTAGTGAAATCGGTGCGTGATGATGGGCCGAATATCGAGGCCGCTTTCCAGCATCACCGTCATCTTGTACCACGTCTCGTACATCTCGCGACCGTAGATGCCTTTAATCGTGAGCATGTTGAAAACGACCTTGTTCCAGTCAAACGGGACTTGCTGCGTCGGAATGCCGAGCATGGCGATCTTGCCGCCGTGGGCCATGCTGTCAATCATGTCCCGCAGGGCGGCCGGGTTGCCGGACATCTCCAGACCGACATCGAAACCTTCCCTCATGCCCAGTTCCTTCAGCGTGGCAGTGAGACTGCCGCCATTTCCCACGTTGAGCGCCACCGTGGCGCCCATCTGGCGCGCCAACGCCAGGCGATATTCGTTCACATCCGTTACCACCACGAACCGCGCCCCCGCGTGTTTCACCACGGCGGCGGCCATGATGCCGATCGGCCCGGCGCCGGTGATCAGCACGTCTTCCCCCAATACCGGGAATGACAAGGCGGTATGAACCGCGTTGCCAAAAGGATCGAAAATGGCTGCCACGTCGCGGTCAATGCTGCTCTTGTGATGCCACACGTTGGTCATCGGCACGGAGATGTACTCCGCGAATGCGCCCGACCGGTTCACGCCGATACCAAGCGTGTCTTTGCACAAGTGGCGTCGCCCCGCCAGGCAGTTCCGGCAGCGCCCACAAACGACGTGGCCCTCGGCGCTCACGACTTCACCGGGGAAGAAATCCTTCACGTTCGCGCCGACCCGTACCACCTCGCCCACGAACTCATGGCCCACGACCATCGGCACGGGGATCGTCTTTTGCGCCCAGGCGTCCCAATTA
>CAYJNU010000228.1:0-12806 GCA_964371005.1 uncultured Verrucomicrobiota bacterium | reverse complement strand
CATCTACACCAGCCTGAGCATTTACTTCCCGCTTTGGGTTCAGTTCGGCCCGGAAAACACGGCATTCGCTGGCTATAGCGGCGGCAAGAATCCCTTTGCCCTGCTCTTTTTCAACCCGGCGTTCCAGGCGGTTTACCGTGAGTGGTGGCGATGCCTGCTCACGACGCCGAATCCGCATACCGGCCTAGCCATCAAGGACGATCCGGCGGTGGCGTTCGCTGAAATGTACAACGAAGACTCGACGCTGTTCTGGACGTTTAACCCGGATGCCGGCAACACCGGCAACATCCCCGATCCCCAGCGCGCCATCTTGGAGAAGCAGTTCGGCGACTGGCTGCTCGCCAAGTATCCGGACCGCACGCTCGCTCAAATCAAAAGCGCTGAGTGGGCTGGACTCAGTTCATCCCAAGATGATTTCGCCAACGGTCGCGTGGGTTTGCGCGGCCTCTGGAACGTTTTTAGCGATCGCAGACGTCGCGATCAGGACACGGCACTGTTCCTCACTGAACTCATGCTCAAGTTTCATCGCGACACCTATGCCTACCTGAAGCAAGACCTCGGCTTCGGTGGCCTCGTTTATTGCTCAAACTGGAAGACGGCTTCCGCTCAATACCTTGATCCACTGGACAAGTATGCCAACGGTGTGGCCGACTTCTTTGACCGCCACGGCTACTTCGGCGGCGTGCATAACGGTGCAAACGCGTCCTGGAACATCGAGGTCAACCAGACCTATGACGATCGTAGTGCGCTCAAGTTCCGCTCCGCCGACGGCGCCGCGGACGACTTCAGCAACCCACTGTTCGATCTCGTCCACCAACATCAGCCTTCGAGGATTACCGAGGTGAACTGGCCGCTGCCCAACCGGTATCGTGCCGACATGATCCTCTTGGGGGCGGCTTACGGGGCGCTACAGGGCAGCGATGCCATCTTCTGGTTCGCCGGCGGTGCGTCCACTTGGGACGGCTTACCCGGCAAGTTCTCCATCCAGACGCCCGTTGCGCAGGGCCAGTTCCCCGCCGCTGCGCTGATCTATCGTCAGGGTTTGGTGCAAACCGCACCCCGCGTGGTGGACTTGCAGCTCGCCGTCAGCGATCTCTACGCACTCAAAGGCACTCCGCTGCCGGCCCCGCAGAACTTCGACCAACTGCGCGGCGATGGCATCCCGCCTGGCGGCACAATCACCAACGTCAGCGCGATTGACTCGCTCGCGTTTCTTGTGGGCCGGGTGGGAGTGGACTTCATCACCAACGGCGCGCCGCAGTCGCAAGTGCTCGATCTCTCGCCCTTCATCAATCGCACAAACAAACAGGTGCGCAGTTTCACCGGCGAACTGGAGTGGGATTGGGGCGTGGGCAAGCTGACCATCAACGCGCCCGCCGCCCAAGGTGTCAGCGGGTTCCTCAGCGCGATGGGCCGCCTGGAGCTCGACGGACTGACCATTGAATCGGGGCTGGATTACGGCTCAATCTTGCTGGTGGCGCTGGACGGAGAGCCCATCAGCACCTCGGCCAAATTGCTTTTGCAGGTCGCCAGCGAGGATCAGCCTTACGAGTGGGCCACCAGCCAGCCAACGGGCGTCCGCACGATCACCAACCGGGGCACCGTGCCGCTGATGGTGAAAAACTTCACCGGCACCGTGCGACTCAAACGTACCGACGCGTCCGCGATGACCGTCGTCCCGCTCGACTCCAATGGCTACCGCGTGACGGGAACGCCTGGCCACGCGGACGTCATCACCCTGTCCACCAACGCAGCTTACTACGTGATTGAGAAATGACGTCCGGCCGACCTCGTGTGCGACCGGATCATTTGCTGCCCTCGATCACCAACAAGTTCTTGATGTGCCCGTCGGCATAGAGGTAGTTCACGCCCTTCTTCACCCCGCGAGCCTTGTGGAAGGCTTCCTTGTCGAAGAACACTGGGATTTGGGATGGACCAAACTTGAGGTTGAAAACCTCCGGGTCGTCGGCTTTCTGCCCATTGAGCAGGCTGTTCCACGAGTAGCTGGAACCTGTTTGCTCAAAGAGTCGCTGCTTGTCCGAAGGGCATTGCAGAACCTTGACGTTGCCAAGCTGAGTAGAGAGCACAGTCTCAACGCTGGGGAACGTGTTGGTGGGCGGCGTGTTTGTGCCCACCGGCCGGTCCCGCATGATCGGCAGCCGGTTATGGTTTTCATCCACGTAGAGCTGCAGAGCCACGCCGATCTGGCGAAGATTGCTGAGGCATGCTGTCGCGCGACCGCCCTCTTTCACGCGCCCCAGCGTCGGCATCAACATCGCTGCCAGCAGGCTGATGATGGCGATGACCACAAGGAGTTCAACCAGGGTAAACGCCCAAGTTGACATTCCTTCGGATTTCGGACTTCGGACTTCGGACTTCCGCTTCATCGCCCGTGCGGGCCACGCATGATGAAACGCCCGTTCTGCATCTGCCGCTGCAACTCCTCCAAGAGCGGCGCGAGTTCTGCCTTCGATTGCGCGGAGCTTTGGCTGTAAAACGACTTCAGCCCGATCGTGGCGACCTTTTTCTGCAAGTCCTCGCTGAGGGGCGGCGCGTTCGTGCCACCCAAGGCCGTACGTGAATCACCCGTTTGCCGTTGGGCTTCGCGCAACCGTTTCAAGCTGTCGTCCACCGAGCGCCGGCGCTTGTCCTCCGGCAGTTCCTCGAACGCAGTGATCATCTTCTTGAAGCCCGTGGGCAAGGTGGCCTCAATGAACTGACCTTTCTCCTCCTCGGTCATGTCCTTGAACCAATCCCGCCACGTCCCATCGAGCCGGGTCCGGCGACGTTCATCGAAGCTGAGCGCGTTGAGTTGGTCGGCAAGTTTCTGGATGGCCTTGGCGCGCTCCGCGGCGCTCAGCTTGGCCAGGTCCACGGAATTGACGTAGGCCTGGACCTTCTCGACCGTGACTTTCGAGCGTGTCGCCAGGGTATAGCCTCCCCAAGCCAGCGCCCAAACCACCGCCAGCGTGCCGACCGCAAACCAGATTGCCCGCGTTCTTTTGCCCATCTCAAGTCGCATACGAATGCTGCCCCAAACCGGTTACAGCCTCGCTCCGATTTGGCTGCATTCCGGTCTGAACGACGCCGAGTGTAACTCAGTGCGGCCCGCCCGCCACTGCAAAAAGAACGAGCGTTGCCCGGGCAATGACGCCAAATCACACTTGCGTTGAACGGGACGCTCTCTAGCTTGCCCACGTGTCTTTCAGCCAAACCAAAGCAGAGCCCCCCGAAGGCGGGAACTCCCCAGCCTCCGATCAGATGTCCACGTCCATATCTTTGAGGCATTCCGACGAATTCCTCCGCCGCCATATCGGCCCGAGCCTTGCGGACCAGCGTCAGATGCTCGCGATCCTTGGCCTGCGCGATCTGGACGCGCTGACCGCTGCCGCCGTGCCTGCCGACATTCGCCTCGCCCGCCCGCTCGAGCTGCCACCGGCTCGCAGCGAGTTCGAGGCGCTGCGCGATCTCCGCACCCTCGCGAGCCAGAATCAGGTCTTCCGCTCGTTCATCGGCATGGGGTACTACGATTGCATCACGCCACCGGTGATCCAGCGCAACATCCTGGAAAACCCCGGCTGGTACACGCAATACACACCTTACCAGTCCGAGATCTCACAAGGTCGGCTCGAAGGCTTGCTCAACTTCCAGACGATGGTCTGCGACCTGACCGCGCTGGACATTGCCAACGCGTCATTGCTGGACGAAGCCACCGCGGCCGCCGAAGCGATGATGATGTGCCACCGACTGAAGGCGGCTGAAGGCCGAAACCAGTTCTTCGTCGCCGACGATTGTCATCCGCAAACGGTCGAAGTCGTCCGTACGCGCGCCCAGGCGCTGGGCATCGAAATCGTTGTGGGCGGACACGCTGAATTTGCTCCCGATCCGACGGTTTGCGGCGCATTGGTGCAATACCCCGCCACCGATGGAGTAATTCACGACTATACGGGTTTTGCTGACCGAGTACACGGAGTGGGCGCGATGGTCGTCGTTGCCACGGACTTGCTGGCGCTGACGTTGCTAAAACCGCCGGCCGAGTTCGGGGCGGACATTGCCGTGGGCAACTCACAGCGGTTCGGCGTACCGCTGGGCTATGGGGGACCGCATGCGGCGTTCTTCGCCACACGTGAAGCATTCAAACGGCAGATGCCGGGCCGGCTCGTCGGCGTCTCAAGGGATTCGCGCGGCAAACCGGCGCTCCGCCTCGCACTGGGCACGCGCGAGCAGCACATCCGCCGTGAAAAGGCGACCAGCAACATCTGCACGGCGCAGGCGCTGTTGGCCAACATGGCCATGGCCTACGCGGTGTATCATGGACCGGAGGGGTTGCGTAAGATCGCGCTCCGGATTCATGCTCTGACCCGTACGCTTGCGATGGGGTTGGAGAAGCTCGGCTGTGCCGCGGGACGGGCTTCCAGGATGTCTCCATCGTTGAGACCAACGACGGCAACTCCGACAGAACACGGGCGTCAGGCCGCCAGTCTGGCCTACTTTGACACGCTCACCGTTCGCCTAAGCACGGCCCGACTCGGCGAGGTTCTGAAGCTGGCGGAGGCGCACCGGATGAACTTCCGCGTCGTGGATGGGCAAACTCTCGGTATTTCGCTCGACGAGACAACCAGCGAAGCCGACGTTGCCAAGATTTGGCAGGTCTTCAACAGCGACAACCCTCTGGCATTCAGCGTCGCCGAGCTGATTCCGTCCACTGCGGACATGGCACTTCGACCTCCGCTCTTCCTGCAGCATCCCGTCTTCAACTCGCACCATTCCGAGACCGAGATGCTCCGCTACCTCAAGCGCCTCGAAGCCCGCGACTTGTCGCTTTGCCAGACGATGATCCCGCTGGGGTCCTGCACGATGAAGCTCAACGCAACGAGCGAGATGCTTCCCGTCTCGTGGCCGGAGTTCGCGAAGATTCACCCGTTTGCTCCGCTACCCCAAACGCGCGGTTACCAGGTCTTGTTCGAGCAATTGGCCCAGTGGCTGGCAGAGATTACCGGCTTCGCCGGCATTTCACTGCAACCCAACGCCGGCTCGCAAGGTGAATATGCCGGGTTGCTCGTCGTGCGTGCGTGGCACGCGAGTCGCGGGGAAGCCCATCGTGATGTTTGTCTGATCCCGACTTCCGCCCACGGCACCAACCCCGCCAGCGCGGTGATGGCCGGGTTCAAGGTTATCGCCGTGACTTGCGACAAGGACGGCAACATTGATGTCGCCGACCTGCGCGCCAAGGCCGCGACACACCGAGACAATCTTGCGTGCCTGATGGTGACGTATCCGTCCACACACGGCGTTTTCGAGACCACCATCAAGGAGATTTGCCGGGTGGTTCACGAACATGGAGGACAGGTCTATATGGACGGCGCGAACATGAACGCGCAAGTCGGCCTGTGTCGGCCCGGCGACATCGGGGCGGACGTCTGCCATCTTAATCTGCACAAAACCTTTGCAATCCCACATGGTGGCGGCGGCCCGGGGGTGGGTCCAATTGGCGTGGCGAAACATCTCTTGGAATTCCTGCCCGGCCACGGCGGGGTGGATTTGAAATCTGAGATTTCGAATTTGAATTCGCGGAGCGGCGCCGTTTCCGCCGCGCCGTGGGGCAGTGCGAGCGTCCTTCCAATCTCGTGGATGTACATCGCCATGATGGGCCCGCACGGACTGACCGAGGCCACGAAGGTCGCCATTCTAAACGCGAACTATATCGCGAAGCGCCTTGAGACCTACTTCCCGACGCTCTATCGAGGTGCGGGTGGCCTGGTTGCGCATGAGTGCATCCTTGACCTCAGGCAATTCCACAAGACGACTGCGGAAGATGTGGCGAAGCGGTTGATGGATTACGGCTTTCATGCACCGACCTTGTCGTGGCCCGTCGCCGGGACGCTCATGGGGGAGCCTACCGAGAGCGAACCGCAGGCGGAGTTGGACCGTTTCTGCGATGCGATGATCGCCATTCACGGAGAAATGCAAGCTGTCGAGACCGGACGCATGGACGCGCTGGACAACCCACTCAAGCACGCGCCCCATCCGGCCGACGTCGTGGCGGCGGACACATGGTCGCGCTCTTACCCCCGCGAGCAGGCAGCTTACCCAGCCCCCTGGCTGCGCGACCACAAGCACTGGCCGGCGGTCGGGCGCGTGGACAATGTGTTTGGCGACCGCAACCCGGTTTGCACCTGCGGAGATGTGGAAGAATATGCATCTGGCAGTTGAGCCGGGGCGTTGCGCATGTTAATTACACGGCGAACTTTGAGTTGAATAACCGATGCGATGAAAATCACGGACATCCTGCTGGCGGAACATATCGTGTTCCATCAAGTCTTCGACCACATCGAGCGCGTGCTGCCGAGCATGAAGACCGCCGCCGAGGTCAAGACCCTCGCGGCCTTGCTTGAAAGCCTGCTTCGTGACCATTCGCACAGCGAGGACGAGCTCGTTTTCGCCCCGCTGGAGCATTGCCTCGAGCAAATGGGCCAGCGGGACAGCTTCGAGCACGAGCATCACGAGATTGACGCCAGTCTGCTGCGGGTCCGAGACGCCAAGCTGGTAGCGGAAGCCCGTCGCCTCCTGCAACGCGCCGTCGCCTATTCGAGAAAGCACTTCGACCGCGAGGAACGCATCGTTTTCCCGCTCGCAGAAAAGGTGATGAAACGGGAAACGCTCACCCAACTCGGCAAGGTCTGGATCAAGCAGCGCGAAGCCAAGGCCCATTGACGCCAAGGCGGGCGGCTCACCTCCCCAACGCAGCCAGCGCCGCGTTGACACCCACGACCAAGGCGTTGACCCGCGTTTCCAGCGGAAAATCGGACGGCGCTTCCAACGTGTAGGAAAGCCGGGTCTTGTTCTGCAGCAGCCAAAACGCTTCCGGCCACTGCGGGCGCGTGTTTGGGTCAAGAGTTGGCCGGATGATGCCGCCCGAGGCCGCGCGACCTTCGATCAATTCCGACCGATCAATCGGGCAAACCCTCGCCACGGCTTCAACGATGTAAGGCGCGAGGCATGGTTGGTTGTCCGGGTTCAACTCGTAAACGTAGAAGCCAGGCGATTCCCAGTCCTCGTGCAAACAGAACGTCACGTCAAACATGGGCTGCCGCTCCAGCCAGGCGACATGGCAACGAATCTCGGGGCTCGCCATGTGTCGGTAATCGCGGTTCAAGTCCAAGCCCGGGGCATTTTCGCGGCAGTTGAGCGGGAAGCCCGTCGGGTTCAGACACGGGAGCATCCACAGCTCCGTGTCCGGTGGCCAAGTGTTGGCCTCCACCAAGCGTTGCATCGCTAACGGGCCGGCCGGCTCGTCACCGTGAATACCGGTGCTCAGGTAAACACGACGCAGCAAGAGAGAGTCCGCAGCCGCTGCGAACGAACGTCTGTGGGCGAGCAGGCTCAGGTTTGAGGAGACCGGAATCCTCTCAGTGACCCATCCGTGCCGTTCTGCTGCCGCGGAGGTTCGGGCCAACACCTCGACGATATCAATCGTCTCGCCGCGATAGCCGCCGTGATTCCGATGCAGGCGTCCCATGTGCTCGCGCGACTACCGATTATCCGGCCTCGCCGCACGGCGGAGCGCCAGGATCGCACCGCCACCCAAAAAACAGGCCACCAGATCGGCGTAGAAAGGAAACGGCGGTAAGCCCAGCCGGACGCCGTGCCACGCAAGCACAGCCCCTTCGGCCACCATCAGCCAACCAGCCCAAGTAAGAATGCTGGCGTGCTTCCGTGGGTTCAACGCCAGCAGAAGATAGCCGATCCCAACAAATCCAAATGCGCCCGCAGCCATGCGCAACCAATAATCCAGCATCGGATCGTAGGCGATCGGCTTCGCACCCAGCGATTCAAGGGCCCGCGCGGCGGCAGGCCAGCCAGCGAAGACGCCGACGAGTGAAACACCCCAAGTGAGACCGCAGAAAAGCAAAATCAGGCGCAACAGCCGCAAGCGTGGTTCTTCGGATCGCTTCATCAGCGCAAAGCCTACGTCGCCGATCCGGCTGCTTCAATCTGATCCGGCGGACGCTGGCCACCCCCGGTTCCGTGCAATCCGCTCCAGTCCGGATCCAAGCCCAAGTCTTTGATCATTTGCAGGTCTTTCTCCGGGGATTGATTGAGCGTCGTCAGGTAGTTGCCGATCATCATCGCGCTGGCCCCGGCCATGAAGATCATGCATTGGAGATCCCGCAGATTCGCCGCGCGCCCCCCGGCGACCATGATTTCCTGAGTCGGAAGGATGAGCCGGAAACAAGCGATTGTCTTGAGCACTTCCAGCGGCGGCAACGGCTCTCGTCCACCAAAAGGCGTGCCAGCGATCGGGTTCAAGATGTTGATCGGCACGATGCTCGCGCCGACTTCCTTCAGCGCGAACGCCAAGTCGCAACGGTCTTCTCGACTCTCGCCCATGCCAAGGATACCGCCCGAGCAAATCTTGATGCCGGCGTTCTTGAGATGGCGAATAGTCTCGATGCGCTCGTCGTAGCGATGCGAGTCGCAGACCTGCGGGAAAAAGCGCCGCGAGCTTTCCAAGTTGTGATTGTAACACTCGCAACCCGACGCCTTGAGTCGTTCGGCCACGCGCGGGTTCTTGATGATGCCCAGCGAGGCATCGCCACGCGCCTTACCACTGCGTTTCAGCGCCTCGAACTGCTCGCAAATGGCGTCGAGGACCGGGCCTTCCTCCAAACCACGCCAGGCGGCCACAAGGCCAAAGCCCACGACGCCGTTCCGGCTGGCTTCGTCGGCCGCGGCCAGCATGTCCTCCGTAGGCACGAGTTCGTAACGCGGAGACTCAGTTTGGTAGAACGCCGATTGCGCGCAGAATTTGCAGTTCTCCGGGCAGCCCCCAGCCTTAATGTTCACGATCGAGCAGAGGTGAATCTTGTCTCCCTTGTACCGCTCGCGGATGCGGTTGGCCCACGCCATCAGATCATAGATGTCCGCGCGGGATTCCAGCCGAAGAAGCTCTAGCGCCTCGTCACAGTTAATCTGACCGCCGCCCAGCACGCGGTGTCCCAACTCGGCGATGCGGGCATGCGCTCCCGCGTCAACTGAATGCATACACATGGTTGACAAGATACCTACGGGCGTTGCTGAAGCAAGGCAGCATGACAGGACAACGAGAAAACCATCCAGCGGGGATGGCGGAAGACAGGCCGGGTGCGGTTGGGCGGCTCAGTGCATGACCAATCCGAGGATCGCGTTGCGCGTGACGGGGCCGTAGCAGCGGCTGTCGCTGCTGTAGAAGCGATTGTCCCCCAAAACAAAATACTGATCCGGTCCGCATCGGACGACCTGACGCCAAGTGGTGAAGGGGTAGGTCTCAGTGCCTTTGGGGAGGTAGGTCTCGTCGAGGCGTTCGCCGTTGACAAAAACATCGCCATCGCGCAAATCCACGGTGTCGCCTGCCGCGCCGATTATGCGCTTGACGGCGTAGCTCTGGTCGGTGGGATCCCTGAGCACCACTATCTCGCCGCGCCGCGGCGAGCGGAACAGGCAGGCCGCCCGGTTCAGGAGGTACACATCTGCATCCTGCAGCGTCGGCGCCATGCTCGCGCCAGAAACCCGCACGGATTGAACAACGAAATGACTGAAGAATCCGTAGCTGCCAACCAGCAAGGCTATGATCGCAAATCCCTGTGCCACCAAATTGAGCAGGGACACAAACCCGCGGCGAGCTGGGCGGTTGCTCCAGGCGACGGCCATTTGCGCCGTCTCACCGCACGAGATTGTTCCGATGTTCGCTTCCATACCCACGTCCAAGTACTGAAACCTGGCAACAAGATTATGGAGTTGCGCAGCGGCCGTGACAATTTGGGTGGTTACGGATTCTTGGTGTCGGGCGGCCTACGGACACGAGCCAGTTTGTCCCCGACGCGTGCTCCGCTCGCCAGTTCAACGAACTGGTCTCGGCCCATCGGGTCCGGTGCGCAGCGGGGCAACCTTGATCATCCTCGGCAGGTCCACCTTGATGAAACCCGGATCCACCTAACTCCCCACCGCAGGACAGGTCGCGCGGATGGCCTCGCGTAGGGTTTCCAGCATGAACGGCTTGCTGATGATCATCGCGATGCCCGGCAACGGCGTGCCGGTGGAGGCCAGCAACTCGGCGTGGGCAGTGATCATCACCACCGGGAGTTCTGGGTTGCGCAGCTTGATTCGACGGGCAAGTTCATCGCCCCGCATTTGTGGCATCGCGTAATCCGTGATCACCAAGTCGAACGGCGTGTTATCCAGATGGCCCAAGGCTTCGGGCCCACTGGCCGCCGTCTGCACGGTATGTCCGTCGTATGCCAGCATCAATTCCACCGAATCACACACCATCGGCTCATCGTCCACGACGAGGATTCTCCGCTTTGGCATGGTCGGTTTATTCATGACGCAGCAACCTTAACGGTGGCGGCATAATAAGGTCAAATCGCCGCTTGGCCAGCACAACTTGAAGCCCGCCCAGGGCAGCGAGGCCAAGGTTGTCTCTCGTCATAACCGTCCTCACTGCCATCAGCAGACCAGGAAAGGGCATTGACGGCCATCTTCCCGCGGGCGCAAGATGGCGAGGTAACAGGGGACGTACAGGGACTGTCGTGAACAAACACCTTTGCTTGGACCGAAGGACGCGGACGAAGGGCAGTCATGAAGAAAGTCGTCAACCATCTGGCGGTGCATCTTGCGCTGCCCAGCCGACGGGCGATAACGCGCCCCGTGGGCTCGACCATGTTCTCAGAACAAGCCTGGGCGGAAATTGCCTGCCGTCTCAAACTCTCCGGACGTGAACTGCAAATCGTGCGCGGCATTTTTGATGATGAAACCGACTTTTGTATCGCACAGCGACTTGGCATCTCGTTGCATACGGTTCACACGCATGTCGAGCGTCTGCACCGCAAGCTGGCCATTATGAACCGACCGCAACTGCTGCTCCTCGTCGTGCAGGAGTTCATGAAGCAGGCCCCCTCGCCGGCCCACGCCCTTCCGTCCGGCGGCGCGAACCGCGCGTCACGCGACTGTCCTTTCAGCCCGTAACCGCAAGGCGAAGTCAGTACTTTCTGCCTGCTCCTGTCGGTAGCGCTACCGACTTCCTTAAGGCTTCGGCCTGTGTGAGAGTCGCGCTGTGAAACGTGTACAGAGTGCTCACGGCCCTGCTACGGAAGACACGGCCTTGCAGCACCCCAGTATTGGCCGGACTGACAAGACGTCACCGACAAACCGCGGTGGAGGAGCAAGTGAGCATCAACGAGGACGTCCCTCAATGCCAAAACGAGAGCCATGAAGAGGCTGCCGACAATGGCCATGTCAGGGTTACTTTCACTAGTGGCATCCCTCCACGCGCAGGAGAAGCCAGTCAATCGAGAAGACGGCTCCGTGACCAATCAAGTTCAAGTAATTCTGGACGAGGAGAAAAGACTGCAGAGTAAGTTGGCCGACTCGAACGAGAGCCTCAGAAAACTGAAGAATCAGCTCGAAGCTGAGTTGAGTGCTGTGAACGCGGCACTCAAACAGGATGGGTACTGGGACTGGGGAATCCAGCCACTGAAGCCCAGCGCACGCGTTTACTTCGATTCTGGCAAGGACGACGTTGGCGAAGTGGACTTGTTCGATGATGGGACGCTCGGTGTCTCAGTTGATCTTGCTTCCCTGTATTTTGATTACTGGTTCAAGACAAACGGCCTGTTTATCAGTCCGTTTCTATCAGGTGGGATATCATCGGCGAGCGGTGGAGCATCCAGCGATGCGGTTTGCCTGATTTGGTCGGCGGGTATCGCGATTGGCCATGCCAGAACTCCAGTCGTGTTGGAAGTTGGCTACATGCAAGGAGTGTCAGCGGGCGAGACTCTCAACAATAGAACTCGAGATGACTCGGCCTTCTTTGTCGGGCTGAGCTTGAACAAGCTCATCGAAAAAGTCTCATTCAGAAAGTAACATCGCAGAGGCGGTCATCACGAATCGCGCGACACGGGGCTGTCCCTTCAGCCTGTGAAAGTGGGGCGGCGTCCGTTGTCTTGTTCCTGCTGTCAGTAGCGCTACCGACTTCTGTCCAAACCTCAGACCGGGTAAGAATGGCAGCAAAACAACGCAGATAGGAAGGAGACAGATTATGCCATTCACCAGATTCCTCGCGAAGAAACTCACAATCGCCGCCGGGGCTGAGAAACGATTGCTCCCGGGGCTCAACGTCGGCAAATGGGACCGCCTGCACTTTCACATTGGAGCAGATGCCCGCTCGGTGGCAGGCTTGAGTGTGCGAATCCTGTTCGGCACACCGCTGGCGGGCAGCCATTGTGGAGCGCTGCTCGCAGATAGCACTGTGTGGTACGAAGACACCGTTTCCGAACGGGAATTCTCGCACTCCGTGCCGACGACATACAACGGCACTGGCTTCGTGATGAGCGTGCCCGTTGTCGCGCCGTTGCTCTATGATGTGATTCTCAAGAACAACGGAGCGGCGGACTTAACAACCATCTCGGTTGCCGTGATGGCGCAGGAAATCTAGGACGCGCAAGCGGCAAGCCGACAAACCACGTGGATCAGCGGACGAGAAGATGGGTAACATCAAGTCGCTCAAGCCCGGCGCGAAAGGGCGGAAAGTCGCGCCTCGTCAGGCACGGAACCGGGGAGTGGTGCCAGTAGTAAAGAGATGTCCTTGGCCGCGAGCCCAGGCCGGGCGGTGGGCGGGTAGGTGGGTCACACCGCCACGCTTCGTTGTCCACGACGACTGCCAGGGATTGCTATTGGAACCGTTCGCTGCGAACAATACTCAGCAGTTCATTGATAAGCTCAAGTGGCAGGCCAAGGCGTATAAGGGCACGAGTCTGTGGCTCTATGAG
>CAYJNU010000227.1:0-12810 GCA_964371005.1 uncultured Verrucomicrobiota bacterium | reverse complement strand
CCGTGGAAGGGTTTAACGACCGCTTGGAGGCCGGCATCCTGGCGGGACTGAAAGTGGAGTTGATGGATGGGGCGATCATTGAGATTCCTTCGGATAGAAGTTGGCGGGTGGTGTCCGAAGAGGAGCGGGGTTGGGAACACAGACGTCAGGCACCACCGCATTGGCCTTCGGCGGTGATTGTTGGCGCGTTTGGCGCGGCGCCGTGGGTCACGAAGCCGCTGGGGGTTACGCTCCTGCCGCCGTTACGTCCGGTCGAACTTCATTTTTGGCAGAACGGCTGGTTCCAAGTCTTGCTGCTATCCGTTTGCGCCGTTGCCGTCTGGGTGAGTTTTCGCCTCATGACGCGGTTGGCTGTGCAATCCAAAGCGCAGGAGATGCTTCATCGCGAACGGGCCCGCATCGCCCGGGACATTCATGATGAACTGGGCGCTGGCTTGACGCAGTTACTCCTCCTCGGCGAAGTGGCGCAAAAGGAATCGCTTGGCCTGCCGGAAGGGCGCACGCAGATCGAACGGTTGTGCCTCAAGGCCCGCGGGCTCTCCGCGTCACTGGACGAGGTCATCTGGCTGGTCAACTCGCGTCGCGACACGTTGCGGGACTTCGCCAGTCACGCGTGCAAATTCGCGCAATCGTTCCTGGACACGACTCAGATTCGTTGCCGCCTGGATGTTGAATCCGGACTACCGTCCACTCCCTTTGATTTGCCCGTGCGACGCAACCTGTTCCTCGCCGTGAAGGAGGCGCTGAACAACGCTGCGAAGTATTCCGCGGCCGGCGAATTGTTCCTGCGGATCCATCGCCAGGGAACCGAGGTCGTCGTGGTGGTGGAAGACACGGGGCGGGGCTTTGATCCCGTAATCGCCAACCGGGAGCGGAATGGCCTGACCAACATGGCCCAGCGGATGGCGGAAATCGGCGGACGATGTGACGTGGTGAGCGAACCGGGCAAAGGCTGCAAGGTTACCTTTCGTGTGCCACTCGAGAATCCGCGCTCCGGCCGATTCACCTGGCTTGCCCGCCCGCTGGCCTCGCCCTTGGACGCGAAATCCGAACCGGAGCGCTCCGCATCAACTCCGGCGCACTGAAACCGATGAAATCGACCATCCCTGTTCTCGCGAATGAATCGCGCCTGGAAACCCCGCTGCGCATCGCGTTGGTGGAGGATCAGCGCGAAGTGCGGGAAAGCTGGGCTCGGCTGGTGGGTTCGTTTCCCGAGTTCACCTGCATTTGCACTTGCGCTTCGGGCGAGGAAGCCGTTCGCATGGTGCCGCCCGTCCACCCGGACGTGATCCTGATGGACATCTTCCTGCCGCGGATGTCCGGCATCGAATGCACCGCCCGGCTTAAGTCGGTCCTGCCCCATTCCAAAATCGTAATTCTCACCGCGTCGGATGACGACGAATTGGTGTTCCTGGCTTTGGAAGCCGGGGCGGACGGTTATCTGCTAAAGCGCACGCAACCCGAGCACCTGCGGAACGCCTTGCTTGACGTGTGGAGCGGCGGCGCGCCGATGACGAGCGAGATCGCGCGCCGGGTCATCGAGTCGTTCCGGCAAAAGGGTCGGGCGCGGGACGAGGGGGTACATCTCACCATGCGTGAGGAGGAGACGCTGGTGCTGCTCTCCAAAGGTTACTCCAACAAGGAAATCGCCGATCAACTTGGCTTGGGCATTGAAACGGTGCGCAGCCACCTGAAGCACATTTACGAGAAGATGCACGTGCGGTCGCGAGCGGAAGCCGTGGCCCGCTACATGACTTCGCGGATGCCAGGCGCGGGACACTGACCGCGGCGAGCCGCCCGTTTGTCAATGATGCTCAGGGATGTTGCGGCTTGGCGACGGGGATTACCCTCCCCCGGTTGGGGGATAGACGGAATCCCGCAAATACGTAGGATGTTTCTCAGAAAGTCATTTGTGATTCACCAGGTGCGTCCCAGTCGTCAGTCGGTGCTAAGCCGGTCTGGAATCAGGGTGTTGGCGAGGATCAAGCCGGAGCGCGAGCCGTTTCGTGACGGCGGGAGCTGTGGCGAACCGTGATTCACGCGTGTGCGACACCCAACTGAAATAACCTGTTATCCAGAGTCAACCAGAGCAACGAGCTATGAACCCGATCATCCAGTCCTTAAAAGCGCGCCCGTTCATCGTGGGACTAACGGCGCTGGCCTTGGCGGCAGCCACTCCGAGTCGAGCCGGTCTCCAAATCCCCTATACACCGGACGCCAATACCCTGCATCTCTGGCATCTGGACGGGCCGGATGCCCTCACGTCGCCCGACGCCGTGGCCGCCAGCGCGATCACGTTGACCAACATTGGTTTCCCCGTGGCCTTCCCTTACCCGAACACAACCCTGGGCAACGCTTCGTTTACCGGTCTTGGCGAATGCAAATCCGCCACCACCAAGCAGAATCTTCTGTTTGGCGGGGCCTTCGCCGATGTCACGCAATTCTGCAATCAGGAGAGTGGGGCGTTCACCTTTGAAGCGCTGGTCAAGTTCAACATTGATCCCTTGGGCACCATGGATGCGCAACTCGTCTGCGGGGACAACGGGGGCGGGCTCGGGGTTCGAGGGTGGCAGTGGCGCATCTTCAATGGCAAAATGCAGTGGAACCTCCTGGCGAACAGCGCATCCGACAACTTCTTTGAAACCCCGTTGCCGGCCATCGGGGCGAACGCGGCCATCGCGGGAGCCTGGTACCACGTGGCGGTGAGCTACACGGGCTACAATCCCACCAATGGCGACACCGCCAACCTGCTCACGTTCTACTGGACCCTGCTGGATGAGAACCGGATCGCCGCTGACCCGTTGCCGGGAGGGCAGTTCACGGCCACGCGCCGCTTGGACGGTTCCTACGTGGACGGCACTCCGTTCGGGACCAGCCAGCCGAATCTGGGAGTGGGCGGCAGTGGCCGCAACACAACAACCAGTCCTGGTAACGGCGAGGGGATTATCGGCAGCGTGGACGAAGTGCGCATCAGCAGCGTGGCGCGGCGGCCCGATCAGATGGCATTCATCACCGGGGGCGCGGGCAACCCGCCTTCCATCACGCAGGAGCCGCCCGCGGAAACGCTGGTGGGATATGGCAAGACCCTCACGGTCCCGGCCCTCGTTTCCGGCACCCCCCCGCTGTATTATCAGTGGAAGCACGAGGGCACCAATGTCCCGGGCCAGAACGACACCACCCTCATCCTTCCGAGCGCGACGTTTGCCAATGCCGGAATCTATCAGCTCATCGTGACCAACGCCTACGGTCAAACAAACACCACCCAGGCGCAGGTGACGGTCGGGGCGATCGCAAACGAGTTGTTCCACACCGGCCTCGACGGCAATGGTGCGTTGAACGACGGCAATATTCCTGATCCTCACTGGACATTGTATCGCAGCGCGGATCCGTATTATCTCGGTCCCAATGCCATGATTTTTGAAGTGAACAATCCATTGGAGAAGCTCGGGGGAGCGTTCTCGCCGACGAACGGCATTTCGATGTGGATTGGACCGATTGGCAATCTGGGGGGCTCCACCGTGAACTCTCCTGCTGGCTTATACACTTACCGGACCACATTTCTGTTAGACTCGGCCGATCCGGCTACCGTGAAGCTCAACGGCAATCTCTGGGTCAACGGCTCCATCAGCGACGTCGTTGTCAACGGCAAGAGCCTGGGCCTCGCGATTGCGCCGGGCGGCACACTCTACGTGGCGACGTTCGCCATTACGAATGGATTTGTCCCAGGGCTGAACACGCTGGACTTCGTGGCAAATCAGGGAAGTACCGTGGGCGGCCTGCGCGTGGAAGCCAGCGGCGTCGGCCAGGCGTTGCCGGCAGGATTGCCATTCATCATGGCGGATCCACAGAATCAAGTGGTGCGGGACGCCGCGATGGGTGCCGGCGGCAGGGCGATCTTTTCGGCGGTGGCTCTGGGGCGTCCGCCGCTCACCTACCAATGGCTGTCCAGCGGCGTCCCCATCAGCGGCGCCACCGGACGCACGTTGCTCTTCAGTGATCCCACTGCGGGAGCGCAGGGGTCATCATTCTCCGTGGTCGTCCAGAACGATTCCGGCTCCGTGACCAGCAAGGTCGCCACGCTGACGTTGGTGTCCAATAACCAGTCGCCCGTGGCCGCGAGGTTCAACCCCGTGAGTTTCCAGGGCCAGGCGTATACCCTGCCGCTCTCTCAACTCGTCCAAGACGCGATGGATCCCGATTACGATCCCGTGACCTTCCTCTATGCGGACACTTACAGCACCAATGCGCTTCAATACGGCTCCAACAACGTGGAACAAGTCGGGGCTACGCTCGTGTACTATCCGGTCGAAGGCTATGTTGGCGCGGACGAATTTGGCTACACAATCTCCGATCCTACGGAGCCAAAGACCGCCTACGTGAGTATCCTCTCGCTGGCGTCGCCGGCGAGCAAAGTCGTAGCCGAGGATGGCTCGGCCACCTTCAGTGCCGGCCTGTCGAGCGTGCCGGCAGGGTATGCCTTCCAGTGGCAGCTCAATGGCACCAATATCGCAGGCGCCACCACGGCGCAATGGGTGGTCAGCAACGCCCAGATCGCCGACGCGGGTGCGTACCGCCTCGTGGTGACCAACACTGCCGGTCAGGCCTACTTCAGTTCGATTGCCGGCTTGACGGTGGGCACGCTTGGCAGCGGTACCGGATTGACGGGCGATTACTACGCTTATGGCAACGGCACCACGAACTTCACTGGGGCGCCGACGTTGACACGGGTGGATCCCACGGTGGACTTCAACTGGGGCACCGATGTTCCCGACGCATTGCTTCCGGCGGACTACTTCCTGGTGCGCTGGCACGGGCAGGTGCAGCCGATCTACTCGGACACCTATACGTTCTCCACCACGACCGACGACGGTGCACGGCTCTGGGTCAACGGCCAGTTGCTGGTCAACCTCTGGCAGAATCAGGCCGCCACGAAAGCGAGCGGCGCCGTTGCTCTCCAGGCCGGACAGAAGTACGACATCGTCATGGAGTACTATGAAAACACCAGCACGGCCTCAGCCCAACTGAGTTGGTCCAGTGCTCATCAAGCAGCGGAGATCATTCCGGCCACGCAACTGTATCCCAGTGCCGCGCCCCTTCAGCCCAGGTTGGCGGGCGTGAAGAGCGGGGCGAGCTTGGTGCTCGATTGGCCGGGGACCTTCAGCCTGCAATCAGCGCCGAGCGTTACGGGGCCGTGGACCGCCATCACGGCACAACGTATTGGTTCGCTCACCACCAATGTGACCTCGGCGTCGCAGACGTTCTTCCGCCTCCAGTCCCAGTAACGCAGAACCGCAGACCATTCAAACAAACGGCAGCAACAAACTCGGTATGAAAAAACTCATGAAGCAAACATTCGCAATCACCTTGGGCACGATGGTGCTGGGCGCCAGCCTGTGCCAAGCCCAAACCACCACCCTCTACTCCGACACGTTCTCCGGCGCGGGCGGCCTCCTGAACGGCGTGGCGGTGGAAGGCGGTACCGGAGCGGGCACGCTGTGGTCCGCAAATGGCTCCTTCCGTGACAACGGCAGTATGGACGGAACCGTGGAAGGTAGTGCCATCCTGCCTTTTACCCCGCAGTTGCAGCATGTTTACACGTTGACGCTGGACGTCCTCAACACCACCGACCGGTGGATCGGGTTGGGTTTCAAAAACAGTGCGCTCGCCAGCCCGGCTGGCGACAACTTTGCGGATCGCTTCTCGAATGGGGGCGGGATTTCCTGGATGCTGTATCGGGACCACGCCTCAGATCCGACGCAAGATATTCAGATCTTCGCGGGGCCAAACACCAGCCCCGGAATTGCGGACGACAACGTGACCTTTGACAACGCCGCACCTCACAGTCTGAAGATCGTGATCGACACCTCCGCTGATCTTACCGGGGCGTCGTTTCTAGCGGACTTCTTTTTGGATGGCACATCGGTTTCGTTTGGCCCGCAGACCGTCAGCCAGACCCTGGCCAACATCCAGTATGTCGGCATGACGTTCGACGATGCGACGACAGTCACGACCATCACCTACGACAACTTTCAGTTGACGGCCACCGCAGTGCCGGAGCCGGCCACCGGCGCGCTGGTGTTGCTGGGACTGGGCGCGCTGGCGGTCGCACGTCGCCGAAAACACTGATACGGCTGACGGGATCATATTCTTGGATTGGTGGTGATCGTACGTGGGAGAAAAAGAGTGGTTGAGGGAAGGCCCCGCCTCGGCGGGGCCTTAACTTTCCTTGGACTGTTGGTGTTGAGACGGTTTCTGAGACAGGCTCTGTCCCGCTGGGGACTGCCGGCACTGCTGTTCGCCGGAACTGCAAACGGCGCGGAGGTGAAGTACCTCGACTGCCTGCTCGATTTTGAGCGTTACGCCGAAGCCATCTGGCACGATGCGTCGGGGGCCGCACGACCGGCCGACTCCGGTTACTGGGGGGATGGCAACAGTTCGGGCAACGGTGGCATTCGCGGATCCTGTGGGGTGGCCGTGACCTACGCCACGATTGTGCGGTCGCTGCCGGGAGACCCGCAGAACCCAACCCGCCTGGCGCGCATCCGCAAGGCACTCAACTATGCCGCCAACACGCACGTGAGCGACACCAAGACCTGCATTGATGGAAACCAATGGGGGCACTCGTGGCAGTCGGCGATGTGGGCGGGTTCGATGGGATTCGCCTGCCTGCTGGTGGAAACGGAGTTGCCGGCCGACACCGTGGCGGCCTGCAAACGAGCCGTCGCCGATGAAGCCACCTATCGCACCGGCGTGCCGCCTGCGACCGGCTATGTTGGCGACACCAAGGCGGAGGAGAACGGTTGGGACAGCAACGTATTGGCCTTGGGCGCGGCTTGGATGGCGGATCACACCAATGCCCCGCTCTGGTTGGATGCTGCCAAGCGTTACCTCGTCAACACCTACACCGTGCCCGACGCCAGCGGGGATCCACTCGCCCCCTGGATCACCACCGCCACGCTCTATCCGAGCTTCGCGCTCGAGAATCATGGTTTCTACCATCCCACCTACGAGATGGTGGCGGGCATGTCTCTGGGCGATTCGCTGCTCATGGCCCGTCTGGCCAATCCTACTGTCGCCGCAGAGCTGCAGCCCTTCGCCGAACACAATGTCATGGCGGTTTGGACGAACAACCTCAGCGCGCTGGTTATGGACTCCGGCGATTTCGCCTATCCCGCCGGGCTGGATTGGGAGCTGCACGACTTCGAGCAAAACTCGTTTATCACTTGGATGGCGGCACATTTCAACGATCCACTGGCGCGCTACACCGATGCGCAATTGGCCCAATGCGTCCGACACCGGCAGATCGTCAACGGCGACGGTCGGTTTGTCGGTTCGAGCGGTGGCGGATTCTATCGGGAGGCGGTGGAGGCGCGGCGGACGGCGATCGCGTGGCTGCACTGGGCGAATGCCGACTTTCCCACCGGGCCCGCGGCGGCGCCCGGAGAGACCTTCAGGCACAACACGGATGTGGAAGTCATTCACCAGCGTAGCGCGTTCGGCTGTGTGTCCCTCAGTTACAAGGACGCCCGCATCATGGCTGTGGTGGAACCGGCGGCCGCTTCGGTGCCGACCCATGCGTTTGTCGCCACGCCACGCCGACCCGGCATCCTGGGTCTGGGTGCGCTGGGCAATCCCACGGCGGCGCAACTCCTTAATCTGACGACCCACGCGGAGGGTTTCGAGGCCGAGCTGGAGTTGACCCACGGCTTGCTGGGCACCACCCATGTTTACGTGCGCAGCACCGGCGAGAGCATCGCCATCGTGGAGGTTCCCTCGCTGGCAGAGGGCGCAGCCGCGGGAAGTGGTGGCAGTTTCAGTTGCGGTATTGAGAACGACCCGCTCACCGGCGGGTCACGCCTGCTGGAGTGGACCGGGGGATCAGCCACCGTGACCAACCGGAGTGGCGTATCACGGAACCTCACCAATCAATGGATTTGCGTGGCCGGTCGATACGGACTCGCTGCCGGTCCGGGGGGATACTTCAACTACCAGGCGGCCTCCAGCTACAACGTGTCCGGCGCGGCGCAGGACACGCTTCTGTTCATGTCGAGCAACTCGCTGGCGCCCCGCTATGCCGTGTGGTTTCCCGCCAAGACCGCCGCCCAGACGCAAGCCGCTGCGGATTTGGTGACCTGGGCAGTTACAGGCACGAATGGCACGCTGACCTTTCCCGGAAGAAGCAACACGCTTGTTCAGCTCCCCGCCGTCGTGCCGGCGCCGGTTCTGCCGCCTCCGTATCCGCCGCACGTGCTGGCACTGTCTGGAATCTCCGCTTCCTCGTTCCAAGGCAGCTATCCTTCGGAGAATGCGGTGGATGACAACGCCTCAACGTTTTGGGTTTCTGCCTACGGGCCGACCAACCACGCCGAGTGGCTGATGGCTACATTCACACGCCCGGTTGCGTTGTCGGCGTTCCAAGTAGTGCCGCGCACCGACAACGGCGGCTATGGGCCAGGTTCCGTCCAAATGATCCTCAACGTGACCGCTCCGATCCCGAGTTCCGGCATCCCCGCGGACGGAACGAGTGTCTTTGCGGGGATAATGCAGCCGACCACGGTGCTCACGGGAGCACTCCCGGAACCCGTCCATGCTACCAACGCGGTGCTGGTCATCACCGGCGCCTATGATCGCGGAAACACCAATGCACCCCGCAACGTGCAAGTGGTGCAACTGACGTTCCTGGAGCGCGCGTTGCCCGGGACATTTGCTGACTGGGCTTTGCGGAGGTTCGACGATGCACAGCTCGCCGACGAGTTCATTGGCGGGCCGCAGGCAGACGCGGACCAGGATGATGTGGCGAATCTGCTGGAGTTTGTCGCAGGCGGCGATCCTTGGCTGGCGGATGACACAAACGGTGTGTTGCGCAACGTTACCGCAGAGAGCAGTCTGTTCGCTCTCCAGTTCCAGGAACGGAAGAATGCGGCGGGCATCACCCGGCGTTTCGAGCGCTCGGCAGACCTGATGGGGTGGTCCGAGGTCTTGCCAGAGGACGTGCGTTCCGTGCAGGATTTGGGCGAAGTTCGGTGGCTGGAAGCGGTGTTTCCCTTTGACGGAAGCGCCAGGTATTTCCGGCTGAGCTACGGCTTGGACACGCCGTGACCGGCGCGGGATCGCGTGGATGGTTTCAGGATAAGAAAGCAAAGAAGAATGGTTCGAACGGTTTTGATCAAGCCAGCTCAGCTAGGGCACAGCGCCGACTTCAGTCACCCGCAATCCACACGTGCCAATCCGGCGTCCGAGGACACCGCGCAACCATTGTCACGAGGGAATCGGCGGGGTTCGTCCGCAGTCTGCGCGGCCGCGATGTGCTGCTGGCTTGTCGGAGTTCTGTCCTCCCTGACCGCGACGGCGCAAACCCTGACCCTGACCGAAGGCCTCCACACCTACAGCGCGCTGACGAACACCACCGTTACGATGTCCGGTCGTTGCGCACTCCGGTTGACGACCACCGGCAACCCATTTCCAGGATGCCTCATCCACCTGAATTCCGCCGATGCCTGGTTGCTCCTGCCGAACATCCAGCCCTCGGCCGTCGTGGCCTCTTACCTCAGTCAGGTGCGTGTGAACGGCGCGGTCGCCACATCGGACAGCAATTGCCGCGTTGTCCAATATGCTGATGGGGCGGTGGTAATTCCGCACTCGCCGGTGGCGCAGCCCTTGCAGGTGTTCGACGGGCCACATTTTACCGGCGCGTCGTTGTCGCTCCGTCAGTATGTCTATTACAAGGGAACAGGGCTGGGTGCGTTAAACGCCGCCATCAGCTCGTTCAAATTGAAACGCGGCTACATGGCCACTCTGGCCCAGAACGAAAACGGCACCGGCTTGAGCAAATGTTATGTTGCGCAGGACGGCGACCTGGAAGTCAGTCTCCTGCCCGACGTTCTCGACGACAGTGTGCGCTTCATCTATGTCCTCCCGTGGCGTTGGGTGGGCAAGAAGGGCGTCGGCGGCAACATCGCGAGCGGATTGAACGTGCGGTGGTTCTACAACTGGAACATTGACCAAAATTCCTCGCGCGACCTGGAATACGTTCCGATCCGCCAGACCCGCTGGTGGCCGGGCCTTTCCCAGAACTGGCAGACCCGTGGCGCGAACCATCTCCTGGGTTACAACGAGCCGGACAATTCTTCGCAGGACGCCTACATGACGGTGGGCGACGCCATCTGGTCGTGGCCGGATTTGCTCGGGACGGGCTTGCGGGTTGGTTCCCCCGCGGTGACCGATGGCGGACGCAGCGGCTGGTTGTATCCGTTCGTGCAGCAGGCGGACGCGGCCGGCCTGCGGGTGGACTTCGTGGCCGTGCATTACTACTGGTGTTACAACCCCGCCGACCCCAACGGCGCAACCACGCAGATGTACAATTTCCTCCGGGACACCCACAACCAGACCAAGCGCCCGCTTTGGGTCACCGAGTGGAACAACGGCGCGAACTGGACCGGGTGCGGAGATCCCAGCTACGCCCAACAACAGGCCGCCGTGGCGAAGATGATCGAGATGCTCGACAACACTCCCTTCGTCGAACGTTACGCGATCTACAATTGGGTCGAGGATGTGCGGCGGGTGAAATGGGACGACGGCTCGCTCACCTCGGCGGGGGTCACGTATCGCGACAAGGTTTCGCCGCTGAGTTACGTGCAGGAACTCCCCGACCCCGGCACGCGGGGCATTGCGCAACTTCGATTCGAGGGCGACACAGGCGACTCCTCTGGATTCGGCAATAACGCGTTTTCCTTCAACCTGCCCACCTTCACTGGCGGGCGGAGTGGTCAGGCCATCGAGTTCGACAGCGTGAACCATTTCCTCCAGCTCCCCCCCAACATCGCCAACGGCAGTGCGTTCAGCTTCGCCGGCTGGGTCCAATGGAGCGGAGGTGGGAACTGGCAGCGCATCTTCGATTTTGGCAACGATACCTCGCAATACCTGTTTCTCACGCCGAGCTCCGGTGACGGGACGCTACGCTTTGCGATCAAGAACGGGGGCGGCGAGCAGCTCATTCAAGCCGCGGCGCTGCCGGTCGGGGCGTGGACGCACGTGGCGGTGACGCTCAGCGGCAGCGTGGCCCGGCTCTACACCAACGGCGTGCTTGCCCGGTCCAGTTCGAGCTTCAGCATCCTGCCCTCCGCGTTCAAGCCGGCGAGAAACTATGTCGGCGAAAGCCAGTTCACCGCGGACCCCCTCTTCTGTGGCAAGCTGGATGAAGTGCTCATTGCGGACTACGCACTCTCGTCGGCACAGGTCGCGTCGCTGATGACGAACACCCCGCCGCAGTTCACGAACAGCGTCATCCCACGGGGCACGGCCACGGAAGGTCTGGCCTACCGCGACAGCATCGCCGGCACGGCCGCGGATGCCGACGCGGGTAACAATCTGACCTATAGCAAAGCCCAGGGCCCGGCGTGGTTGAACGTTGCCGCAAACGGCACGCTCACCGGGGCACCGAGTTCTGCCGACGGTGGCACGAACTACGTCACCGTGCGCGTCATGGATGGCGCTGGCGCCAGCGCCTTTGCCGTGGTTACGATCTTCGCCACCACCACCGCGAATGGAACCTGGACTGCCGACGCGAGCGCAACCTGGAGCGAAACCAATCGGTGGAGTGGCGGCCTGGTGGCCACGGGCGCGGGGCGGACGGCGGACTTCAGCACCATCAACATCACCGCCAACCGTGTCGTGACGCTCAATTCCTCCCGAAGCATCGGCGCGCTCAAGTTCGGCGATACTTCGGGCAATCAGTCTTGGACAATCGCCGGCAGCAGCGGCAGCGTGCTGACGCTGGATACGGGCCTGGCAACACAGCCTTCACTCGTGGTCACCAACACCGCGATGATCCTTGTGCCGCTCGCCGGCACCAATGGCTTCGTCAAGAGCGGCCCGGGGACGCTGATACTGATGGCAACGAGCACGTACACCAATACCACGATGATTCGTGGCGGCACCCTGCTGGCCAACGGCTCGCTCGCCGGCAGTCCTGTGACCGTCGCGAATACCGCCACGCTCGGCGGAAACGGAGTCATCGGTGGCCCAGTGGTGGTTCAATCGGGTGGCACGTTGTCGCCCGGCACGAGCGTCGGGACCCTCGCAGTGGACCATTCCGTCGCCCTGCAACCCGGCAGCATGACGCGGATGAAAATCAGCCGCGAGCCGCTTACGAACGACCGGTTGCACGTGACCGGCGCGCTGATCTGCGGCGGGCTTTTGATGGTGACGAATCTGGCGGGTACGCTGGAGGCCGGCGATGCATTCACCTTGTTCGAGGCGGGAGTTTTCCAAGACGCGTTCGCGGCCATCCAACTGCCGCCCCTCAACGCCGGTTTGGCCTGGGACACCAACCGCATTGTCAGCGACGGCACGTTGCGCGTGGTCAGCACGGCCAGTCGGGTGCCGACGAGCCTTGCCAACAGAGTGGAAGGAAATGTCCTGACGCTCTCCTGGCCGGCAGAACACCTCGGCTGGCGGTTGGAAGTCCAAACGAATCCCGCCGGGGTCGGCCTCAGTACCAACTGGGTCGAGGTGACCGGTTCAACCGTGACCAATCGGATGAGCTTCCCGTTTGATGTGATCGCGCCCAGTGTCTTTTACCGGATGGTCCTCCCCCAAACCCAGTGAGCTCATTCTCCTGATGCAACCAAGCGTGCCCACCTCAAGCCCAATCCGCCCGACTGCATGACACCCGAACCCAGAAGTCAGCGTGCCTCGCGCAGGCCAACACTGTTTGCCCAGAGCCTCGCCGTTGCGATGTTGTTGCTGGCGGCAAGCCTGCAGTTGACCGCCTCCGAAGTTCCCGGCGACACCCTGCGCGCAGGTTGGGAG
>CAYJNU010000226.1:0-12858 GCA_964371005.1 uncultured Verrucomicrobiota bacterium | reverse complement strand
ACCCCAACCCCCGGGCCCGTTGGAACCGCCGCGATCGTGTTTGGTGGGGGGGGGTATACAGCGCCGCTTTTGGTCCCTGAGTCAGTTCTTGAAGTAGCTTAAACGCTCCATGAAAGCCACCGTCGCCAAGTCTTCTTTCGGCAAGCTGCCCTCCGGCAAATCGGCCGACCTGTTCACGCTCACCAACAAGAACGGGCTCGTCGCCAAGGTCACCAACTACGGCACCATCTTGACCGAACTGCACGTGCCCGACCGCAAGGGCCGGCTCGGCGATGTCGTGCTCGGCTTCGACAACCTGGAGCAATACCTGAAGGGCCATCCCTACTTCGGCGCCACCTGCGGGCGCGTGGCCAACCGCATCGCCGGCGGCCAGTTCACGCTCGACGGCAAGCTGCATTCGCTCGCCGTCAACAACGGCCCGAACGCGCTCCACGGCGGCAAGATCGGCTTCGACAAGGTGCTGTGGAAGGCCACGCCGCTCCAAGGGGCGACCGTTCGCTTCGATTACACCAGCGCCGACGGCGAGGAAGGCTACCCCGGCAAGCTCGCCGTCACGGTCATCATGAAGCTGACCGACGCCAACGAGTTCCTGATTGATTACACGGCGACGACGACGAAACCCACGCCGTTGAACCTCACGAACCACACCTACTTCAACCTGGCGGGGCAGGGCGACATCAAGGGCCACCAGCTCATGATCGCGGCGGATTACTTCACGCCCAAGAGCCCGACCGACGTGCCGACCGGCGAAGTCCGGCCCGTCGAAGGCACGCCGCTGGATTTCACGAAGTCGACACCCGTGGGCAAGCGTTTCGCGCAACTCGGCGGCAAGCCCCAGGGCTACGACCACAACTTCGTCCTGCGCGGCGATGCCACAAACTCCGGCGCGCCGGCGTTTTGTGCCCGCGCCGTCGAGCCGAAGTCCGGCCGCGTGATGGACGTCTTCACGACCGAGCCCGGCGTGCAGCTTTACACCGCGAACTGGCTGGACGGTTCACTGAAGGGCAAGGGCGGCATTGTTTACGAACAACACGCCGGCCTCTGCCTGGAGACGCAGCACTTCCCGAACTCGATCAACATCCCGCATTTCCCGAACTCGGTCCTGCGTCCGGGTGAAACCTGTCAACAGTTGACCATCCACCGGTTCTCAGCAATCTGTTAGGCAGCATCGCGCGCATGCAACATGCCGGACCAAAGAGCGAGCAGAGTAATCTCCCTGAGTGGTTGCAGATGTCGCTCGCTCTTGGCTCTATCGTTTTGCTGTTTGCGGCGTGCGTCGCTGTTCCGGTCGTTCTTGGTCGGAGTTTTGGAGTGTGGTTCGGACTCTTGGGTGCAGTCGTGGCAATCGTTTGTTGGGTTTATCTGGTTCGGCCCATGCCCGGGTTGGTGCAGGGCATCATTGCGCTCACAGGGCTCTCTGCGCTTGCCGTGCAGTTGGTCTTTTGGATCATTCGAGTGATACGACATGTTGCTGCCTAACAATGGACTGACTACTGACGACTAACCACTGACTCCTGGCTGCTTTCAGAATTACGATTACGCATTACGAATTACGCATTATGACACTCCAAGAACTCACTCAACAAACCGCCGCTGACTTCCAGAAGACCTTCAACCGCGACCCGCAATGGATCGCCGCCGCGCCCGGCCGCGTGAACATCATCGGCGAACACACTGACTACAACGACGGCTTCGTGTTCCCGATGGCCATCGAATGCTACACCGTCATCGCCGCCGCGCCGAATGGCTCGGACAAGATCACGCTCCGCAGTGCTTCCGGCAGCGGCGTTGCCACCGTGGACCTCGCGCAGCCGCTCAAGCCCGGCCCGAAAGGCCACTGGGCGAATTACCCGATGGGCGTCATCGCCGGCTTCCTCGCGCGCGGGCTCAAGCCGGTGGGTTTTGACGCCGTGATGATTTCCACCGTGCCGCTGGGCGGCGGATTGTCCAGCAGCGCCTCGCTCGAAGTAGCGACGGCCACGTTGCTCGAAGCCGTCACCGGCAAGACGCTCGACCCGGTGGAGAAGGCGTTGCTGTGCCAGAAGGCCGAGCACGAATACGCCGGCATGCCCTGCGGCATCATGGACCAGTTCGTCTCCACGCTCGGCAAGAAGGATCACCTGCTCCTGCTCGATTGCCGCACGCGCCAGACCGAACTCGTGCCGTTCAGCGATCCGACGATCTCCGTGCTGATCACGAACACGAACGTGAAGCACGAATTGACCGGCAGCGAGTATCCGACGCGCCGCAAGCAATGCGAAACCGCCGCCAAGATTCTGGGCGTGCCCTCGCTCCGCGACGCCACCGCCGAGTTGCTCGAAAAGAACCGCAGCAAGATGGAAGAGGTGGTCTTCCGCCGCGCGCGGCACGTCATCGGCGAAATCGCGCGTACGACAGCCACCGCCGCCGCCATCCGCAAGAGCGATTGGGCGACCGTTGGGCGGCACATGTACGCCAGCCATTACTCGCTCAAGGAAGATTACGAGGTGAGCTGTGGCGAGTGGGACGCCATCGTGGAGATCGCACAGAGCATCGGCCCGAAGGGCGGCGTCATCGGCTGCCGCATGACGGGCGGTGGCTTCGGCGGTTGCACCGTGGCGTTGGTCAAGACCGACGCGCTGGAAGCCGTGATGAAGAAGATCGAGATCGAATACCCACAGCGGACCAGCGTGATGCCGATCATGTTCGTCTCGCGGCCCGGCGCGGGCGCGACGCTGATTAAGGGTTGAATGAGTTTCCATCCCGAAGACCACCCGCATCGCCGGTTCAATCCGCTGCTGGGGCAGTGGGTGCTGGTTTCGCCGCATCGCACCAAACGCCCCTGGCTGGGCCAGGTGGAGAAAACGCCGCCGGACAACCGTCCGAGCTACGACCCGGGCTGCTATCTTTGCCCCGGCAACAAGCGCGCCGGGCACCACCACAATCCGAAGTACGACGCGACGCTCGTTTTCACCAACGACTTTTCCTCGCTGCTTCCCGACACGCCCTCGGCGAAGAGTCATCCGGAGGAACTGCTCCGCACGGAGCCGACTCGCGGCGAGTGTCGCGTGATCTGCTTCTCGCCTCGTCACGATCTGACACTCGCGGAAATGCCGGCGGCAGACATCCGCAAGGTCGTGGATGTCTGGGCGGAACAGGTAACCGACCTCGGCCAGCGCTACCGTTGGGTGCAGGTGTTCGAGAACAAGGGCGCGATGATGGGGTGCTCGAACCCGCATCCGCATGGTCAGGTTTGGGCGGGCGATTTCCTACCAAACGATCCTGCTGCCGAAGACCGTACGCAACGCGAGCATTGGCAAAAGCAGCGCTCGTTGCTCCTGCTGGATTATGCGCAGCGCGAGTTGACCGAGCAAAAGCGCATCGTCGCGCGCAATGACCACTGGCTGGTGGTCGTGCCGTTCTGGGCGGTGTGGCCGTTTGAGATGCTGCTCCTGCCGCTGCGCGCCGTGCAGCGGTTGCCCGACCTGACCGCCGCCGAGCGCGATGCGTTGTCCGAGATCCTGCGCAATGTTTTGACCCGCTACGACAACCTGTTCGAGGTGTCGTTTCCGTATTCGATGGGCTGGCATGGCGCGCCGACCGCGCCGGGCGACTGGTCGCACTGGCAATTGCACGCGCACTTCTTCCCGCCGCTGCTGCGCTCGGCGACGGTAAAGAAATTCATGGTCGGCTACGAGATGCTGGCCGAGGCCCAGCGGGATTTGACCGCCGAGCAGGCCGCGCAACGCTTGCGCGACGTGCCCGCGGTGCATTACAAACAGCGGAAGTAACCGGCGCCGGCTGAGAATCGCAGAGACGCGATGGACGCGGAGGGGAAAGGCTCGCGAGGCACGGCTTGGACGGACCGCGACCGGTCCCCGGTCGCAGCGGCTTGAAACTGAAGTGAGCCGCTTCAGTCCCGGGGCCCGGCTGCAAACGTGCGTGCTGCGGGCGGGGGACCGCCCGCGGTCCGAAGGCAGTGCGCCGTGACAAGATTTTGGCGATTTGCAGTGTAGGGCGCGAAGGTGTTTGCGCTGGTACTTCTTTGCGTCCATCGCGTCTCGGCGGTTGACGGTGTTGGTTGAATTCCCGGCAACGTGCCCGGACCAAGTTTGAGCATTATGAAGACGATGAAACTCGACAGACTCACAACGCCCGTGCTGGCCATCCTCTTGGCCAGCCTCAATCCACTCCCCGGCGCAAATGGCACGGCGCCGAAAGACTGGCAGAACCCGCGCCTCACCGGCGTTAGCAACCTGCCACCGCACGCCACGATGATCATCTGCCCGGACGCGCAGACAGCCATGAAGATTGGCGTGGCGGCGAATGCCGAGCGGAGCAAGTCGCCGTTTTACCGCTCGCTGAACGGCAAGTGGAAGTATCACTACGCCCAGAACCACGCCGGGCGCGTGCCGGATTTCTGGAAGCCGGAGTTCGACGACGCGAAGTGGACCACGATCCCCGTGCCCGCGAACGTCGAGAAGCACGGCTTCGGCATCCCGATCTACGTGAACATTCAGTATCCTTGGGCAAAGCCTTGGGAGCCTCCGTTCGTGCCGGAGAACGACCCGAACAACACGGTCAACTCCTATCGCAAGACCTTCAATGTGCCCAAGGACTGGTCGGGCCGCCGCGTGTTGATCACGTTCGATGGCGTCAACTCGTTCTTCTACCTCTGGGTCAATGGCCAGAAAGTCGGCATGGGGAAGGACAGCCGCACGCCGGTCGAGTTCGACCTGACGCCGTTTGTGAAGCCCGGCGAAAATCTGCTTGCGGTCGAGAACTTCCGCTGGTGCGACGGTTCGTATCTCGAGGACCAGGATTTCTGGCGCATGAGCGGCAGCTTCCGCGACGTGTATCTGTGGTCGCCGCCGAACGTGCATATCCGCGACTTCGAGGTTAAGACGGATCTGGACGCACAGTATCGCGACGCGAAGCTCAGCATCGCCGTCACGCTGGAGAACAAGTCCGCCCAACCCGCGCCCGCGACGGTTGAAGGCGTGCTGTTGGACGCCGCCGGCAAGGAGATCGCCAGGCCTAGAATTCAACTGCGCGTCGCGCCCGACGGCAGCGGTGGCCAGGCCGAGATTTTGCAGAGCATTCCCAATCCGCTCAAATGGACCGCCGAGACGCCGAACCTCTACAAGTTGCTCCTCACGCTGAAAGATGGCGCGGGCAAGGTTCTGGAAGTCATCCCCGTGAACGTTGGTTTCCGCAAGGTCGAGATCAAGAACGGCGACCTGCTGGTCAACGGCCAGCGCGTGTTGTTCAAGGGGGTGAACCGGCACGAGATTCATCCCGACCTCGGCCAGGCTGTGAATGTTGCGGGCATGATCCAGGACATCTTCGTGATGAAGCAGAACAACGTGAACGCCGTCCGCACCTGCCATTACCCGAATCACCCGGCGTGGTACGACCTGTGTGACCGCTATGGCCTTTACCTGATTGACGAGGCGAACATCGAGAGCCATGGCATGGGCTACGGCAAGGAATCGCTGGCCAACTTCCCGGAATGGAAGGATGCGCACATGGACCGCACCATCCGCATGGTCGAGCGCGACAAGAACCATCCCTCGGTCGTCATCTGGTCGCTCGGCAACGAAGCCGGCGACGGCCCGAACTTCGAGGCCACGTCCGCGTGGATCAAGCAGCGCGACGCCAGCCGCCCGGTGCATTACGAGCGGGCTGGCCGCCGGCCGCACACGGATATCGTCTGCCCGATGTATCCGCCGCCGCGCGAACTGGCCGAGTATTCAAGCAAACCGCAGACGCGTCCCTACATCATGTGCGAATACGCGCACGCGATGGGCAACAGCAGCGGCAACATGTGGCTCTATTGGGATTTGATCTACAGCCGACCGCATCTCCAGGGCGGCTTCATCTGGGATTGGGTGGACCAGGCCCAGCGCAAACCCGTGCCGGCGCAGGTTTCCGTCACCGACCTCAGCAAGAACGCGCTCGTCTGCCGCGTGGAGAAGCCGGTGAAAGTGGACGACGTGCAAGCCGGCGCTGTTCGCGTGCCGGAGAGCGATGCCCTCAACATCGCTGGCCCGCTCACGCTGGAAGTTGAGTTGAAACCTGCACCTGGCAATGGCCATCGCACCTTTCTGAGCAAGGGCGATTCGCAGTGGGCGCTTCAGCAAACTGACCGTGGCCTCGAGTTTTTTGTGTTTGGCGAGGGCCGCTGGAACACGGTCAATGCGGCGCTCCCGGCGGATTGGATCGGGCAATGGCATCGCGTCGCCGGCGCGTTTGATGGCCAGGTCCTTCGGCTGTTCGTGGACGGCAAGCCCGTGGGCGAGGCCGCTTGCGCGGCGAAGGTGAACCGCAACGCTTTTCTCGTGATGGTCGGCAACAACGCCGAGAACCTGACCCGGCCGGTCGCCGGGGTGATTCGCGAGGCGCGCATTTACAGCCGCGCGCTCAGTGCGACGGAACTGGCGAACGCCGACCGCGGTGCGGATGACGCGCTGGTGCTCTGGCTCGACCTCACGAAGGCGAAGGAAACCAAGCCGGCCAAGTCCGAAACTTACTGGGCCTTCGGCGGCGATTACGGTCCGCCCGGCACGCCCAGCGACCAGAACTTCCTGTGCAACGGCGTCGTCACGCCTGATCGCAAGCCGCATCCTGGCATGCTCGAAGTGAAGCACATCTACCAATACATCCACTGCAAGCCCGCCGATCTCGCCGCGCGGAAGCTCGAGGTGAAGAACTGGTTCGACTTCGTGAACCTGAAGAACATCGCGGTCGTGGGCTGGCGGTTGACGGGCGATGGCAAGGAACTCCAGAAAGGCGAGCTTCCCGCGCCGGACCTTGCGCCACGCGCCACGACGCAACTCGCCATTCCCGTGAAACCGTTCACGGCACAACCGGGCGCCGAGTATTTCCTCGAAGTCAGCTTCCGGCTCAAGCAGGACGAGCCTTGGGTGAAGAAGGGGCACGAGTTGGCCTGGGATCAGTTCAAGCTGCCAGACACTGAGCCCGCGGCTGGGCAGGATTTGCTCTCGCTTCCGAAACTCAGCGTGACCAAGAGCCCCACCCAAGCCGTGATCAGCGGGAAGGACTTCGCCGTCACGTTCGACAAGCAGGCCGGCACGCTCGCGTCACTGAAGTTCAACGGCGCGGAACTGATCGAGTCGCCGCTGCGGCCCGATTTCTGGCGCGCCCCGACCGACAACGATCGCGGCCGCAACATGGCCCAGTCCCAGGGCGTCTGGCGAACGGCGCATGAGGGCGTGGAGACTCGCAGCGTCGTTGTCGAGGCTGCGAACGCGAGCCGCCTCGCGGTGAAGGTTGCGCAAACACTGCCCAAAGTGGGCGCCAGTTGGGAAACGACCTACACGGTGTTGGCCAGCGGTGACATCCTGGTGGACGCCAAGTTCGCGCCGACCAAGACCGACCTGCCGAAGCTCTCGCGCCTCGGCATGCAGATGGTCTTGCCCGCCGGCTTCGAGAGCATTACGTGGTTCGGCCCCGGCCCGCACGAAACCTATTGCGACCGCAAGGACGCGCGTGTCGGTCTCTACTCCGGCGCGGTGGCCGGGCAGTTCTTCCGCGATTACGTCGAGCCCGGCGAAACCGGCAACAAAGTGGACGTGCGCTGGGTGGCGCTGACGAACCAGAAAGGCGTGGGCCTGCTCGCCGTCGGCCTGCCGCTGTTGAGCGTCAACGCGCAACATCACACCACCGACGACCTACAATCCGCCGAACATCCGTTCGAGCTGCCGAAGCGTGACTTCACCGTCCTGAACCTCGACTGGAAACAGCAAGGTGTGGGCGGCGACAACAGTTGGGGCGCGTGGCCGCACGAGCAATACCTGATTCCCTGCCAGGAACAGGGCTACAGCTTCCGGCTGCGTCCCTTTCGTGCCGGCGAAGATCTGGGGAAACTGGCGCGGACGGCGGTGCGGTAGGTTCCGGAGCGTGGACATTCTTGTCCGTGCTTGGCAGTGCCAGCAACCGCTGGTCACCCGCAGATGAGGGAATTCACTCGCTTTGCGAGGGTCGGTGCCTCATAAACACGTTCGACCGCCATGGCTGGGACATGAGCAAGCTCAGACTGGAAGTCAAACGCACTGCCCGACAGATGCAGAACGACAAAGGAATAAAGCTATGAAGAGTCACTCCCGAATCGCATGCGCCTTCTGCGTTGCCATACTGGGTTGGTCCTCCTTGCCACTTCTCATCCATGCCGACACGAGGGTGCTCGGTTGGGGAGAAGGAATGTTCGGTCAAATGAAGATGCCGGTTGATTTGACCAATGCAGTCGCGATGGCGGCGGGGGACGGTCATGTTCTCGCCTTGCGCGCGGATGGAACGGTGACCGCCTGGGGTCAAAACGATTACGGTCAGGCAAGAGTGCCGGACGACGTGACCAATGTTGTCGGCATCGCGGCCGGCAGCACGCACAGCCTCGCGCTTCGCGGCGACGGGACGGTGCGTTTCTGGGGAAACATCTACAGCCGGGGCGTCAGCAATGCGCCTCCCGAAGCCCAGGTGAACACTGCGGGTCTGGCGTTGGGCAGCACGGCACAGCATGTTCTCCAACTGCGCCCGGACGGAAAGGTGCTGGAGTGGGGGAACTCGAACTCCAGCTACAGGCTGCTAAACGTCCCTCCGGCTGCGACCAATGTCATCAGCGCCGCCGTGGGATCGTTCTACAGCGTTGCGCTCCGGGCGAACGGGACGCTGGTGGGGTGGGGTGCCGCGCGCACCGGCGGCTCATTTCCGTCGGCGCCCAGCACGGTGGGCTTCACGGCAGTTGCCGTGGGTGGTGATCATGCCCTCGCCTTGCGAACCAACGGCACGCTGGCCACCTGGGGCAAGAACCAGGGCTACGGGGAGCTAACCGTGCCAACCAGTGTCACCAATGTCGTCGCCATCGCCTGTGGGCTCGACCACAACCTCGTCCTGCGCGGAGATGGCAGAGTGCTGGCCTGGGGACGGAACGATTATGGCCAGACGAACGTGCCGGCGGGCCTCACGAATGTGGTGGCGCTTGCCTGCGAGACCTGGGGGAGTTTCGTGCTGATCGCCGACGATGGCCCGCCGCTGTTGGGGCGTCCTTTGGTCCCGCCAACCGCCGTCGGTATGGCGGCGCTGCTGCGCGTCACCGCCATCAGCACCACCCCGTTGAGCTACCAATGGATCTTCTGCGGAACCAACCTGCCCGGTGCGACGAATGCGACGTTGACTCTGACCAACGTGCAACTGGCTCAAGCCGGCGAGTATTCCATCATTGTGAGCAACCAGTTTGGAGCGGTGACCAACGCCGGCATGAATCTCGCCGTGGCACCGGTCGTCATCGCTTACCAACCCCGAACTCAAATCTCCCTAGTTGGTGACAATCCGAGCTTCGTGGTGCTGGCGAACACTGCGACCTCCGCGACGTATCAGTGGCGGTTCAACGACACCGAGATGGCGGGCAAAACCAACGCATCGCTCACCCTGACGAACGTTCAGTTGGCTGACGCCGGGTCGTACTCGGTGACGGTGAGCAACGCGCTCGGCGGAGAACTCAGTTCCGATGCCACCCTGACCGTGGTCCCGAGCCGGATCACCAGCCCGCCGCAGAACAGATCTACATTTCCGGGCGGCACTGCCACGTTCAGCATCACGGCACAAGCCAATATTCCGCTGAGTTACCAATGGCGGTTCAACGGTGGCGATCTCGCCGGGGCCACCGCCAGCAGCCTGACCCTCACGAATGTTCAGTTCGGACAGGAGGGCGTTTACTCGGTGATCCTGAGCAACGCCTTCGAGACGGTGACGAACAGCGCGACGCTGGTGGTGTCGCCGTTGGCAGGTTGGGGGCGAAACGGATCAGGCCAGCTCACCATGCCTGCTGGCCTGACCAACCTCGTTTCGATTGCCGGCGGTGGGGATGGCGGCCTCGCCCTCAGCAGTGACGGGACCGTCGCAGCATGGGGAAGCGACGTCTTCGGGCAAACGAATCTGCCTCCAGACCTCACGAACACGGTGGCCATCGCTGCTGGCGGTTACCACAATTTGGCGCTCAGAAAGGATGGCACGTTGACGGCGTGGGGCAGTGACAGCGGTGGCCAAAGCAGCGTTCCCGTGGGGTTGGCAGAGATGGTGATGGCGGCCGGAGGGTTCAAGCACACCTTGGTCCTCAAGAACGACGGCACATTGGCCGCATGGGGCGACAACACCTACGGTCAGGCCAATTGTCCTGCCGGATTGACCAACGTCATCGCCATCGCTGCTGGGGGTAATCATAACTTGGCGCTGAGCGCAGATGGTTCAGTTGTGGCATGGGGACTCAACTCCAGTGGCCAAACCAATACGCCATCGGACTTGACCAATGTGGTGGCTGTTTCCGCTGGGTTTCATCACAGTCTCGCCTTGCGGGCCGACGGAACAGTCGTCGGATGGGGATATAACTCCAGCGGCCAGACAAGCATACCCGCCGGGCTGACAAGCGTCGTTGCGATTGCGGGAGGTTACGACCACAGCCTCGCGCTCAAAGCCGACGGATCGGTGGTCGTTTGGGGATCCAACAGCGCAGGACAAAGAAACGTGCCGGTGGGCTTGGAAACGGTCAGCGCGATTGCCGCAGGCCATTACCATAACTTCGCCCTGACGACCGCCGGCCCGCTGCTCCGCGACGCCGTCCCGGTTTCGCTTGGGTGGAGTAACGGGATTTTCACGGTTTCTATGCCTTCACAGCGTGGCCGTGTTTACCAGTTGGAGTACAAAGAGTCGCTGGATGACGCACAGTGGAGTGGGCTTCCGCTGGCCGCGGGCACAGGAGCGATTCTAGCCTTGCCTGACTCCTCCATCGCGAACTCCCACCGCTTCTATCGCGTCCGGGAGTGGTGAAGTTGTGTGGCGGTGTCCTCGTTTGGCGTTCTGGCTGGCCGGTGCCGGCGCGTCAGGCGATGCGAGACCGAAGCAGGTGGAGATCGCTTTGGGCGTCCTTGAGCGACCTCGCTTCAGCGCTGCGTACCACGCCGCGCACCGCGCTCACCACATCCCGCACGACCGTCTGTTCCGGTTTACTCGTGCTGAACGACGTGGGAACCCCGCGCAATCGCGACATCGTCGGAATCAACGCGCAATTCCAGCAAGGCAAGCCGGCCCCTCGGGGCCCGGCTTGCCCTGTACCTTTCTCCTTCCTTGTTTGGCCGCCGTGCGGTCATGCACGCGGCCATTCCTCGAACAGCCCGTTCAGTCGCCGACCGCGATGCGCCGCGGTTGCTGGCGGCTGGATTTCGGCAGAACGAGCGTCAGCAAGCCCTGCTCGACTTTCGCCGAAATCTTGCCCGTGTCCAAAGCCGGATCCAGTTCGAAGACCCGGCGAAACTCGGCCGGATAGCGTTCGCGGAGCAGGGGTTCACCAGCGACAGTCTCCGGTGTCCGGCGGCCATGGATGGTGATCTCGTTGCCTTCCAGGGTGACTTCGAGCCCGTCTTTGTTGACGCCCGGCATCTCAGCCTCCAGCACGTAGTCGGTCTTGGTTTCGTAGATGTTCACCGGCGGCGTCACGTATTCGACGCGGGAGGGCTGGGTTTCAGTGCGTGGTTCTTTTTGCAGTGTAGCGCTCATATTCATTGGTTATTGGCTGGGTTCCGGCCGGCATTCGGCCCCGCCGGAACGGTTCTGGTTACCCCACCTTCACATCAATCTGTTTCGGCTTGGCCTCCTCGGTCTTGGGCAGTGTGACCGTCAGGACGCCGTCCTTGTATTGGGCGGTGATCTTGTCCGCGGCCACCGGCGCTGGCAGTGAGAGCGTGCGTTGGAATCGGCCCACAAACCGCTCTGAGCGGTGAACCTCGGCGTCCTCCTGTCTGCGCTCGGTGCGTCGCTCGCCCGAAATGCTGAGGCAGCCCTCGTGCAGGCTCAGTTCGATGTCGTCCTTCTTCATGCCCGGCAGCTCGGCTTTGACGATGAAGTGGTCCTTGTCTTCGAACAGGTCCACGGCCGGCATCCAGCCACTCAACAAGCTCGAAGTGCGGGCTAGCTCCGTTAAGGGCGATTCGAACAGGCGGTCAATCTCCGTCCGCAGGTCCGACAGCCGACCAAACACGGGCCAGCTTGTTAACTCAGGTCGTTGCCATCTTGTCAGCATCATATTCATGTCCTTTCTCTTTGTTCATGTCTTTGTGACGCTTCATTCCAAAGCTGAGCGCGTGCCACGTCGCGTTAAGTGCATAAGCTATTGGTAATCAGTTGATACAATTCGGAATTACTGACGTTCAACTGAGTCTGGGTGTGTCATTGCAACACACCCCATTCCTACGCACCGTTCTATATGTGCCATCGAGGCGCATTCGTGGATTTGGAAACGGCTTGATCAACTTCGGGGTGATTCGGTGCATCCGAGGATCGCATCCGGTCCGACAGCGCAGGACAACACGACGGTCCTCGACGACCTTTCCTCCCGCCGCCCAAGAAACCCGGCGACGGTTGGTCCGTATGCAGTCCGGCGATCATAGATGAACCAATGCCAAAGCTCGTAGGGCCAGACTCGCCGACCGATGCGATAGTACCAGCGCATGACAGCGCAAAATCCCGGATTCGGATGGGCCAACAGTCTGTAGAGTGACTTCGGCCGCTTCGCGATATGTCTGGCTGCTGTTCGAGATCAAGCCGGACGGCAGTTTCTCGATCGAATGGCAAGATGCGTGGGCGTCGCCGAAGCTCCCGCGATCCTCGCTCAGGTGTTTGTCGTTTCCGGGTGGCTGTTCACTGGCCATGAAAAGCAAATCGCCATGCGAAAACTCCTGGAACGAGTGGGCCAAGAGCAGTTCGAGCAGTCTGAGCGCGACGGCGGCGGCGGGATCATCTGCGGCCGGCTCCCACCAGCCGCCATCTGACCGCGGGCTGGCTATCAATTACCAGCGCGTTGCAGTTCGC
>CAYJNU010000225.1:0-12869 GCA_964371005.1 uncultured Verrucomicrobiota bacterium | reverse complement strand
ACACGGCGGATATCACGGCTACCGGCGCACTCCGGTTGCTGGAAGCCATCCGTGCGCTTCCCGGTGTGGAGGAGGTCGGCATTGGTTTGGGGCTTCCCTTGGATAACGCCTCGGGCGGCGGCTCACTGACGACCACGCTTACAGGTCAGCGCGACAAACCGGTACAGGCCGGCTGCTCCATCGTGAATACCGGTTACCTGAACCTCACCGGCCTCCGCCTCGTGCGGGGCCGCAGTTTCACCCCACAAGACCGCTTGGGCAGGCCGGAGGTGGCTTTGGTCAACGAGGCTTTCGTGCGGGCTTTCTTGGCCGATCAGGAACCGCTGGGGCAGACACTGGCTTTTGGCAACGGCGCCCCGACGATTGTCGGTGTCGTTTCTGATCGCGCCGGCGGCCAGGGCAACAACGCGTCAGCGCGCGTCCTCTTCCCGTTTCCGCAGCACGCGAGCGCATCCATGGCGATGCTGGTGCGAACCCGAGGCAACCCGCTTGCCTTGGCGGGAATCATCCGTGCCAGCGTGGCCCAGATTGATCCCACCCAACCGCTGTATGACATCCGGACGATGGAACAACGCCTGGCCGACCGCGTCGCCTTCGAGAGAATCTTCCTGAATTTCTCGGGCCTCTTGGCTGCGGTGGCGGTCGCGTTGGCCGGTTTGGGCATCTACGGCGTGATGGCCTACACAGTCACCCAGCGCAGCCGAGAGATCGGCATTCGCATGGCGTTGGGAGCCACTTCGCGGACCGTTCTGGGAATGATCACGCGCCAGGGTTTGGTGTTGGCCGCTTGTGGCACAGGCGTGGGTTTGCTCGGAGGGCTGGCGCTGACCCAAGTGCTCATTCGGGAGATGTACGGCATGCCCACGCGCAATCCGTGGATGTTTGCCGCCAGCGCCACGCTCATGATGCTGGTGGCATTGCTGGCCTGCTGGTTGCCCGCCCGCCGCGCCGCACGCGTGGATCCGATGGTGGCGTTGCGGTGCGAATGAAACGTGAGGCGTGAGGCGTAAAACATGAACCCACTGCGAACCATCTGGTCGAAACTCCGCTCGCTCTGGCAACGGCGCGAGGTGAAGCGGGAGATTGACGAAGAACTGCGCTTCCACCTCGAAGCGCGCACGGCGGAGAACATTGCCAACGGCATGTCACCTGAAGAGGCGGCGCGGGAGGCGCGCAAGCGGTTTGGCAATTTGCAGAGTGTTCGCGAAGACTGCCGGGAAAAACGCGGCGCGAGTTTTGGCGAGGCGACGTGGCAGGACATTCGGTTTGGGCTGCGGATGTTGCGGAAGAGTCCTGGGTTCACGACCGTTGCCGTGCTCACGCTGGCGCTGGGAATAGGTGCAAACTTGGCCATGTTCAGCGTGCTCCGGCCGCTTCTACTTCAGCGATTGCCGTATCCTGATTCCGAGCAACTGGTTCGCATCTATCGCACTTCCCCGCAATCGCAGACCTGGTCTCATTCGCGTGCCGATTTCAGCGATTACCGCGAACAGAGCCAGGTTTTCAATGAGCTGGCGGCCTGCACGTGGGGAGGATTCAACTATGGTTTGCCTGGGCAGCCAGCCGAGCGCCTCACCGCGGTTTTGACGACGGCCGAGTTGTTCCCCGCCTTGAGGATCCAACCGATGCTTGGCCGCGCGTTCACGAGGGCAGAAATGCAGCCAGGCCGGCCTCAGGTGGTCGTGCTAAGTCACGCGTTCTGGCTGAGCCACGCCGGGGGCGACACAAATATCGTCGGGCGGACGCTTCGATTCGACGGGAAGCCGGTCACCGTGATCGGCGTAATGCCGGCCAGCTTTGATAGCCCACATCTATTCGGTCGCGTCCACGCATGGCGACCGTTGGTCATGACGACCGAAGAGGCCAGGGATCGCGAAAACCGATTCCTCGAAATCATTGGCCGCCTCAAACCCGGCGCATCGCTGGCACAGGCGCGGGCGGACCTGAACCGAGTGGCAGTGCGCTTAGCGGCTGAGCATCCTCATTATGATGCCGGTTGCGGCGCGCGCCTGGTCACGCTGACCGACTCGCTGACGGGCGAAAACCAACGCGAGAGCATTTGGTTTTTGTTTGGCCTGACCAGTTTCGTCTTGTTGATTGCCTGCGCCAACCTTGCGAATCTCCAACTCGCCCGCAACGCCAGCCGTTTCAGTGAACTGGGGCTACGCGCTGCGCTGGGGGCCAGCCAGGGGCGACTAATGCGGCAACTACTTACCGAGAGCCTCTTGATTTCGCTCTTGGGCACGGGGCTGGGGCTGCTGTTTGCTCGCTGGGGCGTGGCCCTCCTGTTCAGCCGCTTTTCGCTCGGTGTCTCCATCGCCTTTGACAAGTCGGTCTTCGTATGCTCACTCGCGTGCTGCTTGGTCACTGTCGTGGCGTTTGGCACGGCACCGGCATGGCTCGCGGTCCGGGCAAACCTCATTGAAAGACTGAGGGAGAGCGTTCGCGGTGCCCTCGGGTCGCGCGCCCATCACCGTCTCCAGTGCGGGTTGATCGTGGGAGAAGGGGCGCTGGCACTGATGTTGTTGGTCGGAGCTGGTGCGACGGTGACCCTGCTTCAGCGATTTGTGCGTCTGGACCCTGGCTGGGATGCCAACGGTTTGTTGACGGTGCAGGTGGAAGTAACCAAGGATGCGTATCCGATCGAGCGACGTCTGGCTCTCTTCGGGCAGTTGGAGGAACGGTTGACCGCGCTGCCGGGGGTGCAGTCCGCCGCATTTGTTACGGATCTGCCGATCGTGGCCTACTGGAACACACAGCCATTGCGGGTTGGGGATCAGCCCGCTCCACCGCGCAATGCGATCCCTCTCGCCTCCTGTCCGACAGTCGGCTGCGCATATTTCCAGACGCTGGGGATCGGGCTTCGCCAAGGTCGGGTTTTCACTCCCGAGGACAAGCTCGGGCATCTGCCGGTCACGATCATCAACGAAACCTTGGCCCGTCAGTTCTGGCCCGGGCAAGACCCGCTTGGCAAGCGGGTCAGCATCGGCGACCCCACCGTTCCCCGGTGGATGGAAATCGTCGGCGTTGTCGGGGACGTGAAGTTCCCGGCTGATATGGACAAACCCGCGACCCGGCTGCAGGTCTATCGTCCGTGGGCCCAGGACGACATCTCGACAGGCGGAACAGTGGTCCTGCGAACCGTGGCCCCGCCTGCGACCATTGTTCCGGCCGTACGGCAGGCCGTGGCCGAACTCGATCCCAACCTGCCGGTTTATGCCGTGAGCACCGTGCGCCAGCGGATTGATGGAGCGATGCGCGGCACTCAACTCGTGACCAGTCTACTTGCGGTATTTGGCATGCTGGGCCTGGTTCTTGCCGCCGTAGGCGTCTATGGCGTCACCGCCTTCGTGACTGCCTTGCGCACGAGAGAAATGGGCATCCGTATGGCGCTTGGAGCACGGCGGTGCGACATCCTCTGGCTCGTGCTTCGACACGGGCTGCGGCTGGTGTCCTGGGGAACCTTGCTGGGCGCCGCCGGCGCCTACGTCGTCATGCGCGTCCTGGACAGTATGATACCCGAGGGTTCGCCCGCGCGCGACCCGGTCCGGCTCGCCGGTGTGCCCATATTCGGTTGGATTCTGATCTCGGGCGCGGCTGCGTTGCTGTTCGTGGTGGCTCTGTTATCCACTTGGCTTCCCGCGCGGCGCGCAGCAGGCATGCACCCGATGGTGGCGCTGAGGTGCGAATGAAAGTGAATCGTGAAACGTGATGCGTAGAACGTGAATACACTGCGAACCATCTGGTCGAAACTCCGCCCGCTCTGGCAACGGCGCGCGGTGAAGCGGGAGATTGATGAGGAACTGCGCTTCCACCTGGAGCAGCGCACGGCAGAGAATGTCGCGCCGGGTGGCTCATGGGCAGAAGCCGTGCGCCTGCACCTTGCGCGGCGGCCTCCTGGTTGCCCTCAATCGCCAGGCGCGTCGCTGGGACAGAGCAACGTTCGCAAGTTCGCTCGCACGGCTTTCATGACATCGGCGGGCAGCACGCCGATGGCGCCACTGATGACGGATTCGTGCAGGGTCGTGAGTTTGTCAACGCGGATACAGGACGGTCGCTTGAGGCCGGTTGTGCGCCAGTCCGAGTGGCTTGGGTCAACGGCCACCATGTGCGCCGAGGTTGGAACGCCGGAGGACGAAGTGATGAAGGCGACCAGGAAATCCTCCGGCCAGTCACATTGCGCCAGGATGAGGCAGGGCCGTCGCTTGGCGCCCGTCAAGTCCGTGAACGGAAACGCCGCGTGGACAATCTCGCCCGGCTGGAACATGCGCGGATTACTTGCGGAAGCGCGGGTTCGCCCTTCCCGGGAGGATGTCGGCGTCGCTGTAGATTTCCGGCTCGGTCTTGAGGAAATCGCAGGCGCCGCTCGCCTCGGCCAAATGCGCGATCTGCACACCGCTCGGTTCCTCGGGCTCCAACACGAGCACAGCGAGCCGGGCATGCGCGGGCAACGCGACGCCGGACGGCAACTTCAAGACGCCGTTTTCCTCAGCCACTTCGATGGCTTTCATAGGCCCACACTAGAACGCCGTTTCTCCGTTGCCAAGCCGCAATCGTCAACCGCGAGGAGTGCCCGATGAATTGGATTCACAGAACTTGGTTTCGTTTTCGTTCCCTCTGGCAACGGCGCGAGGTGAAGCGCGAGATTGACGAGGAACTGCGCTTCCACCTGGAGCAGCGCACGGCGAAGAATCTTGCTGCCGGCATGGCGCCCGAGGAAGCGGCGCGCGAGGCGCGGAAGCGGTTCGGCAACGTGCAGAGCGTCCGCGAGGAATGCCGCGCGGCGCGCGGCGCGAGTCTCGGCGAAAGCACATTGAAGGACGTTCGCTTCGGCTTGCGGCTGTTGCGCAAGCAGCCCGGCTTTACCGCCGTTGCCGTGCTGACGCTGGCACTCTGTATCGGCGCGAACCTGGCGATCTTTGCCGTCGTCGAAGGAATCCTGATCCGGCCGCTTCCGTTTCCCGAGCCGGAGCGCCTGGTGGCGATGTTCAATGAGTATCCCCAGGCCGAGTTGGGCCGGTCACAGTCATCAATCCCCAACCTCTACAACCGGCGAGACGGCATCGCCGCGTTTTCATCGGTGGCGGCCTACAAGGCGGATGCCGCGATTGTCGGCGAACCCGGCGCGGGACGGCGAATGGACATCCTCCGCGTGTCAACAGACTTTCTTGGGACGCTGGGAGTCAGGCCGTTCCTGGGACGATCCTTCACCGAGGAGGAAATGAGTTTTCAGACGCACCACGTGGCGATTCTCAGTGATGCCTACTGGCGGCAACCCTGCGGCGCGCGTCAGGACATCGTGGGCAGTACGATTCGGATCAACGGGTTCAACAAAACCATCGTGGGCGTTCTGCCACCGGGATTCCGGTTTCTCTCGTCGCAGGCGGCGATTCTCTTACCGCTTTCCTCCAGCCCGGAACAGCGCAACATCAACAGCCTTCACAATAGCGGGGATTGCGAACTCATTGCCCGGCTCAAACCCGGAGCGACGTTCGCCGAAGCGCAGGCGCAGATCGCAGCCCAGAACGCGGTCGTGGGCCGCGATTTCCCATACGCAAAACAAGTCGAGGCCTCCGGCTTTCGCACCGTCGTGGCGTCGCTCCACGCCGATCATGTGGCCTCTATCCGTCCGACGCTGCTGCTCCTGCAGGCGGGCGGGCTGCTCCTGCTGGTGATCGGCGCAGCGAACCTGATCAACCTGCTGCTCGTCCGGGCCAGCGCACGGGCCGCGGAGCTGGCCATCCGGCAATCGCTGGGCGCGACCTGGGCTCACGTGGCGCGGCAGGTCGTGACCGAGACCGTGTTGCTGACCTTGATCGGCGGTGTGTGCGGGCTTGGGTTCGGCTTGGTCGCGGTTCGTCTGCTGTCGGTGTTCGGGGTGAACCAACTGCCGTTGGGCTTGGGCGTGGCGCTGAACGGACGCGTCGTTTCGGTCGCGCTGGCTGTGGCCGTGATGATGGGAATCGTGGCTGGAATCCCGGTGGCGTGGTTCGTCATTCGCAGTCATCTGGCCAACGCGCTTCACACCAACACCCGCGGCGACACCGGCACTCACGCGGCGGAACGGCTGCGTCACGGCTTCGTTGTGGCGCAAGTCGCCCTCGCCTTTGTCCTGGTCAGCAGTGCCGGGCTCCTGGCGGTCAATTTGAAACGTACGATGGAAATCTCGCCCGGATTCCGACCGGACGCGGTTCTGGCCGGACACGTTTCGATGCTGCACCCGAACTACTTTGAACACTTGGAGCGCCTCAAATTTGCCGAGCGGGCCGTCGAGGCCCTCGCGGGGCAACCAGGCGTGCGCGCGGTCGGAATCGCGAACAACGTCCCCGTCGGCGGCAAGGCGAGCGGCAACCAAAGACGGGTGATGTCTCCGGCAGGCCGCGCCACTGCGGCGTCGGATTTTCTGCCCATCGTGCCGAACATCTATGGCGTGGCCGGCGATTACTTCCGGGCGCTCGGCATTCCGTTGAAGGCCGGGAGTCTCTTCGACGGCCTGGAATCTCATCGCGACGAGCGGGTGTGCATTGTGGACGAGGCATTCGCCCGCCGGAGTTGGGGAGACGCCAGCCCCGTCGGGCAGTGGGTGTATGACGGGCCGGAAGTGGTTCCCGATCGAATGCGGTTCCGAGTCATCGGCCTCGTGGGCGCGGTGAAACAGACGGAACTGACCGAGCCCGCCAACGATGGCACCCTCTATTTGCCGTTCCGGGACAATGTGGTGAGCGACGACAACCTCTATGTCGTCATCCGCACCGACCAACGACCGGACGCCCTCGCGCCCACGGTGGAGCGAGTGATGCGGGCCATCGAACTCGAGCTGCCCGTCAATGACCTGCGCCCGATGGAGGTCCGGATCGCCGACACGCTGTTGATGCGGCGTTCGCCCGTGCTGTTGTCGGGCGTCTTTGCCAGCGTGGCGTTGCTGCTGGCGGCGGTGGGGACGTACGGTGTGCTGAGTTTCGCTGTGGCGCGGCGCCGGCGTGAGATTGGGGTGCGCATGGCCCTGGGCGCGTTGCCGGTTCAGATCGGGCGGCAATACCTGTCGCTGGGTTTGCGCCTGTTCTGCGCCGGAATGATTCTCGGCATCGTGGGCGCCGCGTTGGCGGCCCAGGCGATGCGGAGCATCCTATCCGAGGTTTCGCCGTTCCATCCCGGCATGCTCATCACGACGGCGGTGGTCCTGGGCGTTATTTCGGCATTGGCCTGTCTGCTGCCCGCCCTGCGTGCCAGCCGCGTTGACCCAATGGAGGCTTTGCGCAGCGAATGAAACCCATCAATCCATGGCCCACTCAAATCCCATGAAAACAAAAACCAATCGTCGGAGATTCCTGAAACAAAGCACCGTGCTGGGCGGAGGAATTCTGCTGCTCGGCCGGCAAGGCCAAACCGCGCGAGCGGCCGCGAGTGAACCGCAGCCTGCTGCCGGACGGGCGGTTCCCGCCAACGAAACGCTCCGGACCATCGGCAGCCTGCGAACCATCCACGGCAACTTCCTGGACAAGCCCCTGCCGGAATCGGCCCTGGAAACCATCGTGAAGGCGAGCGTCCGCGCGGCGAACGCCTCGAACATGCAGAGCTACTCGATTGTGGTGGTCAAGGACCGGAAGCTGATGAAGGACGTCTGCACCTATCAAGGCGGCGCCATGCTGCTCTACTGCGTGGATTTCAATCGCCTGAGAGATTGTGCCGGGCTTCTGGGCTATGCCTACTACCCCGACAACCTGACGGCCTTCGTCACCGCCAGCGTGAACGCCTCGCTGGCCGCCCAGACCGCCGCAATCGCCGCCCGGTCGCTGAAGATTGATTACCTGATCACCAACGGCATTCATCGCGGAGACATGGCGCGCGTGTGGAAGTTGCTGGATTTGCCCGAAACGTATTGTTTCCCGCTCATCGCGGTGGTGTTGGGCTACCCTGACGCCGAGCCGGCTCATCTGAAAGGCCGTCTCGACGGCCCGGGCGTCGTTCACTACGAGAAGTATCAACGGTTGACCAAGGCGCAAATCGAGGAGCAGGTCCGCCAGTACGACGATCCGGAGCGGCATCTTGCCTTGGATGAAGGCTGGAAGGCGAAGGGTCATCCGCACTTCATGGATTGGTGGTTCAAGGACTGGCTGCGCGGCTCGAAACCGACCGAGCAGGAAACCCAGCTCCTGCGCTTCCTGAAACGCAGCGGCTTTGTCGAGCCGCAGAAGGGTTGAGCGAAACGTGAAACGTGATGCGTGAACTGTTGAATCGTTGAATCGTGAAGACACTGCGAACCATCTGGTCGAAGGTCCGCTCGCTGCGCCAGCGGCGCGAGGTGAAGCGGGAGATTGACGAGGAACTGCGCTTCCACCTCGAGCAGCGCACGGCGGAGAATCTCGCCGCCGGCATGACGCCGGAGGACGCGGCGCGCGAGGCGCGGAAACGGTTCGGCAATTTGCAGAGCGTCCGCGAGGAATGCCGTGAGGCGCGGGGCGCGAGTTTTGGGGAAACGACGCTGCACGACGTTCGCTTCGGCCTGCGCCGGCTGGCGAAGGACCGGGGATTCACGGCGGTCGCGGTGCTGATTCTCGCGCTTGGCATCGGCGGCAACACGGTCGTCTTCAGCTTGGTCAACGGGCTCTTCATCAAGCCGCTGCCTTTCCCGCATCCGGACCGGCTGGTTGATCTCGATGAGACGGCGCCGAAATGGAATCTCCGCTACACGGGCATCAACTACGCCGACTTCGAGGCATGGCGGGAGCACAATCAAACCTTCGCCGGCATGGCCATGTGGAGCAGCGATGAGTTCAGCCTCGCCGCCGGGCGCACGACCGCCCGCCTGTCAGGCCAGCGCGTCACCCATGATCTCGCGGACGTGTTCGGCTTGCAGCCGGTGCTGGGCCGGATGTTCCGGGCGGACGAGGAGTTGCGCGGCGGACCGAAGGTCGCCTTGATCGGTCATCATATCTGGACCGAGTGGTTTGGCGGGGATCGTGCCGTCGTGGGCAGGAACGTCACGATTGATGCGGAGGTTTACGAGATCATCGGTGTGCTGCCAAAGACGGCGGTGCTGCCGTCGCGGGCCGCCGTTTGGATTCCGTTCCAGTCGAAACCCCGGTACTACAGCGGCATGGCGGTCGGGCGACTCAAGCCCGGCGTCACGGTCGAGCAAGCCTCGGCGGACCTACTGCGAATTCATCGGGGCCGGATTCCGGAAGCCAAGGAGAACGAAATCACCTCGCCGTCGGTGCAACCGCTCTTGCAGCGGTATCTCGGCGACGGCCGGATCGTCGCGGCGGTGCTGCAAGGTGCGGTGACCGTGCTGCTGCTCATTGCGTGCGCGAACACCGCCGGGCTGATGCTGGCACGCTCGCTCGCCCGCGCTCCAGAGCTGGGTCTGCGGGCGGCGCTCGGCGCTTCGCGCGGCCAACTCGTGCGCCAGCTCCTGACGGAGAGCCTGCTGCTTGCCGTGATGGGCGCCGCGGCCGGGGTGCTGCTGGGCCGGTGGCTGCTCGACGGCTGGCTCGCCGGGCTCGTATCAGAGTTGCCGGCCTGGATCCAACTCGAAATGGACTACCGCTTCGTGGGTTTCATCTGCGCCGCCATTGCGTTGTGCGCCACCATCGCTGGACTCCTTCCAGCCCGGCACATTCTTGGCCGACTCGATCTTCGGAGCGTCCTAGGCTCGGGCAATCGCCAAGCCACGGGAACGGCGGCGCGGGTCAGTTTGCTGCGCGGCCTCGTGGTGAGCGAGATCGCCCTGGCGATGGTGTTGTTGCTCGTGGCGGGATTGCTCGGCCAGGCCTTCCTTCGCGTGCAGGACGTGGATCCTGGCATCCGTCCGGAGCGCGTGCTCACGTACAACCTCCAGTTGCCCGGGGCGAAGTACCACGAAAAGTCCGCGTGGCTCGCGTTCTTCGACCAGCACCTCGCCCGCCTGCGCGCGTTGCCGGAGGTGGAATCCGTGAGTGCCTCGACCATGCTCCCGTTTTCCGGACAGCACTCCGGCAACTTCTTCGAGCCGGAAGGCGGCCTGCCCGGCGGCCCTGACTCGCCGACGCCCGTGGTGCTGACGCGTGCCAGCTTTCCCGGATACTTCGAGACGATGGGCATTGCCTTGCAGGCCGGACGGACGTTCACCGAACAGGATGTCCGTGATGTCGTCATTGTGAACGAGACGCTGGCCCGGCAGTTCTGGCCCGAGGGAAACGCCGTGGGCAAGCGCATGCGCTCTCGCGGCAGCAACGGGCCGTGGCTGCAGGTTGTCGGAGTGGCTCGCGACGTCCGGCACTACGGACTGGAAGGCGAAATTCGGCCCGGCGTTTACGTGCCGTTCTACGCCATGCCCCAGTCCAGCGTCGGCATCGTGGTGCGCACCAAGGGCGAGCCCGTCGCGCTGGCTCCGAGCGTGCGCGGATTGCTCCGCGAGCAGGATGAACTGGTGGCGACCGCCGGGCTGGCCACGATGGAAGAACGCATCCGCCAAACCCTGTTCGTGCGGCGCATGTATTCCACGATGCTCGCGACCTTCGCGCTCCTGGCTGCGGCCATGGCAATGGTGGGGCTGTACGGCATCGTCGCCTACGTCGTCGGCCAGCGGACGCGCGAGTTCGGGATCCGGCTGGCGCTGGGCGCGCAGATGCGCGACCTCCTGCTGCTCGTGCTGCGTGAGGGATTCCAGCTCGCGGCCATCGGCATCGGGCTGGGAACGATCGGCGGCGTGCTCGCCGGCGCGGCCATGCCGGGATTGCTCGCCGGGGTCAGCCCACTGAATCCGCCTGTGCTGGCCGGCGTGAGTGCGTTGCTGGGTTTGGTGGTGCTGGTCGCCTGCCTGGCTCCGGCACGGCGCGCGGCGAACGTGGATCCGATGGAAGTGCTCAGGAGCGAATGAGAACCAGTCGTGAATCGTGAAGCGTAAAACGTGAACACACTGCGAGCATTTTGGTGGAAGCTTCGCTCGGTCTGGCAGCGCCGCGAGGTGAAGCGGGAGATTGACGAGGAGCTGCGGTTCCACCTTGACCAAGGCACGGCGCAGAACGTTGCCACCGGCATGTCGCCGGAGGTCGCGGCGCGCGAGGCGAGGAAGCGGTTCGGCAATCTGCAGAGTCTTCGCGAGGATTGCCGTGACGTGCGCGGCGCGAGTTTCAGCGAAGCGGTCGTGCAAGACGTTCGCTTCGGCTTGCGGATGCTGCGGAAGAATCCCGGGTTTACGACGGTTGCCGCGCTCACGCTGGCATTGGGCATCGGGGTCAACACGGCCACCTTCAGCATAGTTGGAGCGGTGCTGCTCCGGCCCGTGCCATTCCCAGACCCTGATCGGCTGGTCGAGCTCAATGAAAGCCACCGCAAAGATGCGCTGCTTGCCGCCTACGGCGTCTCGCTGCCGAACTTCAGAGACTGGCGCGCGGCCAGCCGGAGCTTCACCCATTTGGGCATTCATGAAGGTTGGGAATTCTGGCTGACGCAGGGAGAGCAAGTGCGCCGGGTCCCGGGGCGAAACGTGTCGTGGGAACTGCTCCCCGCGATGGGAGTTCAGCCCATGTGGGGCCGGGGGTTTTCGCCCGAGGATGAAAAGAACGGCGGCGTGGCCGTGGTGGGGTTTGGCCTGTGGCAGCGGCTGTTCGGCGCCGACACCAACCTGACCGGCAAGACGATTGTGGTGAACGACCAACGCCAGACGGTGATCGGGGTCATGCCGCCCGGCTTCAGATTCCCGCACGGGACTGAACTCTGGCTGCCGCTCCTGGAAAGCCGTTCGACCAGCGACCCGCTCCGGAGCCGTGGCTATCGTCTGAGCGGCGTGATCGGCCGGCTCAAACCCGGAGTCAGTGTGCGCCAGGCGCAAGCCGAGATGGATGGCCTCGCGCGGCGTCTGGAGGATCAACATCGGAACGAGAATGAGGATTGGGGCATCCGCGTTTCTTCGCTGCACAGCAAGATGATCGAGTCGGTCCGCCCTGCACTGCCGGTGCTCATCGGCGTGGCCGTGTGCATACTGTTGATCGCCTGCGCCAATCTGGGAAACCTGCTGCTCTCGCGGGCCATCACCCGGCAAAAGGAACTGGCCATCCGCGCCTCCGTGGGCGCCGGACGCTGGCGGCTGGCGCGGCAGTTGATCACCGAGAGCCTGGTGCTCTCACTGCTGGGAGGCACGGTCGGATTCGTCGCGGTGCTGTGGTGTCACGGGTTGCTGGCCAGGCTGGTCGCCCCGCATCTGCCGCGCTTCGCGGAGATCAAGATGGACGTCCCCGTCTTCCTGTTCTCCCTGCTGGTGGTGGCTCTGACCGGACTGCTTTGCGGTCTGGCGCCGGTCTGGCAAATCTGGCGGGCAGACCTCAACGGGATCCTGAAAGAGAGCGGCCATCGGGCTTCGACGGATCGCGGCGGATCGTGGCTGCGCTCAGGATTGGTTGTGACGGAACTGGCCTTGGCCGTGGTGTTGCTCATCGGCGCCGGGCTGGCATTGCGCAGCGTTCATTACCTGCTGCACCCGGGACTGGACGTGACCCCGGGGCAGGTTCTGGCGCTGGAGGTCGAACTGCCAAAGAGCCGTTATCCTGCCGACGCCCAGCGTTTGGGTTTCTACGAGCAATTGCTGACCCGCATCCGGGCCCTGCCGAATGTCGAAGCCGCCGGGTCGGCCTCGTTCCTGGAGTTCGCTGGTGGGATGAGATCGCCGATGGTCCTGGAGGGGATTTCAGACGGGCCGGATGCGCCGGCGCGTTGGACCTGGTCATGCGCGGTCAGTCCGGACTTCTTCCGCACGCTGCGACTGCCTTTGCTGCAAGGGCGGGATCTCGCGGCTGAGGATCGCAAAGGGACACCAGAAGTGGCGGTGATCTCCGAGACGATGGCGCGGAGATACTGGCCTGGGGAAAACCCGATTGGCAAACGGTTCGCCG
>CAYJNU010000224.1:0-12947 GCA_964371005.1 uncultured Verrucomicrobiota bacterium | reverse complement strand
GCCCATTAGTCCCGGGCCGATCAAACCCACGGTGACGCGCTCGCTGGGTGCGACGCTGCCGCTGGCTGCGCGGGCCGAGGCAGGAAGGAGCGCTGGCATTGCCAGCAGGCTTGCTGCGGCAAAACCGCGTTCCAGGAAGGCGCGGCGGGTGAGGGTGCGGGCGGCTGATGCGGGTTGATTCCGTCGTGGACGCTGGTGGGTCGTGTTCATTCAGTGTCAATTCCCGCCGGGAGGTATAGGGCGTTTCGGAAGCCGGGTCAATGAGGTCGTTGGCCGGTCGTTGGCCGGAAGGCGGGTTGGCGGTCTTGTGCTACGTTAGGTTAGGCGGCCTGCGCGAGGCCATTTGCGTGTTGAACGCTTTACGCCTCTCGCTGTCTGTGTAGAGGATTGAACGAATGATGTTGGACCGAATGAAATCTGAGAACGAAACGATGAAACGAGTTTATAGAATCCTGCCCACCTTGGTGGGCGCGACCAGCGGAGTGGTGGTTGCGTTCCTGGTGCTCGGCAATGCCGTGGGCAAGGAGAAATACACCATGCCGAAGCTGAACGAGCAGCCGGCAGCCGTGAGCCGTGAGGTGAAAGTTGCCACCAGCTTTGCGCCAGTGGTGAAGAAGGTCGCGCCGAGCGTGGTGAACATCTCCTCGACGCGCATGATCCGGCAGCAGCCTTTCCAGCATCCGTTGATGAATGATCCCATGTTTCGACGTTTCTTTGGCGACCCCTTCGGCCAAGGAGGGCGGCAACGACAACAGAAGGCCCAGAGCCTCGGCTCGGGTGTTATTGTGTCGGAGGATGGTTTCATTCTGACCAACAACCACGTCATCGAGGGCGCGGATGAAGTGAAGGTGGTGCTGGCGGATGGGAAGACGGAATACACGGCCAAGGTGGTGGGGACTGATCCCCAAACCGAGGTGGCGATCTTGAAAGTGGATGCCACGAACCTGCCGACGGTGGCCATCACGGACAGCGACAAGCTGGAAGTCGGCGATGTGGTGCTCGCCATTGGCAATCCCTTTGGCGTCGGCCAGACGGTGACCATGGGCATCGTCAGCGCGACCGGGCGGGGCGGATTCGGCGTCACCGACTATGAGGATTTCATCCAGACCGACGCAGCGATCAACCCCGGCAACTCCGGCGGGCCGTTGGTGGACGCGGAAGGCCGGCTGGTGGGGATCAACACTTGGATTGTGAGCGGCAGCGGCGGGAGTGTGGGGCTTGGGTTCGCCGTGCCGGTGAACATGGCCAAGAACGTCATGGAACGGCTCGTGGGTGATGGCGAACTGAAGCGGGGCTATCTGGGCGTCCTGCTGCAGCCGGAAATCACCGCCGATCTGGCGAAGGCGTTTAAGCTGCCCGATCAATCCGGCGCCATGGTTGCCGAAGTGATGCCCGACACGCCGGCGGCTGAGGCGGGGCTGAAAGAGGGCGACGTGATCATCGAGTTCAGCGGCAAGAAAGTGGAAGACCGCCGACACCTCCGGCTCATGGCGGCGCAAACCGCACCGGGCACGAAGTCCACGGTAAAGTACATTCGTGATGGCAAGACGAAGACCCTGAGCCTCACGCTGGGTGAACTGCCAACCAGCCAAACCGGTTTCCGTCCCGGCGGCGAGCTTGAACAGCAGAACCTGGACGCCCTGGACGGCGTGGAGGTGGCCGATCTCGATGCCCGGGCCCGCCGGCAATTTGGGATTCCGAACAACGTGCGTGGAGCGCTCGTCATGAACGTGGACGAGGATTCCAACGCGGCCGAAGCCGAGTTGCGCGCGGGCGATGTGATTGTGGAAATAGATCGCCAGCCGGTGCGCGATTCGGAAAGTGCGGTGGATTTGGCGACCAAGGCCAGGGGAGACCGGATCCTGCTCCGGGTGTGGAGCAAAACCGGCGATCAGAGCGGTACGCGTTACGTCACGGTCAAGAACACCAAACGCAACAAGTAACACAACGAATTTGGTTGAGGACTGGTGTGGAGTGAGGTGGGAGGGCCGGCGCAAGCCGGCCCTCTTTCTTGGCTCAGGACGACGTGGCTTCAAGGACGTTTTGACAAACGCCCCGTGGCGAGCATGATGGGGCAGAGTTCGATCCGGGTATTTTGGCTATGGCTGTGCAATTCAAAGATTACTACGAAAGCCTCGGAGTCCCGCGCGGGGCGAGCGAGGCCGAGATCAAGAAGGCCTTCCGCAAACTGGCGCGCGAGCATCATCCAGACGTGGCCAAGGACAAGAAGAAAGCCGAGGAGAAATTCAAGGAGATCAATGAGGCGTACGAAGTCCTGAGCGATCCGGCCAAGCGCAAGAAATACGACGAACTCGGCGCCAACTGGAAGGCGGGCGCGGAGTTCCGTCCGCCACCGGGTTGGGAACAATTCGGCGGCGCGCGCGGTTTTCGTGGCCGCACGACCGGCGGGGAGGATTTCCAGTTCAACTTTGGCGGGACCGGTTTCAGTGACTTCTTCGAGCAACTCTTCGGGCAACGCACCCGCGGTGGCCGCGGCGGTTTTCAGTCCCGACCCGAGTTCGAGGAACGAGAGTTCTCCGAACGCGGACGCGACGTCGAGGGCGAGATTCTGGTGACGCTTCCCGAGGTGGTGCATGGTTCTGTGCGAGCCGTCACCCTGACCTCGGAATCGGGTGGGCGTGCCAAGACGCAAACCTACAAGGTGAAGATTCCCGCTGGGGTGGGCGAAGGGCAGCGTTTGCGGGTGGCGGGCCGGGGTGAAGCCGGCGTGGGGGGCGGCGAAGCGGGCGACCTCTTCCTGCGCGTGCGGTTTGCCCGGCACCCGGATTTCGAGGTGGAGGGTCACAACTTGATCCACGAAACCGAACTCGCGCCGTGGGAAGCCGTGTTGGGCACGCACCTCAGTGTGCCCACCCTCGACGGGCACGTGAACATCAAGGTCCCTCCGGGCATGCAAAACGGCCAGAAACTGCGTGTGCGTGGGCGCGGCCTGCCGCAGCCGCAACGCGGCGGCGACCACGGCGACTTGATTGTGGTGGCCCGCGTGGAAGTTCCGGACCGGATCACAGAGGCTGAGCGAAAGCTCTGGGAGCAACTGGCCCGGGAATCGCATTTCAACCCGCGCCAGGGCTGAGGTGCTTTTTGGGAGTAGACATTGCCTGCTCACTTCGGCCGCCTCGGCTCAGGCGGCAAATTGCGGGTTGCGCCGCGTCGCGTGGTTCGTAATTGTGGAGGCATGTCGAACGCGAAGAAAGCGCGGAAGCGCAAGGCCGTGATGTTGGGCGTGGGCCTGGACAGTGACGGGCACCGTCGTGTCACCACGGGCCCGAACTTCCTGCTCGCCGGGGGTACGGAGGAAACCCACGAGGTCATGACCGAGAAGGCGATCAAGATCAACGAGAAGTTGGTGGCCAAAGGCAAGACCCTCGACAACGTCAGCCACGAGGAGTTCGACGACATTGCCCACGAGGTGGGCCTCAAGCGGCATCAACCCGAGCGGAACTGACGGCGGCCGCTCAGGCTAATTCCCACGGCTTGCGCATGGTGCGTAACTGCAATTTGCGATTCGCCGCACCGTCGTTCATAAACGTCTCCTGAATCGGATCAAACTTGAGCTTGCGCTCCAGCCGGGTAGCGATGTCGCTCAACTGGCAAAGCAGGTCGGCCTGCACCGAATCCTCGATGGGGCAGACGGTTCTCCCGCGGCTCTTCACGCAGTCGAGGAAGTGGCCGACATGATGCGAGCTGCGGACGGGCAAAACCTGCGTGAGCGCGGCGGCTTCCTCGACCAGCGATTCCGGATGGGTGCGCAGCATCCCGCGATGGACCAAGACCCAACCGTCGGTGCCCTCGAACGCCGTCCCATGGTCTGCGATCTGACCATACTTGGTCTCAAACGGAGTCATGTCGTTCAGGTCGGTGTTTTCGTCGTAGCCATTGCGTGTGCCGCGGAAGTTCATGCCCACGCCATCGGCGAAAGTGAAATCCACTTCCCAGGCCACGGCGGTATTGCACGCACCTGTCTTCGGGAAGACGGCTTTGCCCTGAACCTCCATTGCGCCTTTCATCATGGCGGGATAGCCCCAGAGCGCGATATCGAGCGGATGCACGCCCCAGCCGGCGATGTAGCCGAGCGCGTAATCCGAGTTGAACCACCAGGTCTTGCCATCGGCGAGGCACTTGTCCGCCGTGTACGGCGTGAAGCGCGCCGGGCCCAGCCAAAAATCGTAGTTGAGGTTCGTGGGCACCGGCGCGGGCGTGGTGGAGCCACCGGGCTTGCTGGCCGAAGACCAGACGTTAATCTGCTTGAGCTTGCCGATCCGTCCGGAACGGACCAACGCGACCGCCTTCTGAAACTCGCCGCTGGACCGCTGCTGCGTGCCGAACTGGAAGATGCGTTTCTTTTCCTGCACCGCCTTGCGCAGAATCTGATCCTCAGCGAGCGAGAGCCCCATCGGCTTTTCCAGGTACATGTCCTTGCCGGCGCGGGCGGCGGCGGTCGCCACGTGGCAGTGCCAATGATCTGGCGTGGCGATGAGCACGGCGTCAATGTCCGGTCGGGCGAGGACCTCGCGGAAGTCGCCGTAGGTTTTGCAGTCGGAGTTGCCATAGCGCTGGTTCACGGCGTTACGCGCGAGTTCAAGCTGATCCTGCTTCACATCGCATACGGCAACCACCTGCGCATTGGCTTGCCCCAGGAAACCGCCCATGACCCCGCGTCCCTGGGGGCCGAGCCCGATTCCCGCCACCGCGATTCGGTCGTTGGGGGCAGACCGGGTGCCGGGTCTTGAGAGGGTCTGGCTGAGCGCCGATGCGGGAACGATCGAGGGAAAGGCTCCGGCGGCGAGGGCGAAGGCGAGGTGTGTGCGGAGGAATTGACGGCGGGTCAGGTTCTCGTTCATGGCTTTGATTCGAGGTTGAGGTTCACGGGTGCAATTGCCGGGAAGAAAGTTGGTGCCAAGCCGGTCCACAGCGCAACTGCAAAAGCACTCGCGAAATACGCAGCGCTTGGCGTGATCTCCCTGGCGCAAGGCCTCCGTCCAAGCCGGATCAACAAGCAACCCATACATTCTGGCGGATTGGCAGGGAAAGCGGACCGGGCGTATAGTGCCGCCGAGCCATGATGCAAAACCAATCCCAGCGGGGCAGGCGATCCGGCGCACAGCCGGCGCGGAGGGCCTTCACCCTGATCGAATTGCTGGTGGTCATCGCTATTATTGGCGTGCTCGCCGCCTTGCTGCTGCCGGCCCTCTCCAAGGCCAAGGCCAAGACGCACGGCATCTCCTGCATGAACAACCACCGGCAATTGTGCCTCGCCTGGAAGATGTACTCCGACGACAACAATGACGTGTTGTTGTTCGCGAGCGAATCCAGCGATCCGGACAAGCTTTGGACGGCCAAATACGCCTGGGTCACCGGCATTCTGGACTTTGACCCAAACCAACGCAGCAATTGGGATCCAGACCTGACGATCAAGCAAAGTCCCTTGTGGCCGTACTGCGGCAAAAACCTGGCCATCTGGAAGTGCCCGGCTGACCGGTCGTTTATCATGGTCAAAGGCGAGGCCAAACCGCGGGTGCGCAGCATGTCCATGAACGTGTTCCTTGGTGGTTGGGGTGGGACGGATGGGAACTGGGGCGAACCATTCAGCGATTACACGATCTATCTCAAGCAATCCGCGCTGTTCAATCCGGGTCCGTCGAAGATTTTCGTCTTCCTCGACATGCGAGAGGACAGCATTGACATGGGCAACTTCGGCACACGCATGGCCGGCTGGCCGGATCGTCCCGGGGAGTACGGCTTCTTCGATCTGCCCGGTTACTATCACCATTTGGCGTGCGGCTTTTCCTTCGCCGATGGGCATTCAGAAATCCACCGCTGGCGCGATTCCCGTACCATGCCGCCGATCATTCCGGGAGGATTCGTGAATGACACCTTCTCCTCACCCAACAATCCCGACGTGGGCTGGTTGCAGGAACGCTCGACGCGGCCGCTGAAGTAACGACCGCAGTCAACAGCCGATTGGTCAGCCAGGGTTACTGCAAATAAGTCTATGAATGGGCCAAGCACGCCACCGACCAAGGCCCGGCCCGCGCCGCCTGGCAAGGTTGGCGGCTCTGCCGCTGGCTGCCAGAACTGCCAGCTCGGCCCCTGCCTCGCCCACTGATATCAGCCAGCCAAAGCAGACCTCGACCTCCTGACCACTGGCCGCCGCTCACGATGGCGTGGTTCGGAACGACCGGAGCTTGGTTTCCGGGTTTGATTGAGCCGATGGAGTTGGCTGGGCTGTCGGCGCATTCGCAATGTCGCTCATGCTGCCAAACAAATCGGGTATCACCGGACACTGTTCGCCCGTTGCCGCGAGGTCTTGGATTCCCAATGCCCGAAGCGATCTTTCGGTGGCGTGGCCTTTTCCGGAATGATGATATAGGCCGCATTCTTCGAGTAGGTCCAGGCGTCCACCAGGTTCGCACGCGGGAACACTTTGCGCACGTTCTTGCTCGTGCCCGGGTCATTGATGACCGGGTCTCCGTTCTTTGTGAAGCCGACGCAGACGACGAGGTGGCCGCTCGGCACGCGGCTCTTCCCGCGCAGCCGATTGTAACAGAGCGAGAGTCCGACCGGCATGCCGTGCGCAATCCAATCCTCCAGCTCAGCCACGTCGCTCATGCGGGTGACATAAGCGCGCAGGCCGGAGAACGATCCGGCGTAGGCGGTGTTCAAGACCCAGTTCCCGGTGCCGCCCCATTGCTTGTCATACACGCCTTGCACGACTCCCGGCACGTCGCGCGCCAGGTCGGGGCGACTGAGTTTCTTGGACCAGAAATCCAGCAGCATCGAAATGGTGGTTGGGCTGCACCAGACGTCGCCGCCCTCGTAAGCCATCTGCGAGCGTTCCAGGACGGGAAGGGTTTTGCCCCACGCGGCGCGATTGGGCGGGAGCCGGGGAGGCTGGGTGGTGTTGTCCAACACAGCGAAGCCGAGGAAGCGAACCTTCGGAAGTTTTTTCGCGTCGCCACCGAGCGTGAGGCGGAGTTGCAGACGTTCGGCTTTTTGGTTCAGCACCAGCGTGTCGGTGTCCACGTCCCCGTCGCTGTCCTTCTGGCCCTTCACGCATTCCCGCGGATATTTGGCTGGGTTGCTCGACCACAAGCTCATCACGTAGAACTTCGTGCTGCCGTTGGGATACACGGCGCGAGCCTCCGTGCGCAGGTAGCTGTCCTTCGGCATGTCCACGTTCCAGGAGACGATGAGTTCATTCCAGAGAATGCGGGTGGTGAACTCGCGCGAAGTGAGGACAACCTCGCCACGATTTGTCCCGGGAGCGGAGGCGAAGTCCTTCAGGTCATTGAGCCCGATGAATTGTCCGCCGCGGGCGTCAACCTGGGCCAACACCGCGGTGGCGCTGCTCAAACCGAGGATCAGGGTGGCGGCGAGCAAACGAAGAAGCGGGCGACGCAAGGGCGGGTGGTGTGCCGAAGTTCGCGGAAGAGTGTCTGAGTGGTTCATGGTTTTTGAACAAGCCGGGCGACGGTTTGCCCGAAGCCGGTTTGGATGACCAGCGAAAAGTGCGTTACCAAGACATGCCTCCGTTTTGCCGCGGTGGATTAAGTGCATACATCCCGGAGTGTGCTCTAGCCTGCCCATCCGGCCTGCCAATGGAGTTGCCGGGGCGCTGCACTACCGCAATGCGAGCCACCAAGTCCAAGTGACGAGTGCCATGGAGACGATACCCCCCGCCACGCTCATTTCCGTCTGCCGGGCCAGACTCACGCGCTGGGCGATCACCGCGCCGATCAACAGGCCGCCCACGAAGCCGCCCGCGTGGGCCACGACGTCTGTTCCCGGGGAGAGTCCGAGCAGCGCGAACAACATGAGACCACCGCCAAGGCCGCCGATGGCCAGCCTGCCGACTGCGGGCGTGCAATGCCGGAGCGACAGCCATTGGGCGGTGAGCAAACCCAGCGCACCCATGATCACGCCCGACGCACCGAGGCTGAGGTGTTGGCCCGACGAGAAGACCAAGGTGGCGAGGTTGCCGAGCACTCCGGCGAACAGCGCTGCGAGGAAGCCGGTTCCCGAACCGCAGCTTCCCAGGGCCAGCCCGACCAACGGGAGGCCAATCGCAAGGTTCATGGCGAGATGCCCGAGGTCGCCATGCAACCAAACGGCGGTGAAGAGTCGCCACCACTCGCCACGCAACACGGCTCGCGCGTCCATGATCCCGGCGTCCTGCAATCGGGGGTCCGCCGTTTGCAGCCAGAAAAAGGAAACCACGGCCAGAGCCCAGCCAACGCACGCCCAATCAAACAGCAAGCCGGAATGAAACACCTCCTGCCGCCACGGCTGCTTGCGGTTCTCCGCCTCGTAGAGTCGGATGGCGGTGCGGGCGGTCTCTACTTCATGAGGCGCGACCAACAGACCCCACCCCTCCTCGTCCTGCTCAATGGCGCTTTCAATTCCCTGACTGACCAGCACGAGACTCCAATCCATGGCCTGGCCCATGGAACACGCTGGGATGCGCGCCGGGAAGGGCGGAAAGAGGTCGGGCGATTGCAGCGTGTTCATGCGGCGTCGATACGATAGGCCGCAATCCCTCCGGCGCAACGTCGAAACCCACTGCCACAGCTTCGTTGCCGCTACGCGTGTGCAACCAAACCCAGTTCGTGCAATCGGGCGCGGGACTTTGCGGGCGTCGTCTGCAAGATCACCTGCCAGCCACGCGCGACACCGGCGTCCACGTTCTCGGGACGATCGTCGAGGTAGAGCACCGCCGCGTCGCGGCAACCAGAAAGCTGCTCCAAAACCTCATACATCTTTGGCGCCGGTTTCATGGAGCGGACTTCGTAGGAGAGGATGTGCGTGGTGAAGTTCTTCATGAACGCGAAATTCCGGTTGATGTGTTCCATCGCCAGGTCGTTCGTGTTGGAAAAGATGAACGTCGGAACGCCGCGGGCATGCAGTTCCGCATGAAGTGCCACCATCGGCTCGATGGGCCAAAAGATGTCGCCGAAAAACCCACCGAACTCCTCCAGGTTGCCGCCGAATCCGGTTTCGCGGCGCACCGCTTCATAGAACTGCGACCGCGTCATCAGCCCCGTCTCGTAGTCCAAGAGCAGGGGGGAGTGCTCGAAGAAGTGCTGCACGGCGGCCAATTCGAGCTTGCTGCGCTCGGCAATGCGCCGTGAAGCGATGCGGTAATCGAAATCCAGCAAGACCTTGCCCAGGTCAAAGACAACAACCTTTGGTTTCATTTCGGAGAGCAATCGCAACCAGCGCAGTGACCCGTGCCAGCACTCAGTTCATTTCCCGCCGTCCCTCCAGCGCCCGGCTCAGCGTCAGTTCGTCGGCGTATTCGAGGCCCGTGCCTGCGGGCAAACCGTGCGCGATGCGCGTGATCCGGAGTTCGGGGCGCGCCAGTCGGCGCGCGAGGTAGTTGCTCGTGGCGTCACCTTCCACGTCCGTGCCCAGCGCAATGATGATTTCGCGGATGGGCTCCGTTTTCAGCCGCTCTTCGAGCTGGGGAATTTGCAGGTCGTCCGGTTCGACGCCATCGAGTGGCGAAATCTTGCCCCCCAGCACGTGGAACCGACCGTGGAACGTGCCGGACTTCTCAATGCTCAGCACGTCCACCGCGCGCTCGACGACGCACAGCAACGAGCTGTCACGTCGCGGGTCTTCGCAGAGCGGGCAGGGGGATTTCTCGGTGAGCGCGCCGCAGGTGGAGCAGAATTGAATCAATTCGCGAGCACGGAGGACAGCCTCGGCGAGGGCCTTCGATTCACCGGTTTCCGCCTGCACCAAATGGAGCGCGATCCGCTCGGCTGAGCGCGGCCCGATGCCGGGGAGGCGCGCCAGCGAGGCGATGAGCGCGATGATCGGTTCTGGAAGCGATGCCATGTGGTCGGTGAAGGCGTCGAGTCGTGAATCGTCAACAGAAGCCGCCGGCGCGGAACGCCACGCATCTCAACCATTCAACGGCGTATCGATGGCGTGTCTTCACATCAATCCCGGCAGATTCAAGCCGGAGGTGACCTTGCCCATCTCGGCGTTCGAGATGTCCTTGGCCTGCCCGAGCGCCTGGTTCGCCGCCGTGAGGATCATGTCCTCGAGCAACTGCGCGTCGGATGGATTGAGCGCCTGTGGGTCAATCTTGACGGAAGCAATCGAGCCATCGCACTTGGCGACGACCTTCACGGCGCCGCCGCCGCTGGTGGCCTCGACGGTGCGCTGGGCGAGTTGCGCCTGGACTTGTTCGAGCTGCTGCTGCATGCGCGCAGCCTGTTTCATCATTTTGCCGATGCTGGACATGGTTCGTTGAATCGTTGAATCGCTAAGTCATTAAACGGTCGAGCCGTTGAAAGCAAGAATGCCGGCATCAACGGACGTTCACAAGCTGTCCCTTGAAAATCTCAAGCGCTTTCTGAATGAGCGGGTCGTTCTTGAAGTCGTCCTGATTCGTTGGGATGGCCGCAGACTTCTCTTTCGTCGTGGGAGCGGTGGTCGGCGCAGTCCTGTTGGCCGGCGGGGCGGCTGGTGAGGATTTCTGAGTGGCGGGCGGTGTTTCGGCGATGCGTTGCGGCGGGCGCGAGCCCGCCCCGGCTTTGACGAATTTCACCTGCACACCGGCGTATCCGAGCTCGCGAAGCTTGGTCTGCAGCAATTCATGATTACGCGCGTTGTCCACAAGGCCAATGTAATCCGCGAACTCGGGATCGAAGCCCACGGTCAAAAGACTTTTCGTGAGGGATACCGCATGGGCGTTGATCAGGTAGCCCTTGGTGAACTGACTGACGCGCCCCACCGCCTCGACGATTCGCTCCCAGAGCTCGTCCAAGTTGCCGTCACTGGGAGGAGCCTCCGCGAGTGCGGCGGCGGGCGGCGGAGCCGGCGGTGGTGGGCTCGGAAGCGAAACCGGCGTGGTGACGCTGGCGGCAGACGCCCCGGCTGCGAGGATAGAAGGCGGAGTGGGTCGCGAAACGGCAGCAGTTTGTGGGGGAATGGCGGCGGCAGCAGGCGTGGCGGTCGCGCCTTCGTTCCGCAATTGCTGGAGCAGCTTCAGGACGGAATCCAGACTGACCGCGCTTCGCGCTTCGATGGCTTTCAGCAACGCGATCTCGATCAGGATTTGCTTCGATGCCGCGTCGCGCAAGCGGAATTCGGCGTCGGCCAACACTTCCATGATCCGCGTGGCCGCTTCGGCGGTGGCCAGCGCGGATTGTTCCTTGAGCGCGGTGACTTCGGCTTCGGAAACCTCCAGCAGCCCGAGGTCGCCTTTGGAGACCTGGTAGAGCAGCAGATTTCGGAAATGGTTGAGCAGGTCGGAAAGCAGGCGGCCCAGGTCTTTGCCGCTGCGCGTGAGTTGGTCGAGCTGACTCAGCGCGGTTTGGACTTCGCCGACCAGAATGGCGCGGGATAAATCGAGCAACTGCGCTTGGGCCGTGAGTCCAAACATTGAGAGGACGTCGCTCTCTTCGATCTTCTCGCCGCAAAAGCTGATGAGCTGGTCCAGCGTGGATTCTGCGTCGCGCATGCCGCCGTCTGCCCCACGGGCGATGGCAAACAGTGCGGCCTGGTCAATCGTCACTTGCTCCAGCCCCGCGATGTGGGCGATGTGCTTCACGATGAGCGCGGTGGGAATTCGGCGCAGATCGAACCGCTGGCAGCGGGAGAGAATCGTTGCCAGCACCTTCTCGGGCTCGGTGGTGGCGAACATGAACTTCACATGCTCGGGCGGCTCTTCGAGCGTCTTGAGGAGGGCATTGAAAGCCTCCTTCGTGAGCATGTGAACTTCGTCGATGATATAGACCTTGAAGCGGGCATTGGCGGGCGCGTAGCGCACCGTCTCGCGCAGGCTGCGAATCTCGTCAATGCCGCGATTGCTCGCCGCGTCAATCTCCAGCACATCGAGCGCGCGGCCCTCGGCGATCTCGACGCATTTGGGATCGTCCTCCGCGAAATCCACCTTCGGGCCGTCGGTGGCGTTGAGGCACTTGGCGAAGATGCGGGCGACGGTAGTCTTGCCGGTGCCGCGTGGCCCGCAAAACAAGTACGCGTGTGCGATCCGCTTCTGCGTGATGGCGTTGGCCAGCGTCTGCGTGACGTGATCCTGTCCGACCACATCGGCGAAGCGTTGCGGGCGGTATTTCCGGGCTATGACCTGGTATGACATTGACGCTTTACGATTCACGAATCACGAGTTCCGGTGATCGCGCGGGCAATCGTAAATCCGAACTCGCCAGTCGTAAATGAAGAATGCCAGGGTGACCACGGCAGATGCCGAGCAAACTACCGTTGCTGCCTTCCGGCCCTGGCGGGGTTCGTAAGTCCGCATTCCGTGGGCCCTGGCGCGAACACTGTGTCGCACCTCGCACCCCGCTTCAAGGAGAAAGCAGGCCGAAACGCGTCGCCAACAGCCACGCGGCGTCTCGCTGTCCGATTGAGGCAACATTGTCGCAAGTACGTGTGTCGGCGGCGGAGAATTGTGGTTTTTTCGCGAGGCGACTTGTTCACAGCGCGGGAAAAGGAGACTGGGGCGCGGTGAATAACTTTCAGTTGCGCTGTGGCGGGATAGTGAATTGGCCGCTGCTTCATGCGTCTGGCGGCGTTGGCGTTCATTCGGTTGAAGTGAACAACTCGGTGGACAACAATCCATTGTCGGATGGGAGAACCATGATATGATGTTCGCAGTTCATTGAAAGAGCGGAGATGGAAGGCAGTTTTCAACAGATTGCTGACGGAAATCTCCAGGATAATCCCAGGTGACTGGGGAAAGGTCGGGCCCGGCTGGTGGGCGCGACCCCTCTTAAGGCGAGCCGCAAGGCGCGCGGGCGGAGGCAGCATTCACCAGCTCCTCTGGCACGTTCGCGCGTGCCAGTAACGCGAACTAGGAGCTAGGCGGTCAGGAGCGAAGAGAAGCCGCTCCGAGCCGAGTCAAGTAGCTCAGGCGGGTTTCGAGCCTGAGTGAATCGCAGTTACCCAGAGGG
>CAYJNU010000223.1:0-12958 GCA_964371005.1 uncultured Verrucomicrobiota bacterium | reverse complement strand
GCGCTAGGTGTTGAGAATAACGATGGCTTTGGTAACACAAATCTCGTTTCAGGCCCCGCGCATGGTAGCAGCGACGCGATGGCAGTCGGACTCTGCTGTGTCTGGGGCGAACTCGGTCTGCTGGGAGAGGTCTTTTGCTGAACATTTGGGTGATCGGCAGGAAACACTATGAACAGGATACGATGGACGGTGGTGAGGGCGGGGTATTTGCTGGCGGTGTTGGGACTGGGGATGCCAGGCCGGTTGTTGGCGGCTGAGGCGGCGACGCCGAAGCCGGGGTTACCTGTGCGCACGCAGGGGCAGGAGAATACCCTCAAGACGAAATGGGCAAAGGAAGTGACGCCGGACAAGGTGCATCCGGAATACCCGCGTCCGACGCTGGTGCGGGCGGAGTGGTTGAATCTAAACGGCTCGTGGGACTTCGGCCTGACACGCCGAGACCAGACCAACCGCGGAATTTACGAGAGCAAGATTTTGGTGCCGTTCCCAGTGGAATCTGCGTTATCCGGCGTGACGCGGCCCATCACCGAATTGCAGCGGCTGTGGTATCGGCGCAAGTTCACGGTGCCGGCGAAGTGGGAGGGTCGCCGGGTGCTGCTGAACTTCGACGCGGTGGATTGGGAGGCGCGCGTGTGGGTGAACGGGCAGGAGATGGGCGCGCACCAGGGTGGGTATGACCGGTTCACCTTCGATATCACCGGGGCATTGAAGCCGGCAGAGCCGGAACAGGAATTGGTGGTGTCCGTGTATGATCCCACCGACAGCGGCACCCAGCCACGCGGCAAACAGGCCATTGGTCGGCGGGGTGGCCTGGGGCGGGCGGAGTTTCATTCCGGTTGTTCGGGCATCTGGCAGACCGTGTGGTTGGAGCCGGTGGCCGCCACGTCCATTGAGACGCTGAAGCTGGTACCCGACATTGACCGCGGCTTGCTTAACGTCACGGTGCGGAATCGAGGCGAGACCGATCAAGTCACGTTGGAAGCGGTAGCCTCGTTCAAAGGCAAGGTAGTTGGCCGTGCGTCAGGGACCGCGGGCCAGCCCTTTCCGGTCCAGGTGCCCAGCCCGTGGATGTGGACGCCGGACGAGCCGCAACTTTACGATTTGAAAGTGACGCTGAAACAGGGCGGTCGGAAGGTGGATGAAGTGGCCAGCTACTTTGGGATGCGCAAGATTACCGTGGAGACTGGCCCGCAAGGCGTGCCGGTGATGATGTTAAACAACCAGCCGTTGTTCCAGTTTGGCCCGCTGGACCAAGGGTATTGGCCGGAGGGCCTTTACACCGCGCCCACGGATGAGGCAGTGCGATCAGACATTGAGAAGATGAAGGAGTACGGGTTCAACCTGTGCCGGAAGCATCTGAAGGTGGAGCCGGAGCGGTGGTACTACTGGTGTGACACGCTGGGGTTGCTGGTGTGGCAGGACATGCCCAGCGGAGACAAGATCGCACCGTATGGGCAGAACGAAATCCAGCGGCGGCCCGCGTCCGCGCAGAAGTTTGAGCTGGAGTTGGAACGGTTGATGGCCGGGCGTGGAAACCATCCCAGCATTGTGATGTGGGTGCCCTTCCATGATGGCTGGGGGCGGTACGAAACGATGCGGATCTTGCCGTGGGTGAAAGGACTGGATCCGTCGCGGGTCGTCTTGAGCATGGCCGGGTTGGGAGAAACACCGGTGGGCGACGTGCAGTCGGTGGCCTTGCGAGGCCGCCAGGAAGTGCTGGGGGCACTGACGAACAATTTCAGGGCGAGCGTGGTTGGGGAGTGCGCTGGCTACGCGTTAATCGTGCCCGAGCATGTGTCGCAGGCCAGCGGCAAACCGCGGCCCGGCGTCTTTCTGACGAGCGATCAGGTGATCAAGGACTACCGAAGGCTGGTAGAGCAATTGCGCGTCCTGGGCACAAAGCACGGCCTCTCGGGTACCGTCTTCAAGCAATGGAGTGACGTGGAGCAGGAGTTGGATGGTCTGCTGACGTATGATCGCACTGCGAAGTACGAAACCCGGACGCTGCGTGAGATCAACCGCACATTGGCGGAGCCTGCGGCCTTGCGCTAGGCGCGCACTCCGCAAGAGAACAATTATGGGGCTGGCTGGTCCAGGAGTCGTTTGGCCACGTAATGGACGTGCTTCCCGTCGGTGCTGGTCATTTGGTAACCGGCGTCCAGAAAAGCCTTCCATTCGCCGTTTACCGCTTCCCGACGCAACACGATCTGCTCAGTCTGGTAACGCTTGCAGGTCTCAATGATCTGGGAAATGCTAATCTGGTCGGACCAGAATCGTTTGGGCATGACGATCGCCAACTCGGGGGGCACGAGTAAACGGGCGTGGAACGGGTAGATCCCCGACTCGGAATAAGCCCATTTCGTGCGGGAGGCAAAGGTTTTCATCCGTTGCACAATGGGATTGGCGTCCGCACTGGGGCGCTGCCGCAGGTCTTTCCAGTTCGCCTCCAACCGGCGTTCAGATTTCGCCATGGCCAACGCGACCAGACCGCAGAGGGCGAGTATCCGCCATGTGGTCTTGGACGCAAGGTTGAACCGGTTGGCAGAATGCAGCCGGAGGATCGTCTGGATGATTTCGTATGCCGCCCAACCAGTCAGCCAAGCCACCGGGATCGCGAGATGGAGGTAGTAGTAATCCCACCAAGGCCGATGCACAGTGTGGATGGCGGCAGCGGTCAACAGAAGGATCGCCGGGAAAGCAATTTCGCGCAGGCGCTTGCGACGGAAAGCGATGCCGAGTCCCACGAAAGCACCCAGGACTGCCTCGATGTGATTCCATAGCAGCTGGGATTGGAACGTGTAATCCTCGATGCGTCCAAAGGGTGAGCTTGCATGCATCGTCGAATGTGACTTCCATGAGGACGCCAGAGAGCCTTCAGCCCAAGTGAGGCCGATGGCGACGAAGACCACAGCGAATGCGGTCCCCCACAAGAGCGCATTCAGAATCAGATTGCGTCGCCATTGTGCAGGGCGGTTGTCCTGGGCTGTCAGTGCCAACTCGACCAGCAACGCCGGGACGAGCAACGCCGCGGTCAACTTGATCTGAAGGGCGAACGCCATGACACCTCCGGAAGCGAGCAGCCAAGCCCAGTGTCTGTGCCTCCCCCACTGGTATAACAACCACGCCGAGAGCAAGCCGGTGGCGAAGGCGGGGACTTCGAGCATGACGGACACCCCGAGGAGCAACACCCCGGGTGCTGTGATAAGGAACAGCGCGGCGAGGAGCGCAGCCCATGGACCGGAACGAGCCCGGATCAGTTCGTGAAAGCTGACGATGAGGAGCAAGCCAAAAGCTGCACCGAAGAGACGCGCTGTGAGGATGGAGGTGCCGCACGTCTTGAAAGCGGCGCAGAGCAACACTGTTGAGACAGGGGGTTGGTCATTCCAGATGTCCTTGTACAAGGCGTAACCGTGGTTGACCAAGAATGGCTTGATGACCTCATATCCTTCGTCACCCCCCAACTCGAACGCGGTCCGGAGTGGCAGGAGAGAGACAATCAGCACCAAGATGGCGACAACGGATAATAGCCCTGCCAAGTTTCTGATCCTCATGACGAAGCAGATGGTTGCGGACAAGTGATCGAAAGGTCAAGTGTCGGGACACATCTTGGCTGGCTGCGCGTTGCGTGATACGGATTCTTCCGGAACGTTCCTTTGGCCGAAGTGGCTGGGCGTCTGTTGTCGCGTGGCGGCGTAGCGGCACTACGGAGAGACTATGGTCCCTTTGGATTGGTGACCTCAATCGGTCCAAACCACCCCGTCTGGGGGTTCGTAGGTGAAACAGCCGGGCTTGCCGCTGGCGCCTCGCCGGCATTTTCCACCCATGGACGGGCGCCAGAGGTGCGCGTCCAAGTGCCACCCGAAAGCGCGCAAGGCGAGGTGCGGTTTGCCCGAAGCCACTTCGGCCCGCTTCAGTTTCTCGATCAGGGTCTTCACCTGCTTGCGCACGCGGTCCACGGCACATTCCGCGCCGCCCACGAGTTTGCCGCCGCGCGCCCGCGCCCGCAGCAACGCGGCGAGCTCCCGGCGGGCGTCCTCGCGCTCGTCGGCCGGCAACGTCTCGTCGTGGAGGGTCCCCTGCAGCTCGCGGAGTTGCTGCTGGAGTGCAGGCAGCGTATCGCCACCCACGAATCGCCGACCCGTCCGCTCCTCGATGACGCCTCCGACTTCGCTGACGCCCGCACGGGGACGATCGTCCTCCGCGCCGCGTTCGATGCCGCCGAATCCGTCAAGGAGCGGGCTGCCATCCACGCGGTTTTCCCAAACCGATGCGTGGATCGCTTCCACCGGCGGATGCTTCAACAGATACACGACCAGACGCATGGCGCGGTCATCGCGAATGACGCCGCGCTCGCGGTCCAGGGCCAGCTCCCACCAGCCCAACCCGCGGCGCAACTGATACGGTGGGCTGCTGGCGGTCCCGAGTCGCGACTGGCAGGTTTCGTCGTTGCACAGCCCAAGGACCCGTTCAATGGCCGAGTACTGGTCCGGCGTCGCACGCAGCAGGCGCATCAGCAAATCCGTTGGAATCACTTCCCTCACCTGAGAACACACCCCTGCATAAAAGTTGCGAGTTGCTTCACGTTGCGTAAAATGGGACGCGCCAGACAAAAAAACACTGCGCCCATGGCCCATTTTGAATCGCCACTCCCATGCCGCGACGGCACGCTCGCGAACCGTGGTGTGCTCGGTGGCGTGTTCCGTTCGGTGTTCGTCTCATGAGTTATTTCAGCACCGCGTTGAATCGCTGGAGCGAGCGTTGTCGCCTGAGTCAGGCCGACATCGCCCGCGCCGCCGGCCTCTCCCGCAGCCACATCTCGCGCCTCTGCGGCGGCGAGGAATACAACCTGGCCGACAACCATTTCGCCGCCGTCGTGCGCGCCTTTGGCCGCGACCCGCGGGCGCAGGCGGAGTTGGTTGCGGCCCGGTGCATGGATGTGCGCGTTGGGCCCGGCTCTGAGCACGTCGAGATCAAGGTCACCCTGCCGGTGGCCCCGCCGTCGTCCGGGGCGGGCGGGCCGCGTGCCTCCGTGTTCCCTGAGGTGGAGTTGAGCCATGAGACGGAACGGGCGTTTGCCTGGTTGCGCGGTCAATGTCCGCTCAATCCGGATTTGGAGAAACACCTGGTGGGTTATGCGCGGCTGACGGGCATGAAGTAGGGTCGGCATTTCCCCGCAGTCCGACGGTCTTTCGGCCGCACTGGACCCAGCGTCGCCGGTGGGTCTTGCGCAGCGGCTTGGCGTGCATAAGCCGCAGCTTGATGAAGCAACCGAGGCCGCGTTCCCATTTTGCCGCTGCCTGGGCCACTTGTGGCACCTGGCTTCGCTTGAGCCCGCGCACCATCCGCATGACGGTGCAGATGAGGTGCTTTTCCTCGGCCGGCACGGCGAGCCACCACTCCGGTAGCGGCGCCGCGGCCACTCTCGCTTGATCTCCCATTCCCGACTCTCGATTGGCGTTTTGTGATAGACTGTTCATTTGAACAGCATCCTATCACAGGGGGTCGGTCAGCTACGGGGGGTGACCCAAAGATTGTTCAAAGAAGTTTCGCCGCCCCCTTTTGCCGTCCGCGTGGGCTGGCGGCCCCGGTGCTTTCAAGTGGACAGGCGCCCCGAAATCCGGCCGCGGTACTCAGTTCCACCACGCCCCCTCGGGTTGCGGTTCCGCGCACGAGAGCGCCACCTTCACCGTGTCCCCCGTGTTGCGCACCTCCATGATGATGTCACCGTGCAGCCGCCGGAGGACACGCTCCACGCACAGGTAGAAGAACTTGCGCCCCGGCGGCAGACTCGCCCACCACTCCTCGGGTCGGACGTTCGCAGCGACGCGCGCGGTCGCTTCCTCCAGCGACGCTTCCGAACCGGAGGGTGCCCGCTCCCGGCGGAGGACCAACTCGAAGGGCTGCCCGGGCCGGCTGACCTCCAGCACCTGGCCGATGGCCAGGCCCTCAATCAACCGCCCGAGCTCACGGAAGAACTGCCGCTGGTCCGTTGCCGCTTCCGCCCACCACTGTTCCGCACTGCGCAATTCGCTCTTAGTAGCCATGACTGCTGTCTCCGTTTCTACTTCGCTCAGTTCACTCCACACCGGTTTGTCGCCGGCCCGCCGTGCGCGATCAACTCCTCGCCCGTGTAGCGACTGCCGTTCTTTTCCTCCAGTACCATCGCCCCGCCATAGCGCGCCACGATCGCCTGCGCCGTCGCCACCAGCCGCTCGCGCAGTTCCACCGGCTCCATCACGGTCGCGTGTGATCCCCAGCTCAGCACGTACTGCTCAATCTCCTCTAGGCAGCTCAGCCGCAGCCGCAGTTGCGAGCCCCCGCTGGGCAGTTCGACCACTTCCTGGCTCGGGTGAAAGCGCCGCCCGCGCAGGATGTCCGTGAGCCAGGCGTCCATCTCGATCACCACCCGGTAATCCCCGCCTCCGGTCATCACCCCGAGGCTCGTCTTGAAATGGGCCTTGGCGTCAAAAGCCTCCGGGACCTCGAACCGCTCCTCCGTGACCGCGACGTTTTGCATCCGCCCCAGCACGAATTTCCGGACGTCGCCGCGGTCCCGGTCATGCGCCAGCAAATACCAGCGCCCGCCGAACTCCGTCAGGTGATACGGATGCACGTGGCGCGCCCGGGCGGATTTTTCCCCCGGTTTGCGATACTCAAACCGAAGCACCTGCCGCTCCGTCACCGCCTCGGTGACGACCTCGAACACCCGGAGGTCGGCGTCGTCGGGCGCAAAGGGCCGGAACGACAGGACCTCGTCCAGATTTTGCAGCGTGTAGCGCTCCCCGTCATCGAGTTGCCGGGAAAGCCGCTTGAAGAACTTCTCCAGGGGTTGCTGCCAGGGGGTGCCCCGGTAATGCTCAATCGCCTTGCTCACCACGCACACCTCGAACAGGTCCTTGTCGGTCACCGGCAGCAGCGCCAGACCGTCGTAATCTTCGGTGAGGTAAAAACCGTGCCGCCGCGGGTCGTATTCCAACGGGACGTTCTCGACATCCCGCATGTGATCCAGGTCGCGGGCCACCGTCTTGGCGGACACCTCGAGGGCTGCGGCGATGGTGGAGCAGTTGAGGTGTTTGCCCTCCCGGATCAAGCCGAGGATCCGGCGCATCCTCCCGAACGTCGGCCGCTTGGCCGGCGTTCTTGGTGCATGGCTCGGCTGGCGCGTCGTCCTCGGCTTTTTACGTGATCCGCCGTTGCTTGCCCTGTCCAGTGTGATCCGGCCCGCTCCATTGATGTTCTGAGTGTTCATGATGTTGTTTTTTCCTGAAGCCTACACCGGGGGGTCGGACAAATACGGGGGTAGGCCCCAAGAAAGTGGAAAAAGTCTGCCGCCGGAAAGCCGCGCCGGCAGGGGGGCGCAAAAATTCGTCATCCGGAACCGCTTTTTCCGCGAGCGGAACCATTTATTCCGCCCATGCCTTGTGGATGGCGGGATGGGCTCGTCACCAAAACGAAAGAACACGGCGATGGCGGAGAAGCGAAGATCGGCGGCGGCACGGGTGCTGAAGGGCGCCAAGGCTGGGACACGCAGAACGTGCAGCGCGCTGAAACGTCGCACCGCTGCCACCGAAAAAGGAGTTCACGTCACCCCGGCCCTCTCCGCAGAGCGAAGCGGGAGCGAACCAAGCGAGGCCTACCTGAACAAGGTGGCGGTGGCGACGCGGTTGGGGGTGAAGCCCAAGACGGTCGCCGAGTGGGCGAACCGAGGGAAGCTGCCGGCCTATCGGCTCGGGCCCTACCTACGATTCAAGTGGGCCGAGGTCGAGGAGCGTTTAGCGGCAACGTGCCGCGTCGCCAAGGAAGAGCAGAAAGCAGAAAGCAGAGAGCAGAAATGAAATTGGCCGCGCTCTCACGAGCCGCGGCTACCACGAAAGGACACCAATGAACCACATCGTATTTGATTGCGAAACCATTCCGCAGGACGAAGCCAAGCTGTTGGCGCTCGCACCGGAATTCACCGCGGCGGCGAACTTGAAGGACCCGGACAAGATCGCGGCGAGCATCTCCAAGAAGCGCGCCGATTACCTGGCCGACGCGGCGCTGAACTGGAAAACCGCCGAGGTCGTGCTGATCGGCGCCGGCGATGACACGGGCATTCAATCGCTCACCGCCGACACGGAGAAGGAGTTGATCAGCAATTTCCTGTCGGTCCTCGCCGACGCGCTGGGCGACGGCGTGGCCGTGGGCGGACACAACGTGAAGGGCTTTGACCTGCCCATGCTCGTCAATCGCGCCCGCGTTCACGGTCTGCGCGTTCCCGCGAATGTTCTCTCGTTCTGGAAGGGCCGTCCCGCCTGGCACGAGAACATCTTCGACACGCTGGAAATCCTGTCGTTCGGGCGGTCCTTCGACGGCAACGGCGTGGATGATGTGGCGCGGGTGTTCGGCTTGCCGCCCAAGCTCGGTCGAGGTGGTGACTTTCCCCTGCTCTGGCGCGCGGATCGTGCCGGGGCGCTGGCGTATAACCGGCGCGACGTGGAAATCGAAATCGAGATCGCCCGCATCTGCGGGTGCATCTAAACGCAAAGCAGAAATTGGGAAAGCAGAAAGCAGAAACCCAAGGAAAGGACCATACCATGAACAAATCCGAATCCCTCACGCATCTGGCGAGTGCGCTCGCCCAAGCCCAGGCGGAAATGCCGGTCGCGGTTTTCGATGCGACGAATCCGTTTCTCAAGAGCAAGTACGCGTCGCTGGGCGCGGTCATCCAGGCGAGCCGGCCGATTCTGGCGAAGCACAAGCTGAGTCTGGTGCAGTTCCCGATTAGCGGGCCGAACCTCGGCCTGAGCAATGGGACGAATGGGACAGATGGGACGAATGCAGTGACAGTTCGCGGGGATGCACGCCCCGTCGCGGATTACATCGGGGTGGAGTCCATCCTGACGCATGAATCCGGCGAGTTCATCGCGGAGCGGATCGTGATCGCGCTGACAGAGGAGAAGGGAAAATCGCGGGTGCAATCGGTCGGCAGCACGCTGACTTACCTGCGTCGTTACTCCTGGGCTTCGATTCTGGGGATGTACTCCGACGAAGATTCGGATGGTACTTCGCCGGTGCAAGCGTTCACCGCGAAGCCGACGCCGGCGCTTCCCCCACCGCCCTTGCGCAAAACAGCCACCCAGAACTGAGGTGTGGGCCATGAACAGGCGCTGGGCCAACAGGCTTCACCGGAAGGCGGACCGCTTCAAGGCGGCGCTCTGGCAAGGCAATGAATTTCGTCCGGGAGTGAGTGCTTCCGGGCGGCAAGCGAGAAGAACACACAACAACAAACCCCGCGCTCTGATGAGTGGCGGTTACGGAAGAAAGAACTGATATGGAAATCCCCCAAGAAGGCAGATACGTCTGCAAGCTCAACGGTCAACTGGTCATTTACGAGGCCAGCACTGGCTCCCTGTGCGGCGCGGTGCCGTGCGTCATGGTGGGGGCAGCGACCCCGGCCCATGACGGTTTCACGTTCAAGCACACGCTGGTGTTGGTGAAGGCGGACGGAACGATCCAGACCAAAACCACGGACACGCTGAAGGCGGTGTTCGGCTGGGACGGCGCGGATCCGTTCTGGCTGATGGACAACTCGGAGGATGGCGGCCCGATGCGGTCGGTGGAATTCGAGATCGTGGGCGGGCCGGAGACCGGTGACAAGGGCGGGCAGTACTTCAAGAGTCAATGGCTCAACCCGGTGGGCGGCGGCATGAAGACGCCCGCCGCGGCGGACCGCCGCTCAGTGCTGGCGAAATACGGCAGCAAATTCCAGGCGCTGGCCGGCGTGACGGGCGAGCGGAGTCCGACGGTTCGGACGAATCCGACAGGTCCGACGCCACCGCCATTTCCCAGGACGCCGACTATCGCTCCGCCGCCGGGTGCCCTGACGGCCACTATGGAGGAGGCATGGCTCGCCCTCAACGAACACAACTCTGGGAAGGACCCGGCGGTGATGGAGAAGGTCTGGTTCGACACGATCGCGCGGTTGTTCCCGAACAAGTCGAACACGGAGCTCAAGCCGCACGAGTGGGGCAAGCTCAAGGCCGAGTTTGCGGATGAACTCCCGATGTGAGGTGCGAGCCGCACGGGCAGTTAACCGCGAATCACACGAAACACACGAAAGGAAGATGATGAAAGCAGAACAACGAACAGTGACCGAGAAGACCCTGCAGGGGCTCGACAAGGTGACGCGCCACAACTGGACGGTGAAGAATGCGCCGGGCGAGTTCCTGATGATCCCGAAGGAAGAACTGGAGGTGGACCACGCCTACCAGCGCAACCGCATCAACCAACGGCGCGTGGACGCATTGACCCGCGCGTGGGATTGGATCGCCTGCGGCTGCCTCGTCGTGGCCCTGCGCGACGATAACAAGTGGTTCGTCATGGACGGGCAGCACCGCAAGCTGGCCGCGGATCAGCGCGGGGACATCAACGCGTTGCCCTGCCTGGTATTCGAGACGACGAGCCGGCGCGAGGAGGCGTTGGGCTTCCTGGCCATCAACCAGGGTCGCATGGGCGTGGGAAGTCTGGACCGCTACAAGGCAGCGCTACTGGCGGGCGATCCGACAGCCAATGCCGTGGAGGCCCTGCTGCGGAGCACGGGCCATCGGGCCGGGGAGAAGCCCTCGGCGCGGACGGTGTCGTGCGTGCAGTGCCTCTATCACCTGGCGGGCGAGGATCGCGCGCGGTTCGCGCGGTTGTGGCCGCTCCTGGCGGAGCTGCATCCCGACGGCCCGATGACGGACCTGGTGATTAAGGGGCTGTGGATGGTGGAGAAGTGGCTGGGCGACCGGAGCGTCACCGAGCCGCCGTATCGGGAGAAGCTGCTGGTGATCGGTGGCCAGGGATTGCACCACGAGATCCGGCGGGAGATGGCCGTGATCGGCCAGGGCGGCACGCGGGTGTTTGCCTGTGCCATCGCCAAATACCTCAACAAACAACGGCTGCCGGCCCACCTGAAGATCGAACTGAACTAACCCACGAACCTGAATTGACCTATGAAAAATCACGAAGCAGTCATGAGCATCCGGGAGTCGAAACGGCTCGTGGAGTTGGAGAAGTTGATCGCGAAGGGGAAACAGACCTTCGTGGAAGTGGGGCTGGCGCTGGCGGAAATCCGCGACCTGCGGCTCTACAAGCTGGAATATGGGGGTTTTGCCGAGTACTGCCGGGAGAAATGGGGGTGGAGTAAACCCTATTGCACCCAACTCATCACGGCAGCGGCAGTGGTTGAATCCCTGCCGCCGGACAAAGTGGTTGCAATTGCAACCGAATCCCAAGCGCGGGAACTGGCCAAAATTCCGGCCGAGCGCCGCGCCGGAGTGGTCCAAGCGATCGTGGATTCGGGTCAAACCGTCACGGCGGCGGCCATCAAACGGCATCTGCCGCCGCCGCCGATGGTGCGAGGGAGTCAGACGGTTCCGACAACTCCGACAGCTCCGACGAGTGGGACGGATGGGGCCAAGGGGACGAATGGTTCGGCGGTCGCAGCCAAGCCAGTTCCGCCGCCCCCACCAACGCAGGTGCTGGACGCCACTGGTTGGCCCATCCCGACGCAGCTCATTCCGCTCTGGCAACGGACGGGTGAAGTCCAGGAGATGCTGACGGCGCTCAGCCGGGTGAAGGGGGCGCTCCGTACGGCACAGGAAACCAAAGACACGCTGTACGCCGAGGTCTTGTTTTCCTCTGCGCTTTCGCATCTCGACCAGGCCTGGCAGGACCTCAAGACGGCCAAGCCGTTCGCCGTCTGCCCGACCTGCCAGGGGCAACTGCCGGACCGGTGTCTCTCCTGCAAGGGGCGGGGATTCGTCTCGGAGTTCCGTTGGAACACGTGCGTCACGCGCGAGGACAAGGAGTTTCGCGTGCGAGCCGCACGGGCCACCGGGGAAAAGGGCAAACGGTGAAGCCACAGAGAACATTCAACACCCAACCCTCAACAACGAACATCCAAGGGAACTGGAGATGAACGCGACTCTGTTTGACGGCGGGAAGGTGCATCGGCTGGGCGAGGAAGCGGCGCGCTGCGGCGTGGGCAAATCGCCCCGCCGCAGCGAGTGGCAGGTGGAGTTCGGCGAGGTCACGTGCGGGAGCTGCCGGAAACTGGTCACGCTCGATGAGAGGAACCGCCAACCACGCGAAACACGCGGACCGGGCGGCTTGGAGAAGCCAGTGCAGACCACAAGAAAGGGAAACCACCGATGAACACAGACTCACACGGATTCGGGAAAGGGGCAAGGCGATGCATGATGCGAAGACTCGACAAGGTGTGGTTTCGGCTGCTGGGCGTGGTGCATGCCTGGGTGCAGCGGCGCGGTCAGGCGCATTGCCGGCGGGAGAAGCTGCGACGACTGCGGCGTTTTCTGGCGTGGCAAAAAACTCACCTGAACTAAGTCATGGTACTCAGGCCTTATCAATCCGCCGCGTCGGATGCCATCTTCACGGAATGGCAGGAGCGGGATTCGACGCTGGTGGTCATGCCGACCGGCGGCGGCAAGACCGTCCTGTTCGCTGATGTCATCCGGCGCGTGTTCCCGCGGCGGGCGCTGGTGCTGGCGCATCGCGAGGAGTTGATCTTCCAAGCGCGCGACAAGATCCAACGGGTCACCGGACTGCGCGCCGACGTGGAGATGGGCGATTACCGCGCCGAGGGCGGTTTGTTTGGCGCGGCGCGCGTGGTCGTCTCGACCATTCAGACGCAGCGCTCCGGCGGCGACGGGGGCGGGCGCATGGCGAAGTTCGATCCGCAACGCTTCGGCGTGCTCATCATTGACGAAGCCCATCATGCCACCAGCCCGTCTTACCGGCGTGTCATTGATTACTACCGCACCAACCCGGCGCTCAAGGTCCTGGGCGTGACGGCCACACCGGATCGCGCGGACGAAGAGGCGCTCGGGCAGGTGTTTCAATCGGTCGCGTTCGACTACGAAGTGTTGGACGCCATTCACGACGGCTGGCTCGTGCCGATCGAACAGCAGATGGT
>CAYJNU010000222.1:0-12963 GCA_964371005.1 uncultured Verrucomicrobiota bacterium | reverse complement strand
CAGGTTACCTGCATCTGCGGCGCGCGGTAAGTCAGGATTGCTCGCAATGCTCCCACGTGGTAGGCGAAGCGCGGACCAAATATGCGTTTAACCCGAGGCGTGGTCTGCTTCAGGACTTCGCCGACGATCCCCACCGCGCCGTAGAGAAGAGCGTAACGCGTGACGGAGGCGTTCCCGGCGCGACATTGGATGTGGATCACGTCGAGCGATCTTGTGCGTCCGTCCCGCAATGCCACTCGTGCCTGATTCAGATTGCAGATGCCGCATTGCCGTGCAACGTCGTTCCCGGTGCCCGTGGGCACAATGCCGAATCGTATGCTGGCAGAGCCGGAAAGCAGGAGCCCACTGGCCACTTCGAAAACCGTTCCATCGCCGCCGACGGCAACGATGAGGTCACAGTTGGGCGCAGACGCCTGGGCAAGACGGATGGCATCGCCGGGCTGTGAAGTAAACAACGCCTTCGCGCCGACATGGTCCTGAACGAAACGATCCTCGAGTTCCGCCCACCGTGCCCGGCCGCGACCCGACGCTGCAGCGGGGTTGACGATGAACGCGACCCGTCTCGGGTTCATGGGCTCTTGAATCGGCCGGCGACGCTGCGGCCGTACTGCTGGGTCGTCTCGCTGTGTGATTCGGACTGATTCACGGTTTGCTTGAAGCCGGGAAGAACCGCGTCCAGTCCTCGGCGGCGTGAAGAATTCTAACCACCATGACCGAGTCTTGGAAGGGGCGATAGAAGAACAGGTAGTTCCGATACTTCGGGACGACCATCCAGCGAATGCTCTTATGGCGCGGCTTGGCGTTGAGGATTCGTCGGCCAATGGCGGGATTCGTTGCAGGGAAGTCGGCAGTGTCGAGAATCGTGAGGTGGACCCGCTCGGCGGCATCCGGATCGTCCGCCGCGCTGGCGTCGCGGATAGCCTGCAAGTCCTGCGCGGCGCGTGGGCTGAGTCTGGCCCGAGTCATGGCCGGCGGCGAGGCTCGTCCGTCGTCCTGGCCTGATCGAGGTTCTCAAGGCCCTCGTCGAGCAGACGCTCCAGCTTCGGGGTCGCAGCCATTTGTGCGGCTGGATGCGTCGCGATGCTGTCCCAAAGCTTGTCTGCCAGACGCGCGCGTTCCACGGCAGGGAGCGTCATGGCAGCTTGTTCGATCTGGGCTAGCATAGCACTCATCGGTTTGTGGCAGGGAAGCTACCGCCTGCCGGCAAAACGGTCAATGCAACGGCAACCGGCACGTCACAATCGTTGCCACGTTGGGGGACGGAGGCTGAACGTCGCGGTACTTGGAAAGCACTCTCCGGGGATTCCGCTGAAACCGACGATTCGCTACCGCGAGAAACCCAGCTCGGTGTGAAGACGAGTAGGATGCCGTTTGATCTTGCACCGAACATCTTGCCGAATTTGGTTGACGGATTCGCGTCGTCCGTCGTACGAGTTGACGCACAAAGGACCAAAGAGAACTATGGGTAAAATCAGCCAAGCCATCCGGACGGTCACTGAACCGCTTTTCTCCGATTGTCCGTCCAGCGCGTCTTTGCGGTTTCGGGTGCGTCGCGGTTGGTTGCTTCTCGCGGCAGGTTGGTTGGTCATTCTCGCCGGGTTGGAGGCGCGGGCGGCGGTGACGCTCACGCTGCCGAACTCAGTACTTGAGGGCAGCAGCGTCGTCACCAACGCCGGGAATTTCAGGCTGGGGGTGACCGCCGCTTCCAATGTCGTGGTGACCCTCACTTCGAGCGATCCGACGTTGATTTCCGTCCCGGAGACGGCAACGGTCAGCGCGGGCAAGACGAACGTGATGTTCGATCTGACGGTGGGTGAGAACTCCACCGTGGCTGCCTCGCAGCGCGTCACGATTGTAGCGAGCGCGCCGGGCTTCGGGACCGTGAGCAACAGTCTCGACGTTTGGGAAAACGATGCCGACCATGTTCGGTTTTCGAGTGTGGGTTGGGTGCAGGTGACGAACGGGCCAATTGGGGTCCTACTAACGGCCGAGGACGCCGGAGGGAATCGGCTCAGCAATTTCCACGGGCAAGTGACGCTTTCGGCTGTCGGCCTGGAAGGAGCCTTGCCGTTGGATACCACGAACTCCGGCAGTTTTGCGGGCGGCCAGCGATTTGTCGGTGACGGTTCTGTCGCCCGGCAGAGCGGTCCGCATCTTCGCGTCTCCGCCCCCGGGCGCGAGCGATGCGTTCAACGTGGGGCTGCCACCTTTCACGGTTGTTACGCAAAAGGTGGCGGACATTGCCTGGGATGAAGCTTCCAAGACTTTGTATGCTACAGTACCGGCGGATGGTGGAGTCTATTCTAACCGGCTGGTCGCGATTGATCCGTTTGCGCGGATGGTGACCAACTCCTACCCGGTTGGCCCGGAATTGGGCGAAATCAGCCTCTCCCCGGACGGTTCTTATCTCTATCTGGCCCGAAGTAACCGCAACGCATTGCAGCGTTTTGACCTGCGGCTTCGGCAGGCAGGAAACTGGTTCAGTCGTGGCATTGATTACTACGGTTTCCCTAACTACATCACGAGCTTCGCTGTGCCAGCCGGGTTCAGCGACTCGGTCGTGGTCGCGACGGCGGATGCGGCCGGCAACTACACTGGCGTGCTTCGGTACGACAGTGGCACGCCCACCTCCCTGGGCGGATTCAATGGGACAAGGTGGGTGATCAGCTCGCCAGCAACGTCCGTCATTTATGGGTGGGGGCTGGCACCCCCAATCGCCCCTGCGGGTCCGATGTTGCGCGGTACGGCTTACGGCAGCGCGCTGGCGATGAACGCCAACCTGCCCGGAGGATTGCAGGTGATTCTGCGCCAGGACTCGCTCTATGACAGCGGCGGGACGGTGGCGGCCGCCGACTCGCTCGCGCTGCGGGGCCGATATCCGGGCGTGTGGGACGCCAACAACCGGATGTCCATCGTTGAAGTGGACCCGGACGTGAGGCGGGTGTTCTTCTTCACGGGGACACCCGGCTCCGGCTGTCCGACTTACGCGCTCAAGACGTACGACCGTGACCTGTTCGTGTCTTTCGGCCAAATCACCGTCCCATTACCAGGGGATCCGCCAGCACGGTTCCTCCGGTGGAGCACCAACAGCCTGGTATTCAATGCGGGCAACCAGATTTGGTTCGTCTCCTCGGAATTCTTACAGCCCACGCAGCCTCCGGCTGATTTGCTCATCACGCAAACCGCAACACCGGTGCCGGCGATCGTCGGCAGCAATTGCACCTTCACCCTGTCACTATCCAACGCCGGTCCCGGGATTGCTTCGCTCGTCTGCGTCACCAACAGCCTGCCGGCCAATACAACCATCCTCGGCATCGCGCCGTCCACCGGCAGCGTGGTCATCACCAACTCTGCCTTCACCTGGAACGTCGCCGCGTTGCCTGCGGGCTCCAATGCCACGCTTGAAGTGACGGTGCGCTTCGGCAATGCGGGGTGGCAGACCAATCTGGTATATGCCCTCGGGTTTGAGAGCGATCCGGTCTGGCAAAACAACGTGCAACAACAGCCTTTCTATGTGCAGTTGCCACCAGAAGCGCCTGGCGTCTTCCCGATCAACTTTGCTTCGGAGGACTTGCTGTATGACCCGTTGCGCGACCGGCTGCTACTCAGCGTAGGCAACGGTTTGGGCGGTCAAAGCAACGGGCTCGCGGTGTTCGATCCGTATCATGGGGTGGTGGATTCCTTCACCAGCCTGGGTGACAAGAGACCCGCCCGGTTGGCGCGCTCCAGCGACGGCCAATCTGTCTATGTCTCGCTGCCCTCCGACGCGTTGGTGCGGCGGTTGACTTTGGCGACCTTGGCGCAGGACCTGGAGTTCGCCCTTGGCGGCGAATACATCTACGGGGTCTGGTATCCCTTCTACGCCGCTGACCTGGCGGTGTTGCCGGGAAAGCCCGAGTCGCTCGCTGTTTGGCGCGTGCGGCGCCCGGGGCCGATGGCGGGTGAATACGGTTGGGGCATCGCCGTGTTCGACAATGGCGTAATGCGCTCCGACGTCACGGCGGCGGGTGGCAACTGGCGGGTGGAGTCTGATGCAGACAATGGCACGCTTTACGGTTACGACACCTACGAGTACGTAAGCGGCTTGGCCCGCGATCTCTATCGCTTCACTCTGGACTCCAATGGCGTTTCGGTTGCAGAGAAGTATCCGCGACTTGCCTACGATGTGGGAACGGATGTGGAATACGCGGGGGGCCGCTTGTTCACCACAGCAGGACGAGCGTTACGCACCCAGCCCTTTGGGGTGAGCCGCATGTACTCCGGCAGCGAATCTGGCTTGTTAGTCGAGGCCGACATGGCGTCAGGACGCGTCTTCTACCTAAGCCTCTCGAACACCACTGCTTCCCTGCGGGTTCATGACATAGAGAGCCAGATTCAACTCGGCGTTGTCAGCGTCTCGAACGTCATCGGAACGCCGACCAGCCTCATCCGCTTCGGCAGCAATGGACTCGCATTTCGCACTGCGAGCAACCAAGTCTTCCTGGTGCGCACGCCGCTGGTTCAGCCGGCTGCGGGTGCCGATGTGGCTCTGCGAATTAGCGGGTCGGCGTCGGCAGAGGTCACCAATGACACCCTCATCACCCTGACCGTGACCAATCAGGGCCCCGCCCAGGCTGCCAGTCTGCAGATCACCAATCGGTTTTCACCGGCGGTCAGCATCGTATCAGTAAGCAGTGACATCGGCACGTGGAGTACCGGCGCCGACCAGGTTATCTGGTCGTTGTCTTCTCTGGATCTCGCGGCCCAAGCCGTTTTGTCCTGCACCGTGCGCGCGAGTTCGACGGGCGTCGTTACCCTCGCTGCGAGTGTCTTGACCAGCACGCCAGACCCGGTACGAGGCAACAACCAAGCCGTCTTCGCTTGGCAGGTTGGCCCCGAGACCCGGATTGAAAGCGTTTCCAGGCTGCAACTTGCAGCCAACGACGTGGCGTGGTCGCCTTCGCTGGGCCGGTTGCTCATCACCGCCAGTAATAGCACGCCCAACTGGGCCGGCGCGTTGCTCTCCGTTGATCCTTTCGAACGTGCCATCCGGTTTGAATCCACCCTCGGCGACGACGCGGGACGACTCGCGGTTTCGCGCGACGACGCGATGCTTTACGTGGGGACAGATTACGGCTTGAACGCGTTGACACTGCCGGGTTTGGCCGTCACCAACCGGTTCTTGATCAATCCGAACGATCCCCGCGCCAGCGTTCGCGAGCTGGAAGTTCTGCCCGAGGCAAACACGTCGGTGCTGGCGGGCAGCCGGAGCGTCAGCGCCAGTTCAACTTGGCTGGGGGTCTATGATAGCGGCACTCAGCGGACCACCGCACCTCAGTTTGGCTCTTCCGGATTCAGTCTGGAATTCGGCGATGACCCGACGTTGTTCTACTACCAGGACCACGGCATCAGCGGCTTTCGCCGGTATGCGGTCCAAACGAACGGGGTGACGCTGTTGGACACGGACACGGCGCTGCTTCCCGCCTCCACGCCCATCACGCTTGCCTGGGCCGATGGCCAGTTGTTCAGTTCGGTCGGCATTTTGGTTGATCCTTTCAGCCGAACCAGGGTGGGCGCGGCTGCCGCAATCACCAACAATGCAGCCGTGTGCTACGACGCCACCGCGCGGCGAGCCTACTTCGTATCGCCTGCCGGCACGAATGGCTGGCTACATGCCATTGACAAAGCCACCCTCGTTGCCACGGGGTCGCGGCTGATCACCGGGGTCTCGGGTGCGCCCGCCAGTCTCGTCCGTTGGGGCACGAACGGGTTAGCCTTCCGCACCACAGGCGGGCAGGTATTCCTGCTGCAAACGGCGCTGATTCCCTCCGGCCAGCCCGCGGACCTCGCGCTCGAAATGACGACCGCGCAACCCACCGCCGTCGTGGGTAGCAATTTCGTTTACTCGATCGCGGTCGCCAATGCGGGCCCGGATTCAGCGCCCAACAGTCAGGTGTTGTTCCGCGCCTCGACCAATGCCGCCGTGACCACCGCCACAGTATCGGCCGGCACGTGGGCAACCAACGGCCCGCAACTGGTCGCCAGTCTTGGCTCTCTGGCCGCCGGGGAGATCGCTACAGTGAGCATCACAGTGAAGCCCACCCAGCCCGGCAGTCTCTTCGCCGTGGCCAGTGCCACCGCTGGCGCGCCCGATCCTGTCGCGGGCAACAACACCCGGACGCTGACGCATCCGGTCGCGCTGGTGCTCGCGCCTGGAGCCACCACCATCATCAACCAGCCAGCCAGCGACCTCGCCTACAATCCCAGCGATGGCCGGCTCTACGTGAGCGGCGGCGTGGGCGGCATCGCCGTCATCAATCCGGCGCTGGCACTCGTGGAGACCTCCTGGCCGATGCCCAGCGCCGCGTCCCGGCTGGCGCTGTCCGACAACGCACAGTTCCTTTATGCCACATTCGAGGCCGGACGGCGCGTGGGCCGGATCAACACCGGCAGTGGCGCGCTGGAACTCGACTTCAACCTCGGCACCAACGGGGCGACACCGTTTGCACTGGTGGACATGGCGGTGGTGCCAGGCGCGCCGCACTCGCTGGCGGTGCATAAGAAAGCCAACACGGCAGCGACCGAGATCCTGGATGACGGCGTCCCGCGCCCAGGAGGGCTGCTCTCAACTTGGTTGAACCGCGTTCGTTTCGGCGATGACCCTGCCGTGCTTTATGGCGACAGCCTGCGCCGGTTCGTCATCGGCCCCACGAACTTCACCGAGGAAGGTTCGGCCGTTGCCGGGATTGGCTCAAGCGAGGGCTTCAAGTTCGCACAAGGCTGCTTCTACACGACGGGCGGCAAGCGCGTTGAGGCCGCCAGCCGTGTCATTATCGGCGCCTACGAGGGACTGGGCACAGGCACGCTGGTCGAGCCGGACACCGCCACGGGTCGCGTGTTCTTCCTGACCCGCGTGGGCACGGCCTGGCAGGTGCGGGCGTACGATCCGGCGACGATGGCGTTCCTCGGCTCGACCACCGTCACCAACGTATCCGGCAGCCCGACGAACTTCCTGCGCTGGGGCGCCGACGGGTTGGCGTTCTGCACCACCGGCAACCAGGTGTTTCTGACGCGCTCGCCGCTCGTGCCCGCCGGCCCGGCGGCTGATCTCGTCCTGAGCCAGAGGGCCACGCCCGCGCCTCATCTTGTGGACAGCAACGTAACGTTCACCCTCACGCTCACCAACGCAGGCCCGAACACGGCGTCCAACGTCGTGCTTCTGAACCGCTTCACCACGAATGCTGTCGTCGTGAGTGTCACGCCTTCGCAAGGCTCGGTGACGCAGGCCGCCGGGCTGGCGACCTGTTTGCTGGGCACGCTCACCAACGGCGGCAGCGCCGAGGTTCAACTCACGCTGCGGCCGCGGCGTGCCGGCCACTTCAACCAGTTGAGCGTGGTGACCAGCAGCAGCCACGATCCCGCGCTGGCGGACAATTCGTCCGCGCTGACTTTGCCCGTGCAATTCAACCTCGGGCCGGATTCGGTGGGCGTCGTGGACTTGCGGACGGCGGACCTCGCCTACGATGCCGTCTCCAAGCTGCTGTATGCCACGCCGACGAACCATCCCGGCGATCTGGCCGGCAGCATTGTAGCGATGGATCCGGCCACCGGCTTGATGGGAACGCCGGTGGCGGTTGGGCCGGACCTGAGCCAAATCGCGATCAGCGACGATGGCAGCCGGCTGTATGTCTTGGCGAACAAGGCGACGGAGTTCCGCCGATTGAATCTGGCCGATGGATCCACGGATCTCACCGTCAAAGCGGCAGTTGGGGAAATCAAAGTCCTGCCCGGTAAGCCCAACTCGGTGGTTATCGCCCTCCCAAACAGCGGAGTGGTGGTTTACGACGATGCCACGCCTCGGCCGGATTCCTTGATATGGTACACCCAGGTCGAGTTCTTTGCCCCTGATCTTCTGCTGGGTTTTTGGACCACTACGCCAACATGGACTGCGCGGCTCGCGGTGACGACGAATGGTGTTTCCCAGGCGTCCGCCAATGCCACCTACTTGGTTGATGGTGCGATGACGGCTAACGGCGGGCTGATCTACACCAGTGGTGGCAGCGTAATTGACCCGATGGCCCTCACGAAGATTCGTTCGTTCGGCGTCAGCGGCCCGGTCGCGCCCGATCATCGCGTCAATCGCGTGGCATTTCTGACCGGCTCCGGCAGCGCCACCCGGCTTCGTGTGTTTGACACGCTGGGTCTGCTCGAACGCGGTTCACTCCCCGTCACCAATGTGCAGGGGACCGCATCCAAGCTGCTCTGTTGTGGCGATGACCGTTTCGCTTTTCGCACCAGTGCCGGGCAGGTATTCATCCTGCGCAGTTCCGCCATTCCCACAGGGGACGCGGCCGATCTCGCGATGGGTCTGGTCAATGGCATGCCGACGCCCACCGTCCAGGAGCCGTTTGCACTCACCATTGCCGTCTCCAACCACGGACCTGCAACGGCCTCGGAAGTAGTCGTGTCCAACGCCTTCCCGCCTTCGATGGCAGTGGTTTCATTCGAGGCGTCTCAGGGTTCGGTCAGCGGCAGCGCCCCCGCCGTCTTATGGCGGGTCGGCGAACTCGCTGCCGGGGCGACCGCCACCAATCGTTGGGTGCTGCTTCCCCAGGAGGGCGGCGCGTTCGCAGCACAATGTCTGGTTTGGGGAAACGTCGCTGACTCGAATGGCGCCAACGACGTCGCGGGCACAACCTGGCTGGTTCACAACCCGGCGCCGGCACCGGTCCTAAGCACTCTGTCCCTTTCGGCCGCGGATTTGGCCTGGGAGCCAGGTTCGCAGCGGTTGCTGATGAGCGTGATTTCGCCCTCCCCCGCGGTCAGCAACTCACTGCTGCGGCTCGATCCGTTCAGTGGTCAGTTTGATTCGCCCATTCCGATGGACGTTCCACCCGGCAAGCTTGCAGTCTCGGATAGCGGTCAATTGGCTTACGTTGGTCACCATGCCAGTCCCGGTCTGGCCAAAGTGAGTCTGCCCGCGGGCCAGGTGCTCACCGACTTTTCGGTGGGCACCGTTTACCAGATTGCGTTGCCACCGGCCCTGCCGGACATATTTGTTGTGCTGAGTGGCGTGAATCCGGGTGTGAACAATCCCATGGACAACATGGATGCGTATCGTGATGGAGTCGAATTGCCCGCCTTTCGTGATTTCTTCTGGGATTGGCCCACTTCCATGACCCGCCCCACAAGCACCGGGCGGTTCTACGGATATTGCGCGACCGAAACCCCGGCGCCGCTGTTCTACCGCATGACGGTTACACCTGACAACCTCACCCTGCACGACGGCACCCCGGGGCTGTTGTCTGGTGACGGCATTTCCATCGAGCACGCGGCTGGCTTGGTCTTCTCCAGTTCTGGAACAGTAGTGCAACCCGAGGCGCTCATCGTGGTAACCAACATTCCGGACATCAGTGCCAACGCTCTTTGCAAGCCGGACGTCAGCTTGGGCCTGCTCTCCTTCCTGACCCAGAAGTCTGGCCAGTGGCTCTTGCGTCAGTATGCGCACAGCAATTACGCCTTGCAGCGTGAGTTCCGCATTCCTCGTGTTGCCGGCGCACCCCGCAGCCTCGTGCGTTGGGGAGCGGACGGCCTCGCGTTCCTGACGACGAGCAATCAACTGTACCTCGTGCGTCCACCTCTGGCCTATGCCGATCTCGCCGTCGCACATCTGGACTGGCCGGCTCAAGTGATCGCAGGGCAACCATTCCAAGTCACGACCGTCGTCACCAACAATGGCCCGGCATTCGCCGCCGATGCGTTTGTCACCCATGTTCCTCCTGCTCTCACAAAGATTCTCAGCGCCAACGCCTCTCAAGGCACTCTCGCCATCACCAACAATCGCGTGGTCTTCGCTTTGGGCGACGTCGCTGCTCACCTGCCCGTCACCCTGAGCGTCACGCTGATGCCCACCAACAGCGCGGACACAATCCTCACCCACAGCGTTGAAACGATCAGCGCCTTCACGGATATGCAGCCTACCAACAACGCGAGCGTCGTCTCGTTTGCGGCCCTGGCAGACCGCGACCTCGATGGCCTGCCAGATGCCTGGGAAACGACGCATGGCTTGAACCCCACCAATGCACTCGATGCAACTCTGGATTCAGACTGCGACGGCTTAATCAACTTGGAGGAATACCTGGCCGATCAGAATCCGCACCTGCTCGAGGACCTCCGCCTCCTGTCGCCGCGGCTAAACGCGCGCAGTGAATTCGAGGCAACCCTCCAAGCTCCGGTCGGGAAACGCTTCACGCTCGAAGCCACAACCAACTTCATTCACTGGCAGCCGGTCACCGACTTCTGGATCAGCGCGGAACGCGAACAAGTCCACATTCCGATTTCGCCCGTGCTTCACCACTCCTTCTTCCGGTTGCGTGGCGACACCAGCGCACCACGACCGGTGGTGAGCCTGTTGAGCATCCCACTGCCTTCCACGAACGCGCCGCTGCTTCGAGTCGCCGCCCCGCCTGGCCATCTTTACTCGCTCCAGACCTCCAGCAACCTCGTTCACTGGACGATCGTGACGAGCTACTTCGGCTTGGACTGCGTGACGATCGTTGCCGATCCCGTGGCCAACAACGTGGGCCCGCGCTATTATCGGGTGCTGCTCCCGTGACGTGGCCCCTGCCTCCATCGCCGTGCGCGATCGCTATTCAACGTCGCCGCTTGCGCGGCTTGGCGTAGCTGACAGCCGGGGCTGAGCGCCGTTTGGTTTCCGTTGCGGGTGCCGAACCATCAATCGCCCGCTTCAACTCCCTGATCTGGTCGCGAAGCAGCGCGGCTTTCTCGAACTCGAGATTGTTCGCGGCAGTGAGCATTTCGGATTCAAGCTCGCTGATCGTCTCGGTGAGGTCCACGTCCATCCCGGCATCGCACAACACGCCGGCGGCTTCCTGCCGGGTTTCTTGGCGGACCACGAGGCTTTCCTCCACCGCGCGCCGGACGCTACGCGGGGTGATGTTGTGCTTCGTGTTGTATTCGATCTGGCGCTGGCGTCGGAATTCGGTGACCGCGAGAAAACGCTTGATGCTGTCGGTCATCACGTCGGCGTAGAGGATGACTTCGCCGTTGAGATGGCGCGCGGCGCGGCCGGCGGTTTGAATCAAACTGGTTTCGCTGCGGAGGAAGCCTTCCTTGTCGGCATCAAGGATGGCGACGAGCGAAACCTCCGGGAGATCGAGGCCCTCGCGGAGGAGGTTGATCCCAACGAGCACATCGAACTCGCCTTTGCGCAACGCGCGCAGGATTTCGACACGCTCGATCGCGTCAATCTCGCTGTGCAGGTAGCGCACGTTCACGCCAATGTCGCGGAGGTAGTCGGTCAGTTCCTCAGCGGTGCGCTTGGTGAGCGTGGTGACGAGGACGCGTTCCTTCGAGTCGGCGCGCTTGCGGCATTCCTCGATCAGATCGTCAATCTGGCCCTTGAGCGGCTTGAGCGTGACTTTCGGGTCAATCAAACCGGTCGGACGCACGACGAGTTCGACGACACCGGGCAACGTAGCGGCAGGCATCCTGCCTGCCGTAGCCGGCGGCATCTTGCCGCCCCGAGCAGCGGGCAGAATGTCTGTGGGTGCTGGACGAGCGCCGCCCAATCCGGCGGGCTGGAAGCCCGCCTCTAAGGCAGGCAGGATGCCTGCCGCTACCGCGCTCTCTCTCGCCCAGCTCAGTTCACGTCCCGCCGGCGTGGCGCTCACGTAGATCGTCTGGTTCTGCATCGCCTGGAACTCGTCGAACTTCAGCGGGCGATTATCCAGCGCGCTCGGCAGGCGGAAACCGTAGTCCACCAGCACCGTCTTGCGCGACTTGTCGCCCTCGTACATGCCGCCGATCTGCGGCACGCTGACGTGAGACTCATCCATCACCAGCAGGAAATCCCTCGGCAGAAAATCCAGCAACGTGCAGGGGCGCGAGCCGGGCGGGCGGCCGGCGATGTGCCGCGAGTAATTCTCGATGCCGGAACAGAAGCCCATCTCCTCCATCATCTCCAAGTCGTATTCCGTGCGCATCTTGATGCGCTGGGCTTCGAGCAGCTTGCCCTGTTTCTCCAGTTCGGCGATGCGCTGGCCCAGTTCCTCGCGAATGGTCAGGATGGCGCTCTTCAGTTTCTCGTTCGTGGTCACGAACTGCTTCCCGGGAAACACCGTCACGTTCTCAAGCTGCGCCAGCTTCTTCCCCGTCAACGGCTCGAACCGCGTGATCCGCTCGACCTCGTCGCCGAAGAACTCGATGCGCAATCCATCCTCCGTGTATGCGGGACAAAGCTCGACCACGTCGCCGCGCACGCGGAACTGGCCGCGCTCGAAGGTGATGTCGTTGCGGTTGTATTGCAGCGCGATGAGCTTCTCCAGCAGTTGCTCGCGCGTGAACGATTGTCCGACGTGCAGGTGGATCAGCATCGCCTCGTAATCCTCGCGGCTGCCGATGCCGTAAATGCACGACACGCTCGCCACCACGATCACGTCCCGTCGCGCGAACAGGCTGCTCATCGCCGAAAGCCGCAGCCGCTCGATGTCGTCGTTGGTGGCGGAGTCTTTCTCGATGAACGTGTCCGTGCGCGGGATGTAAGCCTCGGGCTGGTAGTAATCGAAATAACTGACGAAGTATTCGACGGCGTTGCGGGGGAAGAAACTCTTGAACTCGGCGTAGAGTTGCGCGGCCAGCGTTTTGTTGTGCGAGATGACCAGCGTGGGCCGGTTCACGTTCCGGATCACGTTGGCGATCGTGAACGTCTTGCCCGAACCCGTGACGCCGAGCAGCACCTGATGCTTTGCGCCGGCCAACACGCCCTCGGTCAGCTTCGCAATCGCTTGCGGCTGATCGCCGGCGGGGGCGTAGTCGGAGATGAGGTCGAACATCAAAGGGGAGCGTAGGGGCGTTGTCAGTGGCCGTCAACGCATGCGACGAACGACCGCTCCTCAGCAACTTCGCCTACCGTCAAGATGCTCCGGCGACAGCGACACCGCTCCTGTCGGATTTGACCTGGGG
>CAYJNU010000221.1:3007-12983 GCA_964371005.1 uncultured Verrucomicrobiota bacterium | reverse complement strand
GGATAGAGGTTGGTCGCAGCGGGAGCAACAACGGCAACGGCAGCCGGTTGTATCTTGGGCAATCCAACTCCATCTTCGCCACCAGCTTGTCTGTGGGCATGGAAAAGGAGACCGGCTGCCAAATGCTCTTCAATTCCATTTTCACAGATTCCGCGGCGTACATCCGCGGCTCCGATGGTGCGAGCCGGGTGAGCTTGTGGACGGTTGGAGACGGCGAGGCCAATAGTGGCACGACGAGTTGCCAGGGCACTTGTGACTTCACCGGCGGGACAGTGGATGCCCTTGTGGACACGATGACCCTGGGTCGAGCCTCCGCCAACGCCAGCGGCACGGGCAACAGCCGCGGTACGCTGACGATGGCCTCCGGCACGATGGACGTGAACACGCTGCAAGCCGGGCTTCAAACCGTATCCAGCGGCAAGAATGGCAATGGCACGATCAACGTCAATGGCGGCACGCTCATCGTAAACAATGTCCTGGGATTGGGAACCGCAACTGGAGGCGCTGGCGTGGCGACGACCTTGGGCACCCTCAACATCAACAGCGGCACCGTGCAGGCCAATGCAATTGCTACCGGAGCTACCAGCGGCGGCTCGACGATCAATGTAACTGCCGGCACCCTCATCCTCACAAACACGGCCGGCACGGCCGACGCGTCCCTGGGCGACGTCTCCTTGAGTGATGCGACCCTGATCCTGGCGACCGTGAGTGACGCGCCACGCGTGGTGGTGACCAATCTGACCACCGGCGGCGCGGGCAACACAATCCAGGTCGGCTTGCTGCCGGCGATTACGGCCTATCCAGCGCAGTTCCGGCTCATTGACTACCAGGGATACATTGGTGGCGCGGACTTCAATTTCACACTGGCCGGCCTGGCCGCGCCTTACAGCGGGTTCCTCTCTAATAACGTGGCGGACACTGCGGTGGACCTGGTGATCAGCAGCGGTCCGGTGGCGCAGCCGATCACCTGGGTGGGCAGTGTGGATGGCACTTGGGATACAAGTTTGCTCAATTGGCGCGTGGGCGCAGCACCCACAAATTTCTTTGGCGGCGATTTTGTGACGTTCGATGATACCGCCACGGGAACGACGACGATCAATCTGCCCAAAACAGTGTCCCCTGGCAGCGTGGTAGTGGACAACAGCACGTTGAGCTACACCTTCACCGGCAGCGGGATTGGCGGCTTGGGGGGATTGACCAAGCAGGGATCGGGGACACTGGTGCTTAACAATACCGGCGCGAACACCTTCGCCGGGCCCACGGAAATCAGCGGTGGGACGCTGCGAGTGGGCAACGGCGGGACGACCGGTGGCTTGGGTGCGGGGTCGGTAAACAACAACGCCGCCTTGATCTTCGATCGTAGCGACCCGCTCACCGTGGGTAACACGATTACGGGTTCCGCCGCCGGCAGCCTGATAAAGAATGGCGCGGGGACGCTGGAGCTGAACGGGGCCAATGCCTTCGATGGGCCGGTTTCCATCGCGGAAGGCATTTTGAAGACCGGCAACAATGCCGCCCTGGGTAGCACGAGCGGCGCGACCACCATCAGCAGCGGCGCCACTTTGGATGTTGGTGCGAACAACATCAACCTTGGTCAGGAACAGTTCCTGGTCTCTGGTGCGGGCGTGAATGGCCAGGGAGCGATCATCAACTCCAGTGGCAGCGGGTCGTATGTCGGTCCGAACGTGGCGCGCGTGACCATGACCGGGGACACGACGTTCGGCGGCACGGGCCGCTGGGACATGCGTTCGAGCAACACCGCAAATCCCGCCGGGGCCACGCTGAGCACCGGCGGCCAGCCGTACAAGATCACCAAGGTTGGCCCAAACGGCGTCTATCTCCCCGGGGTGACGGTTGATCCGGCCTTGGGAGACGTGGACGTTCAGGAAGGAACGTTGGCGATTGAATCCGGGACGACCGGGATAGGTGACCCGGCTTACACGTTGACCGTACAAGCGGGGGCGATGTTGCAGCTCTATAACATGACCAACCTGCTGAACAAGAAGATTGTCCTCAACGGTTCGGGCACAAACAACACCGTCAACAACGCCGGCGGCAACTGCACCGTGATCGGCCCGATGACCTTGAGCGGCGATTGCATCTTCAACGCGGGGGGCACCTCCCTGACCTTGAACAATACGATCGGAGGCACGGGCAGCCTCATCAAGGTGGGTGGTTCCACGCTCACGTTGGCGGGCGGCCCCCATGCCTACAACGGGAACACCACGGTTTCCAACGGTACACTGGTGGTGAACACGGAACTGACCGGTGGTGGCACGGTGACCACCGTGGCCGGGACCACTTTGGCTGGCAATGGCGCAACAACCGGGTTGGTGAGTGTTGGCGGCGCTTTACAGCCGGGTGCCGTGGCGGGCGCGGGAACCTTCACGTGCGGTCCGTTGACCTTGGAGGCCGGGGCCTCGCTCACTCTCGACTTGAGCGCAGTGACCACCGTTGGTGGCGGCGTCAACGACCTCGTCCAAGTCAACGGCAACCTAACCGCCAACAACAACCCCATCACAATCAATCTGCTGCAAGGGGGTCTCCAGGCCGGCACGTATCGGCTGCTCACTTATACTGGCACCTTGACTGGCCACTTTGATCCAACCGTTTTGGTGGCGGGCGGCGCCTCTCGGTTCAGCTTCACCCTGGATACTGCCACGGCAGGGCAGGTCAACCTGATCGTGAGCGGCAGCTCGGCCAACCTCCGCTGGGCATCGGTGGCGGATAGCACTTGGGATATCGCCACGAGCGCGAACTGGTTCAACTTGGGAACGAGTCAGGCCGACACGTTCTACCAGGCGGACACGGTCCTGCTGGATGACGCCTCGGGCGTGTTGACGGACATTCAGATTCCTGCCGGGGTGGCAGTGGTGCCCACGGTGATTACCAACCGGTCGGAGGCGAATTACTTTGCCGTCGGCGGCGCCGGCAAGATCAGCGGCGGCGCGTCCATCGTCAAGCAGGGTAGCAGTACCTTGACCTTGGGCTCGGCAAATGACTTCACTGGCACCGTCACGGTGGAAGCGGGCACCCTCCTTGTAACCAACAACACTGCGCTCGGGAGCGTGGACGGAGAGACCATCATCAAGAGCGGCGCCACCCTCGACCTTGGCAACCCAAACGTCGCCGCGAATGCCGTGAACCTGGGCTTGGAGCCAATTACGGTTTCCGGGAATGGACAATTTGATGGCGGCGCGATTGTCAACAGCTCAGCGCTGGCCCAGCAGAACGCTGTCCGCGTGGTAACGTTGGCTGGCAATATCAGCTTCGGCGGCAACGCGCGCTGGGATATCCGCGGCACGGGGGCCGCTTTGAGCACCGGCGGCAATGCCTACAACATCACCAAGATCGGCGTCAATCAGGTTTCGCTCGTCGGCGTGGCCGTGGACCCCGCGCTTGGTAATGTTGATGTCCAGGGCGGTATTTTCAGCATCGAGACCAGCACCACCTCACTCGGCAACCCGGCCCGCACGCTGACGATCGAATCCGGGGCCACGCTCCAGCTCTATCAACTGGCCGTTGCCTTGGACAAGGTGATCGTCCTGAACGGCGATGGCGCGACCACCACTTGCAATAACTCCAGCGGGAATAATGCGATCGCCGGCCCGGTGACGCTCGCAGGCTCCTGCCTGTTCAATGTTGGTGGCACGTCCCTGACCCTCAACGGCGCTGTCGGTGGGACGGGGAGCCTCGTCAAGAACGGGACGAGTGTCATGACGCTGGCCGCCGCGAGTCCGTATGCGGGCGACACTTTGGTGAACGCCGGCACGCTGGCATTGGTGGGTGTCGGCGCCATTGCCGGGAGCCCAACGATTGCACTCGCCAACGCTACAAGCCTTGATGCAAGTGGACGGGTGGATGCCACGCTTGCGCTCGGGGGCGGTCAAACGCTTCTCGGCCACGGAACCGTTCGCGGCAGCCTCCAGGTCAACCCTGGCGCGACGCTTTCGCCGGGCAATGATGCGGACGCCACCTCCATCGGGAGGTTGACGGTAACGAGTTCCGTTGTGTTCGCGGGCACCAATGTGATGCAGACGGACAAGTTCAGCCTGACGAATGACGTGGTCGGCGGGGCCGCCAGTGTGACCTTCGGAGGCACGCTGCGGATCAAGGACCTTTACGACCAACCTTATATGGAAGGCGACAGTTTCAAACTGTTCGATGCTGCCAGTTATTCCGGGGCATTCGCCGCGATCCTGCCCGCCAGACCGGCGGACGGGTTGTATTGGGATACCCGGGAGTTGACCACCAGCGGCACACTCAAGGTGGTGTCCACTCCGCCGCCCGCCTCTCCGCCCACCATTACCGGCATCACCCGGTCGGGGAACAACATCGTCGTCAACGGTGTTGGAGGCCAGGCTGGCGCGGAGTACCGGGTGCTCAGCGCGGCCGACGTGGCATTGCCGCGTTCAAATTGGACGCCGGTGTCCACCAACACATTCCTCGGCGACGGGAGTTTCGTCTTCACGAACGCCATGGATGTGGGCACGCCGCAGCGCTTCTTCTTGATCCAGTTGCCTTGAGCGCGGGGTAATTCGACCGTGGGGATGCCACGGGGCATCCCCGCCTGCCGTGAGCGCGAGATGGAATGATAAAGAATCAGCGGAAGAAATTGGGCAGGTTCGTGAGGCTGCCTGCGGAGCTTCAGCAGGCCTTCACGCTGATCGAACTGCTCGTTGTCATCGCTATCATCGCCATCCTGGCGGCGATGCTGTTACCTGCCTTGTCACGGGCCAAGGAAAGAGCCAAGCGCATACAGTGCGTGAACAATCTAAAGCAGATCGGAGTTGGCGTGACCCTGTACGCGGGCGAGAACGCGGAACGGCTGTTCTCACCGCGGTTGGTGGGTGGCAGTCCGGTCAGGTATAATCTCCACGCACTAAACGATGATTCCGCAACCCGCTCCAAGTCAGTCGGGTTGGACCCGACCCGGACCAATGTAGCGTCCATCTGGGTGTGCCCGGAAACCCGGAATGGCCTGGCCGGCTACAATCCTTCCACCACGCCTCCTCAATGGCAGATTGGCTATCAATACCTCGGCGGCGTGACGGAATGGTATAACTCCGCGGGGACCTTCCATTCCTTGAGCCCGGTCAAACTCGCCAGCTCCAAGCCGGGTTGGGTGCTTGCCGCGGAACATATTTATTACGACGGAACGGTCTGGTCCTCAGTCCATCGTCGGCCGGGAGGTAGGCATCCGGAAGGGGGCAATCACTTGCAGGCTGACGGCTCTGTTTCGTGGGTCAAGGCGGAGCAAATGTATCAGATTACCACCTATAACACGTCAACGCGCCGTTGGTATTTCCAGCAGCAGGACCTCTCCACCATTCCCGCCGGTCAGCTTGCGCGACTCAAGTTCGCACCATGACGGCCCAACTCCTTTGCCGATCAACGACGCAGAGCCAAAAGGATTCCCGACGGCCGGCTGGGTGGGCCTGTTGTTTCCGGAAAAAGAGGTTCACAAACCGGTGAGGAACTGGCTTCACCTTTGCCGGCGTGTCACGCTGCGTAAGATCAGGACGCAGAACGTGAAGTCATGCGTTCGGGAGACGCCATCCAACTTGAAAGCCGATGCCCCCGCCACTCAAGTACGCCTGCGCCTCGGAATCCGGTTCCTGAAACGGGGTTACAACCCAAGCGTTGCCAGGGAGGGATGGGAACCCTTACTGGAACTTGGGCTGTTGCTGCTCTCTTTGTCCTGCGCCTCCGCGGCCACCAACTTGAGCACTTGGGTCATCTCCGGTCGGGACGGTCGCACCCTGAGGCAACCGGATGCGCTTGGAAATCGGCTCCTGGATTATTCGAGTGTCGGTTACCGGAGCGGCATCGCGCCCCTGCCGGATGTACTCGTGAAGGTCACGATTGCTCCAGTCGCGGGGGACGATGGGGCGCGGATTCAAGCGGCGATCAACCAGGTGAAAGCCCTGCCGCTGGCCACGAATGGATTTCGCGGCGCCGTTCTGCTCACTGCCGGCGAATACCAGATCTCGAACTCCATCACCATCAATGCCAGTGGCATCGTGCTGCGCGGCGCTGGTGATGACACGAACGGCACGATTCTCCGCGCCACCGGCACAAACCAGCGTACGCTGGTGATCATCACAGGTTCAGGCTCGGCTTCGACCGTCAGTGACACCACCCACAACGTCACCAACCTCTACGTCCCGGTCGGCGCGTGCTCTTTCAATGTGGACGGCACCAGCGGCCTTGCGGTTGGCGATCGGGTCTTTGTCCGCCGCAACTGCAATAGCAATTGGATTCACGAGATGGGCATGGGCCTGCTGTGTTGCGAGCCCGGCGTTCATGTGTGGACTCCAAGCGGGTACGTGATGGACTTCGACCGGCTAATCACTCGCATCGAGGGCACACGTATCACCGTGGACGCACCGATTACGTGTGCCATCGAGCAGCAGTACGGTGGCGGAACGATCCGCAAATACACTTGGTCCGGCCGGATTCAGAACTGCGGGATCGAGGACCTTCGCGGCGTTTCCGACCATGTGGCCGCAGACGATGAGGCGCACGGTTGGACGTTCGTCGAGTTCCGCAATGTCGAACACGCCTGGGCGCGCCGGGTCACTTCGCAATACTTCGGCTATTCCTGTGTCGCGCTGGTCGGCGGCACCAAGTGGACGACCGTTACGGATTGCCGGTCGCTTGATCCGGTCTCGATTATCACGGGCAGCCGGCGCTACGCCTTCGTCCTGGATGATTGCCAACTTTGCCTTGTGCAGAATTGCTACACGCTCAAGGACCGCCACCAGTTCGTCACGCAATCGCTCACCACCGGGCCGAACGTCTTCGTGGACGGCCTCAGCGACACCGCCTATTCGGATGCCGGTCCGCACCACCGCTGGGGCACGGGGGCGCTATGGGACGGCGTCACGGTCAACGGCAACAACCTCAACATCCAGAATCGCGGCAACCTCGGCAGTGGTCACGGTTGGGCTGGGGGGAATGCAGTTGCCTGGAACTGCGATGCCGACGGCGGCTTCGTGGTACAGAACCCGCCCACCGCCCACAACTGGCTCATCGGCTCCATCGGCCCGATCGAAAACGGAACGGTCTATGTCGGGCCGCACGACCCGGGCACGTATGATTCTCACGGATCAAACGTGTTTCCGCACAGTCTCTATTATGCGCAACTCCAGGATCGCCTCGCAGCGCCGGGCCTGCAGACGCGCGAGTATTGGCTGGGCGAAATCAGTCGCTTCGCTCACAACCCCGCGCCGGGCGAAGGCGTCCCAGTGGATGCGGCATGGAAATCAACAGTCCAGGCCGCAGCCGGGGGTGCGGCGGTCAACGGTTTCGACACCGTCACCAGCAACCAATGGGTGCCGTTTACGTTTGGCTTCAGCTTGCTGACGAATGAACGAATCATCGCGGCTTCATTGTCGGTTTCGTTCCGCGCTGCCAGCAGCGCTTCGTCCGACGACCGGCTCCATCTCGACAACCTCGCTAACGTCTATGCGCTTGCGGAGCTCGGTTGGACGCCGCTTTCGACGACGACCAACCCGACGGTGAAGGTCCTGAATCTCGCAGACCAGCTTGACCTGTTGGCGGATGGCAAACTCAACGTGGCGGTTCAAAATGATGTCGGTGTTGACTGGGCACTGCTGGAACTGCAGGTCGCCCCGGTTCTCGCCGGCAGCACGCGCGTCTTGCCGCCGGTTGCCGACGCCACTATGCGCGGCGGCGCGAGTGCCGATCTAAACTTCGGCACGGCCACGACGCTCGCGACCAAGGAAGACCCCAACGCCAGTTACGACCGGAAGGCTTGGTTGCGTTGGGACTTGAGTTCAGTGACCGGATCGGTGCTTCAAGCGCGAATCCGCCTGACGCCGGTAAATGTCGGAACCAACGGAGTGGAACAGGGCATTGCACTCAGCACCAACAATGCGTGGAGCGAAACCTCGCTGACCTGGAACAGCCAGCTCGGCGCGGGCAAACGTTTCGCCACCTGGATTCCGGCCACAGGAGCGCCCGTGGAAATCAGCGTCACCCCTCAGGTCCAGGCATCGCTTGCAGCCGACAGGCAACTCACCCTGGGGCTACTTTCCATTCGCAATTTCGGCGGCGGCGGGTTCGTGGATTACGCTTCGCGAGAGCATCCCGAGGTGAGTGTTCGACCGCAATTACGACTGTTTATGGCCGGCCCACCTCCCCCTCCACGGATCAGCAGAGTGCAGCACTCTGGCACGAACCTCTTCTTCTCGGGGACAAACGGGCCTGCGAACGGCGAATACGGAGTCTTGACGAGCACAAATGTCGAATTGCCCCGATCCGAGTGGACACCAATCAGCACCCACACCTGCGACGACGCGGGCAACTTCACTTTCGGCGGCACCGTGACGCGGGACGAGGACCGCTATTTTCTCCTGGAGTTACGATAATGTCCTGGCAAATGCATTGTCCTGGATTCTGCAACCGGTCGGTCGGGGCGAGATACCTCCAGGGTATCATTTCTGTCTGCCTCGTGTCGGCGGCGGCTTCCTCAAGTGCCGAGCCGCTGCTGGCCGTGGCGGCCATTGACCGCGACCGCATCCTGAAAGCCGCCACCACCGCGCTCGCGCTCGAACCGATCACGATTACGAAATACCGCGCCAAGCTGAGCGAGGGCAGCGCGAATGACTTTTACTCGAATGGCGATTACTGGTGGCCCGACCCCACGAAGCCTGACGGGCTGCCCTACATTCAGCGCGACGGCGAATCGAACCCCGACAATTTCGCGGAGCACCGGCGCTGCTTGACGCGGTTGCGCGACGCGGTTGCCGCACTCGGCGCGGCTTACCGGATCACGGGCGAAGATCGCTATACGGCAAAAGCGGCGACGTTGCTGCGCGTGTTCTTCCTCGACCCGCAAACACGAATGAACCCGCATTTGAAGTACGCCCAGGCGATTCCGGGCCGGACGCCGGGTCGAGGCATCGGGATCATTGACACGCTGCATCTGGTTGAAGTGCCGCCGGCCGTTGCGGCAATGGCCGAGTCACCGGCATTCCCGCCCGGAGTGCTCGCAGGGCTCCAGAAGTGGTTTCGCGAGTACACGGAGTGGATGCTCACCAGCAAAAACGGCCAGGACGAGGCCAAAGCCAAGAACAACCACGCCGTCGCCTTTTGGCTGCAAGTGGCCTCGTTCGCGAAACTCACCGGCGATGAAGCCCGGCTGGCCGAGTGTCGGCAGCAATTCAAAGAAGTCTTCGTTCCGCGGCAGATGACCAACGACGGCAGTTTCCCGGCGGAACTCAAGCGCACCAAGCCGTACGGGTACTCGATCTTCCAGCTCGACAACATGACGACGCTTTGCCAGGTACTGTCCTCGTCAGAAGAGGATCTCTGGAAGTTCGAGTTGCCGGATGGGCGCGGCATCCGCAAGGCAATGGAGTTTCTCTATCCGTTCCTGGCAGACAAATCCAAGTGGCCGCTCAAACCAGACATTCAAGCTTGGGACGGTTGGCCCGCCCGGCAACCGTGTTTGCTCTTCGCTGGCCTCGCGTTCGGCAATGCGCAGTATCTCGAGCTGTGGAAGCAACTGCCGGCAGACCCAACCGACGCCGAGGTCCGGCGCAACATTGCCATCACGCAACCGTTGCTGTGGCTTCGAGCCGGCGAGACTCTCCCCGAGAGCGGGCCATGACTTTGCGATGAACTCCAAAACCGCACTCGCCGTGTTTCTGGGTGGACTGTCAGTCATATTTGCTCTACCTGAAGCCTCCGCACAGCCAGCGCCGCAACAGGGTCGGCCGGCCGCACAACAATCGCGCCGCTCGCAGCGGGTGACGATGCAGGAGGTGCAAGTCCTCAGCCCGGATGGACAGGTCAAGTTCACGCTTCTGGCCAACGCCGAGCGGCTGATGTACACGGTCACACTCAGAGACGCGACGGTCATCGAACCGTCGTCGTTGGTGATGAACCTCGACGGCCGGGACCTTTCCTCTGGCGTCGTCTTCAGGGACGCGGAGCGCTTCGAGGT
>CAYJNU010000221.1:0-2997 GCA_964371005.1 uncultured Verrucomicrobiota bacterium | reverse complement strand
CACACCTTACACGCTCGAAATCCGCGCTTTCAACAACGGCATCGCTTACCGGCACGACGTTCCGGGCGAGGCGAGCGCCTCGCGCGTGCCTGACGAGTATTCCACCTTCGTTATCCCGGCAGGCAGCATTGTCTGGTACGCCGGGTTGGCCGCTGGACATTACGAAGACACGTACACACAGAAGGATATCTCCGAGGTAAAACCCGGCGAATGGTCCGGCCCGCCGCTCACATTCAGGCTGCCAGGCAACGGTGGCTACGCCGCGATCAGCGAAGCGAACCTCGTCAACTACAGTGGCATGGGCTTGGAAGCGGACGGTCGGCGGGGCTGGATCGTTGGTTTGGGCCATCGCCAACCGCTGAATTATCCGTTCGAGTTGCGCTACGGCCGCGAGGAAGGCAAGTGCCTCGGTAAGGCGGCAGCCATCACTGGCACGATCACCACACCCTGGCGCGTCGTGATGATCGGGCGCGACCTGAACACGCTCGTCAACAGCACAATTCTGCCAAACCTCTGTCCGCCGCCCGATCCGCAGCTCTTTCCACAAGGCCTCCAGACGGGCTGGGTCAAGCCGGGCCGCGCCGTCTGGCGTTACGTGGATGGCGGACCGCAGGGCGTGGACGGGATGAAGGAGTTCTCGCGCCTGGCCAGCGAACTCGGCTTCGAGCACCACGTGATCGAAGGTTTCTGGAGTCGCTGGACGATGGAGGAGCGCAAGGATGTGGTGGACTTTTCCAGGCAGCGTGGCGTCGGCGTTTGGTTTTGGAAGCACAGCCGCCAGCTTCGCACCGAGCCGGAGCGCGAGGAGTTCTTCAAGATGCTGCAAGACCTGGGCGTGACCGGCGCAAAGATTGATTTCTTCGACCATGACCACAAGCAACTGGTGGACCTTTACGAAGCGTTGCTCCGCAAGGCGGCGGCGCATCACATCCTGCTTGTCTTCCACGGCGCGAACAAACCGACCGGCCGCTCGCGAACCTGGCCCAACGAGATGGTCCGCGAGGCCATCAAGGGCATGGAAGCCAGCAAACTGACCGAGCGCGCCCGGCATCAGGTCATCCTGCCGTTCACGCGTTACCTTGCCGGGCCGGCGGATTACACGACCCTGATCTTCAACCAGCGGCGCGGTGACACGACCTGGGCCAACCAGATCGCCAGCGATGTGATCCTGAGCAGCCCTTTGCAGACCATCGCCGCCAATCCGCAAATTATCCTGACCAACGCCGCCGTGGACGTCATCAAGAGCGTTCCTGCCGTGTGGGACGATACGATCGTCCTGCCGAGCTCCGAGATCAGCGAAGTCGCCGCCTACGCGCGGCGCAAGGGCGACACCTGGTTCCTGGCGGTGATGAACGGCCTGCAGCCGAGGACTCTAAACGTTCCCCTGGTATTCCTTGGCAACGGCGACCATCGTGTGACGACCGTACGCGACTTGAAAGACAGCTCTGCTGGCGTCCAGATGGAGCAGGCCACTGCGCGTCGCGCCTACTCGCTCAAAATCGAGCTGGAGGCGGGGGGTGGCTTCGTGGCCAGATTCAGCAAGCCGTGACAAACAGAATCGAAACATGCTCCGGAAGCGTGAGACACAGCGAAAGGCCAAGCCGAATCAAAGATGAAGAAGAGCGCCATTATGAAGACGATCTCCAAACTCTGCGCACTGTTGCTGCTCGCAGTGTTCGCCTTGGCGGTGTCGGCGGCCGACGCCCATGCGAAACTCAAGGTGCTGGTCATCACCGGCGGACACGGCTTCGAGCAGGAGCCGTTCTTCAACGTCTTCAAGACCAACCCCGAGATCACGTTCACCCCTGCCGCGCACGGCAAGACGGGCGCCACCGCCTACGAGCGCGACGACCTGCTCACCTATAATGCCGTAGTGCTCTACGACATGCCCAAGGAAATCACCGAGGCGCAGAAGGCGAGGTTCCGGTCCTTGTTCGACAAGGGCGTGGGCTTGGTAGTGCTGCACCACGCGTTGGTGGCTTACCAGCATTGGCCAGACTACGAACGCATCATCGGCGGGCGTTATCCGGAGGCAGACGGCAAGGGCGGGGTCGCGACGGCGGAAGTCGGCTACCAGCATGACGTGGATATCCCTGTCGTGATCGTGGCGACGAATCATCCGGTGACGGCCGGCCTCCAGGACTTTACCATCCACGACGAGATCTACTGGGGCTTCCGCGTCGGGTCGGAGGTGACGCCGCTCCTGACAACCTCGCATCCAAAGAGTGGCAAGCCGCTGGCGTGGTGCCGCACGGAGCGGAAGTCGCGCGTGGTGTACCTGCAACTCGGCCACGACCACCTGGCGTACGAGAACCCAGGCTATCGCCAACTGGTGGCGCAGAGCATCCATTGGGCGGCGCGGAAGTAGGACGCCCATCGTGCGAACGGAGAAAGCCATGACCGGCACCACGTGCAAGTGCATTGCGTTAAGTCTGTCACCTGCCTTACCGGCCGTTGCGGTCGCAGACACGGGTTTGCGGTGCTAATTGGACACTGTTTGGTGAAATGCCAGGAAAAGAAGATGTTGGAAACCCAATGAAGAAAAGACCTTGCAGAACGGTGGTGTTGGCTTGCGTCACGACGGCAATGCTCATGGTTGCCTCGCTCCCACTCGCGGCAGACCCGCCGGTGGTCACTGCAACCGCATCTTCGCCTGACGCCTTGCCGCGCGTGTTTCTGCTCGACGCGAAGCACCTTGCCGCTACCCGGCAGCGGATTTTGAATGGCGACACGAATTTTGCCCCAGCACTGGCGGAATTGCAGCGGGACGGCGTGCGCGCGCTGAAGGCGGGGCCATTCTCGGTCATGGACAAAGACACCGTCCCGCCCAGTGGCGACAAGCACGATTACATGAGCGTGGCACCGTACTTCTGGCCCGATCCCAGCAAGTCAAACGGCCTGCCTTACCTCCGGCGCGACGGTGAGCGTAATCCGGCGAACCGGACGCCCGATCGCCGCAGCATCGGCGACTTGGTGGGCGAGGTGGAGACGCTGAGC
>CAYJNU010000220.1:0-12984 GCA_964371005.1 uncultured Verrucomicrobiota bacterium | reverse complement strand
CCGCCAGTGCGTGGAGCATGAAAGCCTGCATGTCGAAGTTCTCCTCTTCCTCGACCAGCGTCTTGGCGAGATAATCCCTGCCGCGATTCAGCACGTCTTCCTTCACCTTGATGCCGGCATCACGCGCTTGCGACAGCCCCCAAACCACATAGGCCGTCATCCAGTGGTCGCTGTCGCCTTCTTTCCACCAACCCCAACCACCGTCACCGTGCTGGAAATCGTAGAGACGCTCCAAACCAGCCTTCGTGATTGCGTCCAACTCGGCCAAATCCTTCCTGCCCTTCGGATGCGTGGCGGCAGCGGTGTTGGTTTCGATGCCGCCGAAGATGCGGCCCATCACGTCCTCGGGATCGAGACCGAGGTCGCGCAGCGTCTTGGCCGTGATGACAGCGGGCAGGAAGCGGCTCATCGTTTGTTCGGTGCAGCCATAGGGGTAATCAATCAGGTAGGGCAACGCATCGAGCATGGTCACCGCCAGACTGGGGCTGACTTGCACAACGAGCGACGTGGAATCCGCCTTGCGCTCCTTGGGCAAATCGAGTTTCACGGTGATGTCTTTGCCGCGCACCTTGCCGGACTTGGCGATGAACTTCTCGATGCCGTGCTCGTGGGCGAGGTAGGACTTCTCCATGGCGTCGGCGTATTTGCCGCTGCGACCTGTGACCTTCAATTTGACTTCACCTGCCTTCTGGATCACAACCACCCAATCTGCGCGCGCCTCTCCGTTGGACGCGACTCTCAATGTCGGCGCAGGTTCGAGCCGTGTTCCCGCCAGAGCGCCGCCAACCTCAAGCTCCGGTTGAACACTCAGTTCACTCTCCGTGTTGTTATTGACCACCGCCGAGAGCGTGACCGTGTCCCCGACGACGAAGAAGCGCGGGGCTTGCAGGCGGACGATGAGCGGTTGCTTCGTGCGGGTGGTCGCGCTGGCGATGCCGAACTGGTTCACCTGCGAGACAGCGCGAGCTGTGGCTTTCCAGCCGGTGAGTGAGTCCGGGTATTTGACCTTCACGGTTGCGTGACCCTCCGCATCCGTCTTCACGTCGGGTTGCCAAAAGACGGTAGAGCGGAAATCAGAACGAACCTGGACGGCAGCCTCTTCACCGCCAGGCGGCTGCATCGGCATCTCCGCCGGCAGCTTGGCTTTGTCCACTCCGGCCATGTCTCCGAGCATCATTGGGGCGGAAGCAGGAACCGCCATTGGCTCGTTGATGGCCATGCCACCACGGCGTCTGAGAGCATCCATCGCCACGGAGCGCGTTGGGACGGCTCCGCCAAGTCCAGAGGCCATTTCCGAACGGCCCGCTTTGAGTTCGTTGGCGAAGAACAATTCATGATCCTTGCGATCACTAAAGTCCCACTCTTGGTCACGCGATTGGCTTAGGCGGCGCTCCTTCTCCCGTTCGTCCATCAACTCGTCCTTTTCGCCCTCAACCAGCTTCGCGTAACTCTTCTGGTTCATCGTGCCTTGCGTCTGCACTTGCTGGCCGCGCTTTTCTCCGAAGTAGAACTGCCGCGGGTCGCCGGCGTAATCGCTCTGGATGTAGAACACCGATTCGTCCACCAGCCCGAGCGAAACTTCGGCGGACACCGGCTGGCCTTCGTCGTTCTTCGTGGTGACGGTCAGTGTGGCCTCGTCGCGCGGCTGGTATTGTGGCTTGTCGGGTTTCACTTCGACCGTCAGGAAGTTCTTCGTTGGCGGGACGATGACTTGCTTGGTGTCGGTGAAAATCTGGCGGTCGCTCACGAGCGTCGCGCCGAGGAAAACGTTCGGCACGTATTTCTCGTCCACGAACAGGTCGAGCAGCTTCACCGGGCCTTCCAGGTGGACGAGCCGATGGTGATAGAGGTCCTCGCCTTCGACAGTGAACAGGACGTAGCGGTCGGCCGAATTGGCGACGAGCATGACGGGGGCTTCGCTGCCGACGCGGAACGTGTCCTTATCCGCGATGATCTCCACGCCGCCGTGGCGGTAGCCAAGGTCCGCGGTGGCGTTGTTGGCGACCCAAACGGTCGTCTCAGCGCGGATGGGCTGCGGCGGGCGCTTCGGAATGGCGTCTTCGCTCAGCCACGCGAATCGGTAATAGCCTTCGCGCTCGGGCGTGAAGGTGAGTGTGGCGTTGCCCTCGGCGTCGGTTTTGAGCGTCTGTGTGAGGATTTCGTCGTGCTGGTAACCGCGGAACTTGAGCCGCCAGCCTTTCTGGTCGGGACGCTCCGGTGCCGGTGGCCAGGTCTTGTTCTTTGCCTGGAAGGCTTTGAGTTCGTCACCTTTGACTTCAGTCCCGTCGGGTTTGAGCCAGATTTCCCACCAGTAATCGCGCGTGACTGTGACCTTGCCCTCGATTTGCGCGGGTTGTTCGTTCGCGTCGAGCGCCTTGAAATCCACGCGGACCTTGTCTTGCGGGCGATACAGATTGTGCTCGGCTTGCGGATAGACGTAGTAACGCTGGCGGGTGACGCGCACGCTCCCGCTGCCGGTGATCTCGCGCCGCGACGAATCGGTGACGCGCGCCTCGATGCGATACTCGAAGTCCTGCCCGGCGTTCGCGGGGGTCTCGAACGTGAGCGTGGCCTTGCCCGTGGCGTCGGTCTTGAGCGTCTCGCGCTTCACGATCTGCCCGCCGCCATACCCGCGACGGAAGCGACCTTGGGCGTTGTCCACGTCCTCGTAGAACCACGGGAAGTCGCGCGTGCGCCGCCAGGATTGCCAATACGGATTCTGATGCACGAGCACCTCGACGCTCGCGTTGGCCACCGGCCCGCCGAAGTAGTAATCCGCCTGCACCGAAACCTCCACCGTCTCGCCGAGGCGGAAGGCTTTCTTGCGGATCACAGGCTGGAAGCCGGTGCCACTACTTTCCTCGGGTGTGCTGACGCTGACCTTAAACTCGGGCAGCTTGTATTCCTCCAATCGGAACAAGGTGGCTTGGCCGATTTGTCGGTCGTTCTTGCGGCCTTCCTCCCAGAACGTGATGCGATACTCGCCCAGCGGCATTTGTTCGGTGAGTTCCAGCGTGCCCCACGCGCTGCCAAACGTATTGAGCTTCGTCTTGTCTTCCTTGACCTTCGCTCCGCGCGGATCGGTGATCTCGAACTCCACGGTTTGGTCTGACGGCGTGGAATAGACCGAGCCGTTGTAGCGGCGGGCGGTGAACTTCCAATTCACGGTTTCCTTCGGCCGATACGCCGGGCGGTCGGTGAAGGCGTAAATCTTCCAGGATTCAGCGTCGCGATGATACCAATAGCTGTTACCGGGGCTGAACGCCTGTCGGTCAGCGCGAATCGCACTGGCGAAGATTTCGACGCTGCGTCGCCCGGAGGCATCCAACTCGAACACGGCAATGCCATCCTTGTCAGCGGTCTTTGACTGCTCGCGTGCCTGCCATTGGTCGCCGTCGCGCCAGCGTTCCCAAAGCTTGACCTGCGCATCAGCGAGCGGGGAACTGTCGAGCGCATTGCAGAAATAGACCAGCGCCTGCCGGCCTGAGGTTTTCAGGACCAGCGCCGCGTCCGTGACGAGAATCAGTTCGCGCGCGTCCTTGCCGCCGCCCCGGGCTTCAAGAACGTAGGCCCCAGGTTTGAGTTTCGCGTCCAGACGGACAGCATCGCTGCCGGGCACGTAATCCCCCTTGTCCTTGGTGTCGCGCGTCCAGGTCTTCAGCTTCTCCCGCCCGCCAAGGTCAATGGATTGAAGCCAGCTTGCCCCGCGCTCATCGAGCTTCACGTCGCGGTTCAATTCGACCGGGTAGAGCGCCAGCTCGATCTGCTTCACGTTCCGCCAATTCAGTTGGTATTGAATTTCCGAATCGGGCAGGAAGATGTTGGCGACGCTGACGCCGAGCTGCGGCTCGGTGATGTTCTTGATTTGCTGCTGCGCCTGCCGCCAGTAACGCGTCTCGCCTTCGGCGAATTCGTTTACGAGGCGGCGGTAGAGCTCCAGCGCCTTGACGTAGTCCGGCTCCTGTCGCCAGTTGCCGTCCACGAGCGGCACAGCGCGGCCCTGGTTCGCCATCCACTCGGCGTAATTGAAGAGCGCGTCGTCAAACCAGTCGGTGGATTTGCCGATCTTGATGGCCCCCTCGAACTCCTCCGGCACGCGGGGGCGGCGTTCCCAATCGCCACCCTGATTGCGCACCGTCATGGCGATGAGATAATGCGCGTGGGCCTTGTCCTGATCCGCCTGGGCGATCTTGAGCGCGTTGTCGAGGATATCGAGCGGGACATAGTTGCCCCAGCGACCGTAGGAGTAAGAGCGCTGAATCCCTGGCGGTGTGGCCATCCGCCAGACCATCGCCAGGTAACGCTCGCGGGCCATTTCGATGTCCCGCGCGCCGGCCCACCAGGTGAGAGCCTGTTGGTAATACGGCCACGCCTGACCCCAATTCTGCTGGTTGCGCCGCGCCCACCACCAATCGCCAAGCGATTCCTGCACCTCGCCCCACACGCGGTCTTTCTCCTCCTCGCGCTTCACGTCGCGGACCATCTTCTCCAGTTCCTCGCGCGCCTGATCGAGCTTGGTGGTATCGGCGCGTTGCGTGGCCGCTTCCGAGCGCCATTGGGTGTCGGCGAACCGGAACGTCACCCACCGCGCCTCATCCGCTGTGATGTTCGACATCTCCCGGGCGCGGGAGTAAAGCTCGTTGGCTTTGGCGAAGGAGCCGTCCGCGTATAGCTTTTCGGCGTCGGCCTTCAGCTTCTCATATTCCGGCGGCAACGCAGCAAGAGCGGCGGAGGCGGCGACGAAGGCCAGGGCGGCAAAGCGGTGCAATCTCATAATGTCCTTCCGTTGGACGGCGTAGCGGTGAAATTGCTCCGCGCAGATTCCTCGCGCGAGCAGATTCCGGCGGGGCGACCTCGGCTAACGTTGACTCGCGAGGCAGACCGAAGTCCGATAAACCGGTGCGGCTGCTACGGGGACGGGAAACGATCATCGCCGGGTCGGCCACGTGTTTCCACAACGGTCGGCCAGATCAGTTCAGGAAGCGGGCTTGGTTTGCGACGGCTCCTCGCCCAACTCCCGACCGATCACGGCAAGCAATTGATCGTGGTCCACCGGCTTGCGGAAGAACGCCACCGCGCCTGCCTTCCGGGCCTTGTCTTCGTAGTCCTTATCCTCTTCGCCGGTGATGATGATCACAGGCTTGTGCCAATCCTCGTTCAGCCGCTCGAGCCATGCCAGAATCTGAAATCCATCCCAGCTTGAACTGATCTCCACCGGGAAGTTGATGTCGAACACCAGCAGATCGGGATTCTCGGCCCGGACGATCTGAATGGCCGAGCTGCCATCGCTGGCGGTGAGCACATCGTAGCCCCGGGCCTTCAGTTTGTAAGCGAGACCCTTGACGATGACTTGGTCGTCGTCCACGACGAGGATTTTCTTGCGGCTCATAGGCGTGCGATGCGATTAACCAGCGCAGCTACCCATACCAAGTTTCCGGTCGCCACGCAACCGACTTTTCCCCACATTCCCCATGTCGGGCGCGCCGCCGCCGCCCCATGCATGGCCAATCCGTTTTACGAATCCGGACAACAACGCGCCGCGAAGGTCAACGACCTCTTCGCCGCCATCGCGCACCGCTACGACCTGCTGAACGATCTGCAAAGTGCCGGGGCGCATCGCCTCTGGAAACGCCGGCTGGTCCAGTTGGCCAATGTCACCCCCGGCGCGCAGGCGCTGGACGTTTGCTGCGGTACGGGCGACATCGCGCTACGGCTCACCCGGGCGGGCGCGGAGGTCGCGGGACTGGATTTCAGCGATGCGATGCTCGCGGTGGCGGGCGACAGGGCGAAGTCCGAAGTCCGAAATCCGACGTTCATCCACGGCGACGCGCAGAAACTTCCGTTCGGAGATGGGACATTCGACATCGTGACGGTGGGTTATGGGCTGCGCAATCTGGCGAGTTGGGAAACCGGACTGCGCGAAATGGCGCGCGTGGCCAAACCCGGTGGGCGTTTGCTCGTGCTCGATTTCGGTAAACCGACGAACCCGCTCTGGCGCGGATTCTACTTCGCCTACCTGCGGCTCGCGGTCCCACTACTAGGGCGGCTGTTCGCCGGCAGCGCAGAGGCCTATGCCTACATCCTCGAATCGCTGCGGCACTATCCGGCGCAACTCGGCGTGGCGGCAAAGATGGTGGAACTGGGACTCACCGACGTGCAAACCATGAACTTTCTTGGCGGCGCGATGAGTATTCACCGAGCGGTGAAGCGTGGCGATTGAGCGGCAGGGCTGAGCCCCGCAACCGGCAGACTCCGACAACGACAACAGCGCAAGCCAAGCCGTCTGGGGGGAGACCAGACCGTGAAATTCAAGATGCTTTCACCTCGTCATCCCTTGGTACTGCGAGACGCCATTCGAACTTCGGACTTCGAAGTTCGTGTTTCGCTCAGATCGCGGCATTCGGGTGCCGGGTTTCTCTCAGTATCCCATCGCGCACCCATCTTTGCGGCTTTCGCTGGCGCCGTGATAGACCTTGTTGGCGGGGTCCCAGAGAATCGCCTGGTAACCGCCGTAGCCGCCGAGGTCGGTGCGGATGTCGTGCCCGCGGCGATGGAGTGCGGCGACGACGTTCCACGGGAGGTCGCTTTCGAGATTCACCCAGCCGCCCGACGTCATCTTGAGCACGTTGTAGTCGGTTGAGCCTTCGTGCTGCCAGCGCGCGGTGTCGCCAGCCTCCTGCACGCCAAGATCGAAGTCCACCAGACTCACCACGATTTGCACGTGTCCCTGCGGCTGCATCGCGCCGCCCATGACGCCGAAGCTCATGAACGGCTCGCCGTTTTTCATGATGAACGCAGGGATGATCGTGTGGAAAGGCCGCTTGCCGGGCGCGTAGATATTCGCGTGACCGGACTCGAAGACGAACATCTCGCCACGATCCTGGAACCCGAAGCCCAGCCCCGGCACCACGATCCCGCTGCCGAACCCGCGGTAGTTGCTCTGAATGAGCGAAACCATGTTTCCTTCGCTATCGGCGGTCGTAAGGTAGATCGTGTCGCCATCCTGCACTGCGGGATTGCCCGCGTCATAGGTCTTGCCCGCGCGGTCCATGCGGATGAGCTTGCGCCGTTCGGAGGCGTATTCCTTCGAAAGCAAACCCTTCAGCGGGATCTTGGCGAACGCCGGATCAGCGTAGAACTTCGCGCGATCCTCGAATGCCAGCTTCTTCGCCTCAATCATCACGTGAAAGGCGTCAGCGCTTTGGAAGCCCATCTTCCGCAGATCAAAGCCTTCGAGAATGTTGAGCATCTGGAGCGCGGCAAGGCCCTGCCCGTTTGGCGGCAACTCGAAGACGTCATAGCCGCGGTAGTTGACGGACACTGGCTCGACCCAGGCGGAAGCGTGCTTCTCGAAATCCTCCTTGCGCAACCAGCCGCCGTTGGCGCGCATGAAGGTGTCAATCTGGTCAGCGATCTCACCGCGGTAGAAGGCGTCGCGGCCTTTGTCGGCGACCAACGAGAGCGTGTTGGCAAGATTGGGATTCTTGAAGACCTCGCCTTGGGCGGGGGCGTGACCGGTTGGGGCGAACGTTTCGAGGAAGGCCCCGGGCAGCTTGTCCGCTTCGGCAACGCGCACCCCTGCGGCCCAGTAAAAGGCGATGAGTTCTGTGACCGGAAAGCCTTCGCGCGCGTACCGGATGGCGGGCGCGAGCACTTGCGGCATGGGCAGTCGGCCAAACTTGCCGTGTAACGCGAACCAGCCATCGACGCAACCCGGCACCGAGATCGGCAGCATCCCGCGGGACGGGATGGTCGTGCGCCCAAGCCTCGTCAACTCCGCTTTCATCTGATCGCAGCTCAAGCCGAGCGGCGAACGGCCCGATGCGTTCAGGCCATAGAGTCTGCGTTCCTTGGCACTCCAGACGATGGCGAACAGATCGCCGCCAATGCCGCAACTCGTCGGCTCCATGAGGCCAAGCGCCGCGTTGGCCGCAATGGCCGCATCCACCGCCGACCCGCCCGCCTTCAGCACGTCCACGCCAACTTGTGTCGCGAGCGGATGGCTTGTGCAAACCATGCCATGCTGCGCCAGCACTTCAGAGCGCGTCGCAAACGAGCGTCCCGTTACACGGTCTACTTGAGCAAGCACGCTGCTGTTGGCGAAAAGCGTCAGAACCGCGAGGAAGCTGGGTAGTCGCTGTTTCATACGAGGATGGTAAGCAGCTCCGCCGTTGGGTCAACTTCCGCGAAGTTGTCGCCGTCGGAAAGGGCGCAGCTTTACACCGGCGCCGCGAATAGTGGGGTAAGCCTCTGGCTTGCCGCGGTGCCACAACCTTTCAGGTTGCCGACGCACCTTGTTTTCACGGCCCCGGCGAGCCAAAGGCCTACCGGCGCTTCCGCAGGCTGAAAGCCCGCGCCACTCGACCTTGGCGCCGGTGCAAAGTCGCGCCCCGTCGGAAGCCACGTGCCGACTGCGGCGCTTGCCCTCTTTCACTCGGAACCAGTTCAGACGTTCCAAGCCCTTGGCCACCCGAACTGGCGGAATGCGGGCGCGAGCCAAAGGGGCGCAATGTGGCCGAGGTCGTGCGGGAGAACTGATGAGCTGGCGGGCCAGACGCAGCCCGCCGCGATCATCCGCTAGAGCGCCCAGCCCTGGCGATATTCACGAGTCAGAAGCTTATTTGCCTCGGCGACGTTGGTGACTTTGGCGCCGGTGGCGTCGAAGCGCAGCCTTTTCCCTCCCAGCCGCAACGAAACCGCTCCCAGGTTGAACGCATCCGAGATCGGACCCGCCAGCAAGAAATCGCCGTAGGTCGGCGGACCGCCCTTGAATGCCGCCACCCACGAAGCGGCGCGGACTCGGCGATCGCGATTGCGCGCGGGGCCGCTGGCGAATTGGTTTCCCTGTGTCCGCCGCGAGAGAATGCGCGAATTATCCCCGAGGAAGTTGGCCAGGATTTTGCCCTTGTCACCGACGAATAGCATGCCCTCCGGTTCCAGTTCCTGGTTCTCCGCCTCCAATTCCTCGGGCGTCGGCGGCTTCATGGAGCCGTCGTACCAAAACAGGTCCAGCGCGGGCCGGTTGCCTTTGGCGGCGAACTTGAAGCGAATCGTGCAGGCCGCCGGAAACGAGTAATCGTTCTTGATCTTCACCGCGACCTGATGGTTCAGCGTGCAAAGATGGCTGGGCCGCGATTCGACACAAACCGGCGCGTCCAGATCGAACTGTTGGAAGACCGGCCAGAGGCTGTAGTGCCCCATGTCGGCCAGCGCGCCGCCGCCAAACTCGTACCAACCGCGGAAGACGGCATTCGTGTAGTGTGGATGATAAGGGCGGTCGAGTGATGGCCCGAGCCAGAGCTGCCAGTCAAAGTCCGGCGGGACGGGCGGCCGATCTGTGGGGATCGTGGGATACTGCGGCCACACGGGGCGATTGGACCAGTTGTGAATCTCACGCAGAGTCCCGATGCCGCCGTCGTCAACCCAGGCTTTGATCTTCCGGATATCGTCACCGGCGCTCGCCGGCTCAAAATGGGTGGCCACTTTCGTCCGGCGCGCGGTTTCGATCACCAGGCGCGCCTCGCTCAACCGGTTGGCCAGCGGCTTGTGCATCATCACGTGTTTCCCTTTCTTCATCGCGGCGATGGCGATGGTAGCGTGCAGATGATCAGGCGTCATGACCCAGACGGCGTTCACCTCTTTCTCGCGTTCGAGCAACTCGCGAAAGTCGGTGTAGGCGGTGCAACTTCGGAACTTCTCCGCGCCCCGCTGCTGGGCATAAACCGTCTCGATGACTTCCTTCGCCACATTGCGTCCGCCAGGGATGCCCGGTTGGTCCCGACGCCAATCCGGCTTGCCCATCACGTTCGCCAGCGAAGCGCGCAATCCGTCAGCCGACCAGTCCACGTACTCGTGGCTGTCTTTGACCGGGTCGCACACGGCCACAAACTGCACCTCCGGCAGCCCGAGCATGCCCGGCAGTTCGCGCAGCGCCTGCGTGCCGCAGCCGATGACCGCCATCGTGATCTTCTCGCTCGGCGGAACAAACCCTGCCCCGCCCAACACATGACGGGGGACGATGGAAAACGCGGTGGCCGCCGCGCCGGAAGCCAGCATGAAGTTACGGCGGGAAAGGCGCGGTGAAGGAGACGACTCAGTTGAACAGGTGGTTTTCATGGTTGCTGACGATGGGTGGTTCCCCGTGCGTTCACGGTTTAAGTTCCTTGATGTAGATGTTCTTGAACTGGAGCAGGCTCGGCGGGCTATTCCATTTGCCATCACGCTCCCCGCCGTGATGTTGCAGCGCCAACCGGCCGCGGGGCGGGAGATCCGGGATGGTGGCGCCGGGCAAGACGGTTTTGCCGTTGAGCACGACGGTTACAGTCTGGCCACGCACGGTGATCTCGAAATGATTCCACTCACCCACGGGCTGGTCTGCCTGCGTCCGTGGCGTCACGGCGGCGCGCAATTCGGGCGCGGTCTTGGGGTCCATGCGAATGCCATACATCTCGCCCGAGCCGATAGGCCAACACCAGACGTTCACCTGATGGCGACCGCTGCCGCGCAAGAAGACGCCGGAGTCAGAATCCGGGAGGGCGATTTTCAACTCCTTGCCTTGCGTGTCCCGCGCGTGCGTGCCGTCCGGCAGAATGTAGGGAACGTTGGGGTTTACATAAGGCGTCTCTTTGATGCGCCAGTCCACGTGGAGGACGAAATCGCCGAATTCGCGTTCGGACCACAGGTTATTGTCGCCCTTGGCCTCGCTGCGTGCGTCGTAGTCAATGACGCCGTTCAAGATCTTCCAGTGTCCGTTATCGCCGTCGGGCACCGTCCAACCGGTGAAGTCCCGGCCATTGAACAGCGCGACAAATCCCTCCGGAGGGACATTATCCGCCGCGCACGCCGTGCTCAGGGCGAGCAGGCTGATCATCGTGGTGAGAGTGGAGGATTTTAGGAATCGTTTGGGCGTCGGCATAAATGATGGCGGTTGCGGTTGATCTTGCTACGGCATTACAGCATCGCTGGCGGCGGAGCAAGCCGGGAAAAGACACCCCGGGTTTCCCGCAGCTCCGCCCTCCATTCGCAGCGGCCTCAAGAACGAGAGCGGGTCAGTTTTTGGTGGACATTCAACGCGATGAAGCGCTACGCCCAGGGCAGTGCGCGGTCCGTTGTCTGCAGTGCCCAGTTGCCTCGCTGCGCGGTGTTTCTAGGGTCGCGTGAGCTTCGGGACGTTGCATGGTCCAATCGGCATGAAACAAGTGCGTCTTGACCGGAGAGGAAGCGTGCGGACGCGGCGCGCGGCGATGACGCTCACCGAGTTGCTATGCGTAATCGCGATCCTGGCCATTCTGGCGGCGCTCTATCTCCCGACGGTTGCCCGCGCCTTTGTGCGCGTTAAGCACTTCCTCGGCGGCCTGTGACCATTTCGGTCGGCAGCAAAAAAGTCTGTTCCCTTTTCGTTTCTGCGTCCATGTATTGGGTGGATGACGAACGAGGACATGGTTTTGGTGCGGGATTACACCAGCCACCGCTCGGAAGCGGCGTTTGAAACGCTCGTGGCGCGGCATATCAACCTTGTCTATTCGGCAGCGGTGCGGCGGGTGCGCGATCCGCATCTGGCCGAGGAGGTCACGCAAGCGGTCTTCGTCATCCTCGCCCGCAAGGCCGGCTCGCTGGGCGCGAAAACCATCCTGCCAAGCTGGCTGCATCGCACCGCCTGCTATGCAGCCGCCGACGCCCTGAAAACCCAACGCCGCCGCGAGCGCCGCGAACAGGAGGCGCACATGCAATCCCATCTGAACGAACCGGACGTGAACGAATCGGCCTGGCTGCAAATCGCCCCGCTGCTCGACGAAGCCATCGCCAACCTCGGCGAACAAGATCGGCATGCCGTCATGCTCCGGTTTTTCCAAAACAAGAGCTTCGGCGAAGTCGGCGCGGCGCTGGGCGCGAGCGAGGACGCGGCCAAGATGCGCGTGAACCGCGCGCTGGAGAAGCTGCGGAAGATGTTCAGCAAACGCGGCGTGACGTTGACGGGCGCGGCCATCGCGGGCGCGGTTTCGGCCAATGCCGTGCAAGCCGTGCCGGTGGGCCTCGCCACCAAGATTTCCGCCGCCGTCGTCCTCGCCGGAACAACCCTAGCTACCACAACTGCCATCACTATGACCATGCTGCAAAAGACCATCATCGCGACGACGCTTGCTGCGGCCGTCGGCACGGGAATCTACGAAGCGCGGCAGGCGTCAGTCGCGCGGGCCGAAGTACAGGCGCTCAGGCAGCACCAAGCGGATGAAATCCAGCAACTGGTTCGCGAGCGGGATGAAGCCACCAACCTTGTGACCGGATTGCGAAAAGAAGTTGAGCGTTTGAGCCGCAACACAGCCGACTTGCTCAGACTTCGCGACGAAGTGACCCGGATGCGGAAAGAGCCGACAAGCGCAAAGCAGGCGGACACCAGTTCTTCCATTCGGGATTTGTCACCTCCCGGAGGGCAAGTCCCAGCGAACAGCTTCCCGACCGAGGCCCACCCAACGACTAGCCGGGCGACTGTGAACTGGGGTCAAACCCTCATGCTGGGCAATGTGCGAATGCCTTCTGGCAAAATCGCCGGAGTGTTCGCCGTTCCAAAGCGCGGCGAAGATGCTACACAATTACTCATTGAGACTCGCTTGGTCGTGTTTCCAGACGGGTTTACCGACGCCCCACCGGCTGCGAAGATGACTGGTGTGCTGACGTCCGAACAGTCCGAGCTTGTCCTGAATGCGATGAAAGAGTCTGGCGGGCGAATCATAAGCTCGCCATCAGTCACAACCCTGAGTGGCCGGCAGGCTCAAATCCAAGTCGGAGACATCGATCAGACACCTGCCGGCGAGCAACACGCGTCGGTGATAAGCATCACACCATCCATTGCCGCTGACGGCCAGTCCGTGGATCTGGCCGTTGAAACGTGGTTCGCCCCCATTTCAGCCTCTCGCAATTAGATGTCGTCGTTGCGCAGCGATTTCGCAGGATTTTGAATCGTCTTTGCGTAGGCATGCTAGTTTC
>CAYJNU010000219.1:0-13116 GCA_964371005.1 uncultured Verrucomicrobiota bacterium | reverse complement strand
GTCCTCTGCCGCTCTCGGTGGGGCTTGGTGCATTCCAAAGCGGCAGAGGGCTGCCGCAGTCCAAGACGCTCCCGCGCTCATTGGCCGCCCTCACCGAATATGTCTCACAGTTCCGCATCAAGTTCTCAAGGCTTGCCCGCGTCGCCGCCGGGTGCCGACCAGAGATTCCACGACCAGCACCACCAACAGTACCGCCACCGGCAGTTGATAGCGATCCACACCCAACTTGCGCACCGTTGCCCCGCTAGCGTCCGCTTCGCCCGCGATCAGCGCCAATCGCACTTGCGCCAGGCCTTCGCCCAATTCGCCGAGAGGAAAATAGCGCCCGCCCGTCACCTTGGCGACCTCAAGCAAGGTCGTCTCATCCAACCGGCTGTGAACCACCTCGCCCCGGCTGTCCCGCACCAACTCGGGTTGATTCTGCGCGTTCAGAACCTTGATTTCCGCGCCCGCCGACGTTCCTACGCCGATCGTATAGACCACAATCCCCTGTTCCTTCAGTTTCTGAGCGATGCGAATGCCGGTCTGCTCCAGGTCTTCGCCGTCGGTGACCAACACGACGACTTTTCGCCGATCAGTTTTCTCCATGGCCCGAAACGCCTCGTCGAGTGCATGTCCCACGTCCGTCCCCGCGACCGGGATAGTCCTTGCATCCAATCCGCGCAGCGCGTCCTCAAACGCGCCGTAATCGAAAGTTAACGGACATTGCAGGAACGCCTGCCCGGCGAAGGCAACAAGACCCACGCGCCCGCTGCCGTTGCGACGAACGAACTCCATCACGGCTTGCTTTGCGCGCTCAAGCCGGTTGGGGGAAACATCTGACGCCAGCATGCTCTGCGAGCAATCCACGGTGAAGACGACGTCCTCGCCCAAATGTTGTCCGGCGATTTCGAGCAAACCCCACTGCGGGCGGGCCAGCGCCAATCCCATCAGCGCCACAGCCAGGAGGAGAAACCCATCCTTCAGCGCACGCCGCAGCGGGCTGTGCGAGCGCGTCAGGTCGTCGAGGGATCGGGGCGAAGCGACGTTGGCCAATTGTCGCCGGCGTGCCCAGGAGGCGTAACGTTGCAGCGCCAGCAACAGGAACGGGCCGGCAACGGCCAGCCAGAGCCAGCGCGGCTCGGCGAAATGAAATTGAGCCAGGTCCGTCATGGCGCGCGGCGGTAGCGGGTGGAAGCCAGAACGAGTTCCAAAGCCAGCAGGCCAAACGCCGCCAGCAGCGGCCATTGGAACAGGGGCGTGTAAACGGTATAGCGCCGCAACGTCACCTCGGTCTTCTCCAGTTGATCAATCTCGTCGTAGATGTCCTGCAATTCCCGCCGGTTCTTGGCACGATAGGATTTGGCGTTCGAGAGTGCGGAGATGCGGCTCAAGACTTCGTAGTTGGCCGGCTGAAGCACGAGGGTGGGAATCACATTGCCACCGGGATCCAGGATCAACTTGCCCGTTGCGAGCTCGAACTTGGGCAACTGGCAGGGCGCTTCGACTCCAATGCCGATCGTGTAAACCTTTGCGCCCAGGCCAGCGGCGAGTTGCGCAGCAGGCACGGGATCAATCTCGCCCTGATTGTTATCGCCATCCGTGAGCAGGATGATGATCCGGCTCTTGCTGTCCTTCGCGGCCTTGAGGCGTTTGGCCGAAGCGGCCGTGGCATCACCGATGGCGGTGCCCAACTCACGGATGAGTCCGACGTGGAGGCGGCGCATGTTCTCGATGAGCCAGTTGTGATTCAGCGTCAGCGGGCTGGCGAGATATGGCACGGCCGAGAAGACCATCAACCCCATGCGATCGTTCGGCCGCTTGCGGATGAAATCCTCCAACACGGCCGAGGCGATGTCGAACCGGGACACACGCTCACCGGGATTGCCCATGTCCAAGGCCATCATGGACCAGGACAAATCGAGCGCGAGCATGATGTCCACGCCGCTCGCCTGCGTCTCGGTGCGATCGTTGGCAAAACGCGGGCCGGCGAGCGTCACGATGACTAACGCCACCGTGAGCAGTCGGAGAAACATCAGCAACCGACCGGCTGCCGCCCGCGCCGTGGCTCCAGCCGCTCGCGCAATGTCCGCACTGGAGAAGCGCAACGCCGAGTGTTTGCCCGCGCGACCTCGCAGGAAGGCGTACACGGGCAGCAACGCCAGCAGCGCCAGCAGCCACGGATGTTGAAACTCAAACTGGCCGCTCATGGGATTTGCTCGGGGCGATTGGCCGCACCCGCGGCAGCAGCCTGACACACCTGTGCGCGACGCGCTTCACCCTGTTCGACCAGCTTCAGAGCGCGTTCCGCGGCGCCGAACGGTGGCGAGGGTTGGGCCGGCGCAAACTTGAGTTCATCGCATCGGCGCAAGAACTCGCGCAGATCTCGGGCGAGGCCCACATCAAGCTCGCTTTGATTGCCAATCGCCTTGCAGAACTCGGCCGTCGTGAATTCGTCGGTTGGCAGGCGGAACGCAATAACCACATAGCGCCGTAAACAGCGCGAAACCTGACTCAGCGTTCCGCCGTCCTCGCTTCGTTTCCGCAGGGTTTCAAGTTCCTGCCGCGTCTGAACTTCGATTGGCACGATCACCGGCGGTTTGGGACGCAGCCACCACCAAACCGTAAGTGCGATTAGCGCGAGGAGCACCACGCCGAGCACAACGACCCACAGACCGTGTTGTTCCCAGAATGTGGGCGGCAGTTCGGGATACGCCGGACGCAGCGGCGGGATGTCGTTGGTGGCTTGCGCGAACGCCGCGAGTGGAAGGCACGGGTGACACAGTCCAACGCAGCAGAGTCCCAAACCAAGGCGAACGCTGTTGAGCACAGACACGCATAGAACGGGCCTCTGCGTTTGCAGAATCGCGCCGCAAAGGTAGGACGGGCAGCTCGGAGCTTTCATCCGCGCCTCCTGCCACGACGCAGTTCGAAGAACCTCTGCAGGGTTTGGGCAAACGGCTCCGCGGTTCCCAGGCGCAACGTGTCCACGCCCGCGTGACTCAGGGCGCGATCTAGTTCCGCAAGTCGTTCGCCGTTCGTGTTGGCAAATTGTTGACGCACGGCGGCGCGGTTGGAGTCCAACTCCAGCAACTCACCAGTTTCGGCGTCCTCGATCGTCAGTAGCCCGGCGGGCGGCAGGTCACTCTCCCGCGGATCGTGCAAGTGAACACACACCAGGTCGTGACGCGAATTCGTCAGGCCGATCTCCTGAATGACATCGCGCGACGGCTCCCCACCGGCAGGCACGGCATCACTGAGCGACGGGGCGAAGCTGTGCAGAAAATCCGTCAGCAGAAAGACGATCGCGCGCCGATGCAAGACGTGGTTCAGGAAGGTGAGCGCGGCGGGAATGTCCGTGCCACCCTGCTGGGGTCGCAGCGAGAGCATTTCCCGAATGAGCCGAAGGATGTGCCGGCGGCCCTTGCGCGGCGGCAGGTAAAGTTCCACCTGGTCAGAGAACATGAGTAACGCCACCTTGTCACTACTGCGCGCGGCGGAGAAGGCGAGCGTGGCGGCAACTTCAGAGGCGAACTCGCGTTTGGTGCGCTCAGCCGAACCGAAGGCCGAAGAGGCCGAGACATCCAGGACAAGCACCACGGCCAGTTCCCGCTCCTCGCGATACCGCTTCACGAACGGACGCCCCATGCGGTTCGTGACGTTCCAGTCAATATCGCGCACGTCGTCGCCCGGGGTGTATTCGCGAAGTTCCTCGAAATCCATACCCCGTCCGCGGAAGTGGCTGAGGTACGCCCCGACCATGGTGTCGTTGACCAGGCGGTTGGTGCGCACCTCCACGCGGCGGACGGATTCAAGGAGTTCGGCGAGAGTCATGTGGGAAATGCGAAGTCCGAAATCCGAGCTCCGAAACAAAACCGAAGTCCGAAATCCGAATAGACTGAGGAAACCGCAGGATGGACGACTCTCGGCTGTAGCCCAGATTGCCAATCTGCTGTATCGCCCAATTCCATTCGGCAGACCGTGCGCGCTACGCAGGGTCTGCGGATTCGAAATCCGCGACACAGCAGCTTGGCAATCTGCGCTCCAAAGCGGTATCCATCCGGTCGCCCATCCCGCAGCCTGCGCAGCAAGCAACAGTCGTCCTGCATTACGATCCTTGAGCATGGTCGCAAGGCGTAGAGAATCTTCAAGGCAGAGGACGCAAAGGTTGGCGCGGAGATACGCAGAGCCACCGGTTTCTCTGCGTTCCTTTGCGAAATCCTCCGCGTCCTCTGCGTTAAGACTTCGGTGTCGGCTTGCATTACGGCTCCGCCCCGATCCGGACTTCCGATTTCGGTCTTCGGATTTCGGGCATCTCTCGGTCCTCGGATTTCGGATTTCGGATTCTCCATCACGGCACCGGCACGGCGTTGAATACCTTCCGCACAATCGCATCCGTGGTCACCGCCTGGGCCTCCGCCTCGTAGCTGAGGATGATTCGATGTCGCAGCACGTCCGGGCCGATGCTCTTGACGTCTTCGGGCGTCACGTAGGTCCGCCCCTGCAACAAGGCCCAGGCCCGGGCGGCCACGGTGAGATAAATGGTGGCCCGCGGCGACGCGCCGAACTGGATGAAGTGCTTAAGATCGAGCTTGTATTGCTCCGGCTTCCGCGTGGCGAACACCACGTGCACGATGTAGTCGCGCACTTTCTCATCCACGTGAATCTGGTCCACGAGCTTGCGCGTGCGGAAGATCTCCTCCAACCCAATAACTGGCTTGATGTGCATCTCCGGCGCCGTGAAGGCCATGCGATCCAAAATCCGCCGCTCTTCGTCGAACGCCGGATAGTCCAGCAGCACCTTGAACATGAAACGGTCCACCTGCGCCTCCGGAAGCGGATAAGTGCCTTCCTGGTCAATGGGATTCTCCGTGGCCAGCACCAGAAACGGAGACGGCAGCGGCAGGGTTTCACCGCCGAGCGTGACCTGGCGTTCCTGCATGGCCTCCAGTAACGCGGACTGCACCTTGGCCGGCGCGCGGTTGATTTCGTCGGCGAGCACGAAGTTGGCAAAGACCGGTCCTTTCGTGGCGTGATATTTGCCGTCCTGCGGGCTGTAGATGAGCGTGCCCACGATATCGGCGGGCAGAAGGTCGGGAGTGAATTGGATGCGGTGAAAGCTCGCTTGAATCGCCGTGGCCAGCACGCGCACGGAAAGCGTCTTGGCCAAGCCCGGCACGCCTTCCAGCAGCACGTGCCCGTTGGCGAGCAACCCGACCAGCAACCGGTCAATCAGTTGTTCCTGACCGACAATCACGCCACCGATCTCGGTGCGAAGCGTCTTAATCCATGCCGTGGTTGCCTCGACCTGCTCATTCAAAGCTGTGTTCATTGGGGAGGAAGCTAGCGATGGAATGAAGCCGACTCAAGTTCAGTGGACATCTATTCTGCAATCTCCGCACGTCACCCTGCTCTTGGACCGCGCGGCGACCTCGACGCGCAGCACTCCCAAGCGCAACGAGAAGCCGAGAGTGACTGTGAGCGTTCCCGTCAATAGTGGCCGCTGCGACCAGGGGGGACCGGGCGCGGTCCAGCGGCACGGCAGGCAACTTACGGAACAACCCGCCAGAACTTGAGACGCATGTACCGCTGCGTCGCCTCCCCCACTGTCACCAAGTCCAGCGCCGTGAGGCGTTCGATCGTCCCGAGGTTTTCCGGCGGCAGTTGCGTGGTGTAGTCATTCCCCGAAACCCAGTGCAGCAGATCAGTGGAAACCTCCGCGACGCAGGCCACGTCGCCAACGGACTTGTCGTGGTAATACCCCATCGCAAGCTGCTCCCCGCCGTTCCTCGGAAGCAACGCACCCCGCACCTGACGTTCAGGCGGAGTCAGTGTCTTTGGAGGCAGACCGAAATAATACTTCATCAAGTTGGGCATACCGTCCCCAGCGGGGGCAGCGCCCTCCCCGCTGATCACCGGCTCGGCCAGTTCAGCGGCGGTGAAGTTGGTCGCCCGCCAAAGATCAAAACCGACGAGATAGGGTGCGACTTCCAGTTCATACCAGATGGATGCAGCATTCGTGGTGACGGTAATGACGCAGTTGGATTCGGTGCCTGAAATCTCGATCGCCTCCTTGCGCTGACCGCGCTCATCCAGCGACCAAGCGGATATCCGATTTGTGCCCACCGGCAACGTGAGCGAAAACGGCACCACTTCCATGAGGATAGGCGGGCCACCCCAGTTGTCGCCGACGGAATCCTTCTCGGCATCCTTCCAAACCTGGCCCGTGTTTTCCCACCAACCAGTCGCGACGATCAGCGTGGTGCAATCGTTGGTGAAACAACGGCCGCGCGTCAGCGTGGCACCCAGGGCACACCAGCCGAGCCGGTTCGGACCTGGCACGAAAGTCAGTTCACCGAGATTCCAGACCCTGTTGGTGGCGTAACCGATCACGGCTTTGCTGCACGGAGTGTTGACGGTGACAACGCCGCGACTGGCAGTGGCAAGGTTCCACCTGAGTTCACCCGTGTCGCTCGTGAGCACATTGCCGGAGGGCGCAGTCGGCGCGTTCGTCAGGCCAACGGGGTTCGCGCCCACGCTGGTGTTGAGCCGGTTCAGGAAGGCGAGCTTCCCGGAAACACCGAGCTGGCTGCTGGAGAAAATGCCCCATGCCCACGCGTTCGCGAGCAGGTCAATCTCTTTGTCGGGTGCCAGCGCCATGGTGATTTCCTGAGCGGCAGGCTGGACGTCGCCCCGCCGGAAGAGATTCGCCGCCAGCAGCAGGTTGGCCATCTTGCCCGGATGCTGTGCCGTGTCGAAAAAGCCGCGTGCGTAACCCATCGTCGCCGTGCCGTCCTGCCCGGGACCGTAGTCGAACATCCAGAGGCCATCCCAATCCTGGAACGCGCCGTAAGCCGCGAGCAGCAGCGGCGCCTCGGCTCCGTAATACATCGGCTGGGGGTGGTTGTATTCGGTAACGGTGAACGGTTTGCCCTTGATGCGTTGGCGGGCAAGGCCAGCGAGCGTGTTGTCGTCGCCCAGCGTATTGACCATGGAGATATTCGGTTGAAACCAGTTCACCGAGTCCCACGGCGTGCCGGGGAATTGCGGGTGCTGCCAGTAGGCATGACCGTCAATCACGTCCAACCGACTCTGCACGGTCGCCGGGCTGTTGGCCATGATCGTGCCGAAGATAAGTCCCGGGTAGCCGCAGTTCGTGCGAACGTGTGCGACCATCAGGTCGTAGTAGCGAGTTTCCAAGTCACGCAGAAATCGTAGCCAGTCCTTGCGCGCTTCTTTGGTGCCCGTATAGCCGCTGCCGGAGAAGCGCAGGTTGGGAACGGTGCGCGCGGCGAGCGACGCGCCGAGTGGCAGCATACCGACCTGCCCGCCCGCTTGCAGCCGAACGTCAGCTACCCAGAACGCGGCAAGGCTCAGCCCCATGCCGCCGAAATTCATGCGCACATTCGTGTCGGTCATGTTCGCTTGAAACGTGTTCGTGAACCGCTGCCAGTTGGTCGTGAGGGCGAAGCGCTGAGAGTAACCCGAATTCAGCCAGTCGGCATGGGCTTGCATCACCGAAACGTCGAAGCTCGTCGTCGCGCTGGCTCTGGCTGAGAAGGAGATGGTGTAGGGCTGGCCGCTGGTGACCCGTAGGCCGGGGTAATTGAATTGAATGTGCCACGAGGCGGTGCCGAGGTTGGTGACAACAATCTTTGCGGAAGGCGCGCTGTTGCTGAAATCAAACGTGCGACTGAAGCTGGCTTTCGCCGTGTCATGCTGTTCCTGTCCCCACCCGGTCAGCGCGTTGCTGAATGCGCCGTTGGCGATCAAGTTCGAGCCGAGCGGTTGGTCAATGATCTTCCACGCGGCGAGCATGGCAGCCTCGTTGGTGTAGCGTGCCACCAGCCAGTCGTTCCAGCGCGACTGAAGTTGGGGCGCGTAGGCCGACGGCAGCCGATCCAGTCCGCCATCGAGCCACTTCTGGATGATGCCGTTCTCGTTGATGATCTCCACGAACGCCACCGCCGGATCTCTTGCCAGCGGTAAGCCAGTGAACCGGTTGGTCGGTGTGAGCAACTTCGTGGCGTAATCCTTGTGAAGTGCGAGCGCCGTGTCGTTGAAGCAGCCGAGGATGTGTGCATCCTTCCAATCCATCGTGGTGACGGCCGAACCGAGACCATCACCGGAGCGATACTCGCGACCCACCAGCAGGTTGATGTCGGAGTAAATCCCGTGAGCTTTCAGGCGCGACACAACATAGTGAAGCTTCTCAAGTTGACTGGCGTTGAAATTGGTGCTCCGGGTCGAGGTATAGCTCAGGATGCCGCCCCCGTACGCCCACGAGGCGTCCATGTGATGGAAGCGGACGTTGTTGACGCCGAACTTCGCCAACCGCGCGGCGACCGCGTCGGCCTTGTTGGTGGGCATAAAGGGTGAATCGCCGGCGAAGTTCACCCCCAGGAAGCGCACACGTTCACCGTTCGCAACGAAATGGCCGTTCGTCTCAACCGTCACTTGTGAAGTCGGGCCGATGGGCGCGTTCATTGCCGAGAAATCGGTCACGACGCCCGGCACAGAATCATCCCACGGCAAGACAAATGGCAGTGCCAAGCTTCGGCCGACGGCCGCAATCAAGACCAGAAGAACCCAGCGAACACTCATGCTCTGGCAGATTAAAGGATCGCAACCAAAAGGAAAGCGGCCATGCACACCCTCTGTGCCCGGCTACTGAGGAAGTCGCCTTGGAGACAAGTGACGCCGACAAATTGATTGTCACAGGCGCGAAGACGAACCCGCCGCCCCCCACGTCCGGGGAGGCAGCTCTTCAGAGTTTGAACATGGCCAGTGTGAGCCAGCCCGCAAGGTGGCGATCTTGTGTTTCATTGGCGAAGCGCACGGGAAAACCGTTCGTCAGTGGATTTGGCACGCGCAGGATTAGATGATAGTCGCCGCGGCCAAGCACACTCGCATCAGCGGAGAATCGCCAGCGCGTCGAGGATTCACCCGGGAGAAGCTCCGAAAGCTTCCAATCCGGCTTCCAGGTCGCCGCCACTGCACCTCCCCGCCCGAGGGCAGCCACTTCCACCGGCCAATCGTAATAGAACGGCGCCACTCCAGTATTGGTGATCAGGAGCGAGAGGTTGAGTTGGTTATCGAGCACCTCAACCTCGGCCTCCGCGACGTGCAGTTCATAACCCATGCGCTGCACCGCCCGGATGGCTCGCTCCCGCGCCGCGCCCTGGATCTTCCCGCGGAACACGCCCTCATTGCAGAGCCACGAGACATGCGTCACCGCAACGCAACGGTCGAACTCCTGCCCTTTGGGGGCGCAGGACGGTTCGTCGAACAGGCACTTCCACACCTCGGGCCGCACCTCGCCGCCGATGGGTTGTGTGCGCCACTTACCCAGCGCGCCTGCCACTCGCAATCGGCTCTCGAAGAACCAGTCGTCGCTCTTCTTGCCGGTGTGAACCGTCGCCCAAGCGAACGAATCGTCGTGGTAGCCAATGGCCCGGGTATTGTTCTCGGCGTAGCGGTAATCCTTGTTCCCCGCCGGATAACGCGCGACGAGTTTCGTCTTCTTGAAAGCCGCCTCGTAGGCTTCCATGACCTCGCGTTGCACGGTCTTCGATGCGAACCACTGGTCGTTCGGGTAGTTGTGCCATTCGCCCCAAGTGCCGAGCAGACCGAGCCCCACGAAGCCCAGGCGCGGGTCGCTATCATAGCGCCGGCCGAAAGCGTGGATGAAGTTCGTCAGCGCGGCGCGCAATCGCGGATCTTCGTAATCCGGCGTGTGATCCACGGCGGAAGGGAATGGCTGCGTGTTCGTATTGGTCCAGGTGCGCATCGTGAGGCCGGCGTCAATGAGATATTGCGGAACGCCGGTCTGCTTCCCGGGCCATTCGAGATAGAAGCGCGCAAAGAACTGATGTCCGCGCACGGCGGCAGCTTGGAGCTTGGCCTCGAACGGAGCCCAGTTGAAATTCGTCGGCCCCGTCATCACGTCAGACAGCCTCGTGTAATCCCACTCCATGCTGTGTGGGAAGGTCGTGTCCGCCCGCGGGTAGGGCACGAAGCCTTTGAGGGGATTGTCCGGCGGTGCCGGGGCATAGGCCATCGGCAGTCCCGCGCTCCAAGCAAGACACCCTCCAAACACGCCGGCAAACGTCAGTAACAGCAACCGCCGGCTCATGCGGTCTTCAAGCCAAGCGCCTGCGCCACCACGGCGTCCACCACCGGCTTCCCGTTCACTTTCCTGCGGTTGAGGCCGAAGCCCTCGTCCCAACCCCAGACGGCCCAGCCGATCTTGTTCGCGGCCAGCACCTCGCCGAAGTCGCGAAACCAATTGGCCCGGTGTTCGGGTTTTGCGTAGGGCGGGAAGACGCCAAATTCCCCGCAGTAAAGCGGCACTTGATGCTGTGCACCCCATTCGATGCCCTGGCGAAAACGGGCGACGAGCTTGTCCTTGTTCCACTGGTCGCGCCCGTATTTCTCCACCATGGCCTTCGAAGCGGGCAGTCCTCCCAGCGTCGGCAGCAGCGGCGCCACGGTCTCCGGGCTGGATGGATACGGCACGCCGCGAAGCGGTTTTACCCCATCGCCCGACCACGTCGCCCCTTGATGCGTGAACGTAAACGGGTCGTAACAATGGAACGAATAAACTACGTTGCGATCGGGAAGGAGCTTGAGCTTCCTCAAGCCGTCGATTCCTCCCCAGTTCGGTCCGGAGGTCACGATAGTGTGCTGCGGGGCGCTCGCCCGAATCGCCGCGGCCAAGCGCGCATTGAAAGTGCTCCATTCCTCCTCCCGCTTGTCGAACACTGGTTCGTTGATGATTTCGAGCAGGGTCAACTCCGGATCAGACTTCGCCAGACGCAAAGCGAACGCACTCCAGAACTTCACGAACGCATTCTGCCAAGCGGGATCCAACTCCGCGGCACGATCCTCGTTATGAATGTCCACCATGACCGCCAGGCTGGCGCGATGGAAACGCCGGATCGCCGCTTCGAGAAACCGCGCCGGTTCCTCGCGCACTGTGCCGGTGGCTGCATCCAGAATCACTTTCGGTGCGACGCAGAGACGGACGTGCCGAACGCCGATGCTTGCCATCATCTCCGCTTCAGCCTCGGGGATGTATTCACTGAAATGTTCGGCCGATTCATTCCGCGGGAAGCGAAACCACCGACAGACATTCGCGCCGGAGCGCAGTCGCTCCAGTCGCCCGGCCGGCACGGACGAATGCGCCTCGGCCGCACTTGCCAATCGGTGCAACGCCACGCCACCGCCCGCGGACAGCATTGCCGCGCGCAAGAAGCCGCGGCGGTTCAGAGAGATGGTCTTGTTCATAATTCAGCTAGCGTCATCCGACCGCGAGCGATATTCGACACAAGGCGAACGAAGAGCAATCAAGAAGCATCCGACGAAGACGGAACTTGGCGCTCGACCCGCCTCGGGCTTCGGCTTGATACTGCGCGCGGCAACTAAAACCTATGAAGACTCTGAACGCTTTCTGTCTGGCGGGCGCGCTGGCATTGACCACCTTGACATCCATAGCAGTGGCCGCAGACGCGCACATCGGTGTCGGCGCAAAACCCGAACCGGGCGCTGCGGTGATTCTCGACGGTACCCGCAAGATGCTGGATGAAAAATGGACTTACTGGGAAGGGCCGCGGTTCGCCTCGTCGCTGCCGATCAAGTGGAAGGTGGTGGAAGACCCCGTGGACGGCGGCACGTGCATTTCCACGTTTGACCCGGCGGCGGAGGGCGGCAAGTACGGGGCCGCCGACATCGTCACCAAGAAGGCCTATCGCGATTTCCGCCTGCATGTGGAGTTCCTGATCACCGCACCCCGCGGGAACAGCGGTGTATATCTGCAGAACCGTTACGAGATTCAGGTGTGCGACGGGGACAAGACCAAGCACGGCATGGGCGCCGTCATCAACGAAACGGACTCGCCCTATCAGGCCTACAACGGCATTGGCAAATGGAACGCCTACGACATCGTCTTCCGTGCGGCCCGGTTCAAGGACGGGAAGCTCGTGGAGAAGGCCATGGTCTCGATGTATTTCAACGGGCAGAAGGCGCACGCGAACGTCCGGATCAACCAGGTGTGGGGCGGCCCCAACTCCGGCGTGGACGGCGGCCACGACGGCGGCAAAGGCATTACCGACACGCCGCAGGGTCTGAAGCTCCAAGCCGAAGGCCACGACGTGCGCTACCGCAACATCTGGATCAAGGAACTGGACCTGACCCGGCCCGACACGGATTTCTGATTGTCAGAAGACATCGGGGGGTGATGAACGCGCCGGAGCAAGTGAGCTCATCACCGACTTTCAAGCCGGTCGGGCGTAGCAGACTTGACGCGCGCTCGGAAGGCGGACGGCTTCTCAATTTGGCAACCGGCGGCACAGCGGACTTGGCAGTCTGCGCTACAGTGGCAAACTCAAGCCGCGCCCGCACCTCATCCTGCAACCTTATCGGTTGACCGGCGTTCTGGTCAGCACCATATCCTCGACCCGCTCCCCGGCTTCGCAGAGCAGAACGGGGGCTTGTTCTTATCCTGATTTCCCACAAGGCCATCGGCGGCGGCCATCCGGGGCAGGTGCCGGTTGGCTTGCGGCAGCGAAAGCAGTGCGGCCGGGCTGCTCACGTCATCCAGCGTCTGTTTCATGCGGGAAAAGCCTTCCAGGCCAATGTCGTTGTAGCTGGGGTCCTTGTAGCGCAGGGAATAGATCGTGGCGGTCGTGCAACGATATTCCACCGTTTTGGGGAGTGACTTGTTTTTCATGTCATCCTCCCAGAACGGAGTTTTTTATCGCTGCCGTCCGCCCTCCCGTCATGCAACCGTCATGCAGCCCCCCTTTTGGAGCCTCCAGCGAGTAGGGTGACACAAGCAACCCCAGCGGCAAAACCCTTGAGCCAACGTGTGTTGATCGGGATAGACCGGCGGGGAAAAATTGGAGCGAGCGAAGGGATTTGAACCCTCGACATTCACGTTGGCAACGTGACGCTCTACCAGACTGAGCTACGCTCGCTTCCTAATTGCGCAAGCAAACTACAAAATCTCGTTCTGAATGCAAGCACTCATTTCAATTCTGCCGGCGTGAAACGGCGTGAAAGGGGGTAGTCACGACGGTTGGCAAACCTTGGGATAAAGACATGAAGCGACAATGGTTAGTAAAATGTGCTGACGTT
>CAYJNU010000218.1:0-13140 GCA_964371005.1 uncultured Verrucomicrobiota bacterium | reverse complement strand
CGCTCTGTAGGCGCGCCGGGTCGCCGCCACGGTTGCCGGGATTTGGGGGCCATCAGCTCGTGATCTGTTCGTATGGCATTCGCCCGCGCGCAGGGTCGAGCCGCATTGGTGCCGTGCGGCAAAACACTTCCGCGCAACACTCATTCTGAACACGCGAGGGCATGCCAGCGTCTGTGATATGATGATGGCTCTGTTGTACGTTGCGCGGGATTTGTGATGAAGCGTTGGGTCTGGTTTTCAACTTGTGCTGTCCTCGGCTTGGTGATGCTCGTCTGCGGCTTGCTGGTGCCAGCGCATCTGCGGGCGGTGGACGCCAGCGTCCTCGAAAGGGCCGGGCGTACCACCCCAGGATTGATCACACGAGGAATGGCGTCACTCCGGGAACTAAACCTTGGGGTGGCTGAGTTGCTCTTTGAGGCGGCGCGGGCAGAGGACATTACCGGCTTGGAATCACCAAGTCCGACGGTGCTCGACCTGATGCGCGCGGATCCCGACCTGCGGCTCTGGGGCTGCAAGCCACCCGGTAAGATGAGTGCCTTGCACCAGGCCGGGGCGGCAACGACGCCTTCCCCGCCACAGACCCGCACGCCGGAGACAATCACTGAGTTCCTGGTTCGATCCGAAAACCGGAGGCGCGGGCTGGAATTGTTGCAGGATTCGTCGAATCGTGCCGTCCAAGAGTTGCTGAGATTTCGGACCCGAACCAACACTGTTCTTTTCTCACCGGCAGAGTCCAGTTCGGGTCAGGCCCTCGACTCGGCGCTCTTGGTGTGCGGGCTCCTGTTGGAGGCGGGCGTCCTGACCCCCGGCCTCAGCAACACCTTCTCCAGCCTGGCGGCGGAAGCGAATCGCGGCGGGGATTCGCAACGATTCGAGCAAGCGCTGCTGGACACAATGTCGCTGGGCCAGAGATTCAATTGGGCACAACTCGTGGCGTTCGTCGGGAAGATCGAGGATGCTGAAACCCTGCGCCGGCTGACCAACCAGGTTAGGAACGCTGACAAGCGACTGCCAGTTTTGTTTGCAGCGGTGCAGCTCTCCGAGGAGCCGGCCGACGTGGCTGGCTATCTGGTGAATTTCAGCCAGACCGGGCTCACCGACCTGGGGGCGAGCCTCCGTTTCGGGGCAGGAGGCGTGAAGGAGTTGGTGCGACGCAACCAACGGCTGTCCGATTGGAGTGTTCGCCAGCTTGCTCTGGCGTATGATCCGTTCGGAAGCTTCGTTGATTTTGCGGCGTATTGCGGTTGGCGAGCCACTTGGCTGGCGCTGGCGATGAAGTGGGTGTTTTATCTGGTCGGCGGGTTTTTGATCGCGCTGGCGGTCCATATCGCGAAGCCTCCGGTATCGGGTCTGGAGCAACCGCTGCAGGTCCGCGGCATTCACGTGGCCCGTGAGTTTTTATTTGCGCTGGGATTCCTCCTGGTGGTCTTGGTCCTGAGCGAGCCGTTTCTCGTGCAGGACAGCCAGAAGGTGAACCTTCCCTTTCACCTGCGCCTGCCCATGGTGGGTGGTGCGGGACACGCCGGAACCGCCAGTGCCAAGCCAACGATTATGAACCAGACAAACCTAAACCTGTTGACCATGCTGTTGTTCTTCGTACTGCAGGGGCTGCTCTACACGGGTTGCCTCGTGAAACTGGCAGAAATCCGCCGGCAGAACGTGCCGCCGCGCATGAAGTTGAGGCTGCTCGAGAATGAAGAGCATCTCTTTGATGCCGGCCTTTATCTGGGCTTTCTCGGCACGATCATCTCCTTTGTGGTGTACTCCCTATGGGCGGCCCACCAATTCAGTCTGATGGTTGCCTATTCCTCCACGTCGTTCGGGATCATCTTCGTGTCGCTTTTCAAGATCTGCCACTTGCGCCCGCTGCGCCGGAAGCTGCTGTTGGAGACGGAAGCCCTCTCCCCTGATTACATAGCACCGGCGGTCACCCCCACGCTGACGACGCAGCCATGAACCGCAGCATCCTGATTGTCATCTGCGACTTCCTGTTGGTGAGTCTGCTGCTGTTCTCGACGCCGGACCTCACCCAGATCAACAAGGAAGACGCGTCCCGCGCCGTCAAAATGGATCTCGTCACCAACCAGATTGACAGCGAGAAAGATCTGGCGGCGGTCATGCGGCTGGCGCTGGACGATGAGCGTAAGGACCGCGACCGGCTCCTGGACGAGCTGGCGAACACCCGCAAGACTGCGGAAGAGCGCCAGATGCTGTTGAACGACCGGGAGCGCCAGGTCCAGAATTTCCAGCGACAACTCGAAACCCGAGCGCAGGAAGCGGCGCGGTTGAAGCGGGAGCAGGCGAATCTGGAGCAGCAATTTGGCTCCGCTCAAACGAATCTCCAGACCCTGAGTCAGCAGCTCGACGCCCGGCGGGCCGAGGCCTCGATGTCCCGAGAGCAGCTTGCAGCGATGGCTGCAGAGTTGAGGAGAAAAGCGGAAGAAGCCGCCGCGCTCCAACAACGGCTCTCGCAACTGGCGCAGAGTAATCAGTTCGTCCTGACAGAGAAGGAGCGGCTGGCCACCCAACTGCAGGTGGCCGAAGTCGAGCGACGACATGCCACCGAACAAGTGGTCGCGATGCAGGAGCAGGTGAAGGTCGAGCGCGAAGAAAAAGCCCGATTGGCCGAGGGCGTCAAGGCTCTGGCCACCCGGTCCGGTCAGTTGGCTCAGGAAATCCGGGAGAACCGTCCCCTCGCCGCCAACGCCATCTTCAGCGAGTTTGCCACCAACCGGGTCCACGCCTCGTTCGTCGCTTACCGACCGGCCTTGTTCAGCAGCACGAAGGAACGCGAAACCGAAACCGTCCTGGTGACCGATGGCACCAACGCCTTTGCCCTGTGCCACGTGGACGACACGCCACTAACGCTGTCGAATCCGGGCACTGATTGGCAACGGCTCACGGGAAGCCTGAGTCGTGGCGTCGCCGCCGTTCCCATGCGCTCGCTCGCCTTCCATGCCCGGGATCCACGGGTTGTGTTGATTCCGCTCAGCCAGTCAGAAGCCCGCCAACTGGGGGGCAAGGTGTATCCCATTTCCTCCGATCCGTTCAAATTCCAAGACGCGGTCTTGGTGGGCGCGCGGGAGGGCTATTATGGCGAATGCAGGTTTGAGATTGACCTCAGCACGCCGGACTACGTGAAGTTGGACCGGAACTTTCTCCGGGGGCTGGCCGGCAAATTCAATCCCTCGCGCGGCGACCTGGTGTTCAGCAAGAACGACGAACTGCTGGGCGTAATGGCTAACTGTCTCCGGATCACGGATTTCAAGGCCCGGGTCTCGCTGCCATTCGGATCGGATGCCCCCGACCAACGCACCGGAAGCACACTCTCCGCGCTGAATTCGGTGCTGCTGGGAATGCCGTTCAAGCTGCAGTAGGCGGGGCAGAGCCCAACGATCAGCTTGAACCGCGTGCTTCGGGATCCGCAGACCACTCTGCTCGAGGGGACGAGAGTTGGAAGCCGGGAACGCCAAGTCGCGAACGGCGGCCGTGCGGCGCCAGTGCCCGGTTGCGTCGGTGCCGGTTTGCTGGTGAACTGGGGGCGTGTCGAAGCTGAAATCCAACGGTTGGCTGGCGGCAAGCCTCGTGTTCGCGGTGTTCTTGTGGGGCGGGAACAACGCGGGCGTGAAGTTTCTCGTCGGCTTCTGGCCGCCGGTGTTCGTGGGAGCGACGCGTTTCCTGTGCGCGGGTTTGCTGCTGCTGGCCGTGCTCCGCTGGACGCATTGGCTGGGCGCGTGGCAGCCGGTACCGCGGGGGGCGCAAGCGTCGCTCTGGTGGCGGGGCGGTTTCAGCCTGGCGATCTACATCGTGGTGTTCAACGGCGCCCTCTGTTTCACGTCGGCCTCCCATGTGGCGCTGATCCTCGGTGCGTCGCCGCTGTGGGCGTTGCTGTGGGAGCACAACTCGGATTCCGTGCGGGAAAAGGCGCGGAAGTACGGTGCCGCGATGCTGGCTTTGGCGGGTGTGGCTGTGTTGCTCTGGCCCGCCCTCATGACGTCGAAAGGTTCCTGGCCGGGCGAGGTGCTCAGCATTCTGGCCAGTTTCCTGTGGACGAACTACAGCCGGCAATGTCGGATTCTCAGCCAAAATCTGAACGGGGCGGAGATCACAGCCCATTCGATGTGGCGGGCGGCGATCTGGCTCGCACCGTTTGCGGTGTGGGAGGTGGGGCAACGGGGCGTGGCGTGGCGAGTAGATGGAGCGATGGTCCAGGGCTACTGCATTCTTGCCGGGGGCGTGATTGCGTTTGCCCTCTGGACCAACGCGTTGCGGCACTGGCCGACCAGCCAGGTGTTGCTCTTCAACAATCTCATCCCGGTGAGCACGATGGCCTGGGCGCACGTCTGGCTTGGCGAAGCGATCACCTCGACGTTTGGGCTGGCCATGGTCCTCATCGTAGCCGGCGTGGTGTTGGGTCAGGCGCCCTGGCGAAAATCCACCCCGCTGCCGGCAGAAACGCCACCCGAGTGAAAGGAATCTGCATGGACGTCAAAAACCTGAATGAAACGCCGGCCTTCATCACGAAGGACGGGTCGGAGATTCGTGAGTTGCTGGCCCATCGCAACTCGGCGATTCGCAACCAGAGTCTGGCGGAAGCGCGCGTGCCGGTCGGCGCGAGCACGCAGGAGCATTACCACCCGTTGACCGAGGAGATTTACTACATCACGCATGGCACCGGACGGATCCGGATCGGGGACGAGGAGCGGGACGTACGGCCGGGCGGCGCCATCGCGATTCTCCCCGGGCAGCGCCACAAGCTCTGGAACACCGGCGGCGAACCGCTCCGGTTGCTCTGTTGCTGCGCGCCAGCCTACGAGCACGAGGACACGGTTCTCACGGAGAACTGAATTGACCACGCTGCCCTACAACCGTTTACTCATCGCATGAATGTTTTTGTGCGCCTCATGGTTTGCCTCGCGTTGGTCAGCGCAGTTTCCTGTGCCAGGACCAAGAGCGCCGGCGCCGGCGCCGCGCCCGCGCCCATTGTCACGCCGGACACGACGCTGAGGGGACAGGTAGTCAGCGTGAATGTTTCTTCACGCTACGTCATTTTGAATTTTCCAGTGGGTCGTATGCCGGCGGCTTCTCAAAAGCTGGGTGTTTATCGTAACGGTCTGAAAGTTGGCGAAGTTCGGATTGATGAGCGTTGGCGCCGGGATGACAACGTGGTGGCCGATATTTTGGCGGGTGAAGCCCAGGCGGGCGACGAGGTAAGGGATCGCTGAAGGGCCAGGGCGCCGGAATGGTGAGCCCGTGAATCGTTGAACCGGTCCGACACAATTCAACGGCTCAACATCCACCTCCCGAGCTTCCTTCAGACTTCCGTGTCCCCGTCTGAATCTTCGGTCGGTTTGGCCGGCTTGGGCGGGGACTTCTTGTGGTACGGCGAATACAGGTTGAAGTAAACGCCGCACATGGGACGCACCATGTCCGTTTGGCTGAGGATGACGGTGACATGCCGGTCGAGCGCGATGCCATGCCGTAAGCCCGGCCCGCGATGCTCGTAGGCTTTGATTGCTTTGACGATCAGTGACAAGAGGATTTGGTGAAACTCGTCGGTAGATTTCTCCAGGCTGACGATGTGCCGATCGTACACCCGGACGGCTTCGGCAATCTCGCGCTTGAAATCGTTGGTCGTCACGGGCCGAGGTTAGTCGAGAGGGAATGAAATTCAAGCCGCGACCGTCCGGGCATAAGACCGGTCGCCAAAAATCGCCGTGCCGATGCGGACGATGGTGGCCCCCTCTTCGATGGCGACTTCAAAATCACTCGTCATGCCCATGCTCAAGTGGGGCAGGGGAGCCCCGAGCAGCGCTTCGCATTGTTGCTTGAGTTCCCGCAGCCGGCGGAAGGACGGGCGAACACTGTCCGCCACCGGGGACCACGGCGGAACGGTCATCAAGCCGTGAATCTCGAGTCGGGGCAGCGCGTTCAGCTCTTTGAGTTCTGTGAGCAAACGCGCTGCGGTGTAGCCGAACTTGCTGGCTTCACCCGCGACGTTGACTTCAAGCAACACCGGCATTCGCCTGGCCGCTTGCTCGGCGCGTTTGTTGACTTCCTCGGCCAGGCGCAAGCTGTCCACACTCTGGATCATCTCAAACAACTCCACTGCCTCGCGCACCTTGTTGGTTTGAAGGTGGCCCACGAGATGCCAGCGAAGTGTGCCGGGGCACAGCGGGATTTTGGCCCTGGCTTCTTGGACCTTGTTTTCGCCGAACAGCGTCAACCCGCTGGCCGCCGCCGCCTGCACGGCCTCCGCGGAGTGGGTTTTGGCGATAGCCAGCAGAGCGACGGAGTCCGGGCTGCGGCCGGCCCGCTCGCAGGCTGCGCGCATTCGCTCCCGAACCAACTGGATGTTCGTTGCCAGATCCATGGCCGCAGCGTAAACCGGAACCTGCCGATCGTAAATTCTTTCGCTGACTATTCCCCGAACACCCGCCAGAATCCGCGCCATGAATTACTGGCTGGTCAAGCAGGAGCCGCAAGACTACGCGTGGGCGGCGTTCCTGAAGGACGGGGGCACGGTGTGGACCGGCGTCCGGAATTTCCAGGCGCGAAACAATCTGCGCGCGATGCGCAAGGGTGACACCGCGCTGTATTACCACAGCGGCGAAGCGACGGAGATCGTGGGCGTGGCGTGGGTGGCAACAGAAGCATACCCTGACCCCACGGCGGACGACGGTGACTGGTCGGCGGTGGACTTGAAACCGGTCAAGGCCCTGGCCCGTCCGGTTTCGCTTGCCGCCATCAAGGCGGATGCCGTGCTGAAGGAGTTGGCGCTGGTTCGGCAATCGCGGCTTTCGGTGATGCCGGTCACAAAGGCGCAGTTTGAGCGGGTTTTGAAACTGGGCGGGACAAAGCTTTAAGGGGACGAATGGACGTTTTGAAGGCAGTTATCTTCGACATGGACGGCGTGATCGTGGACAGCGAGCCGGGACACGAACGGGCCTATCTGGAGACGGTCACGGCGTTGGGTTATGGCGACACGCACGGCCTGCAGTTCGCGAATTACGTCGGGCGCTCGGACCACGACCTTTGGGTGGATTTCATCAACAAGCACCAGCCGGTGCATTCCATGGCGGAATTGCTGGCGCTGAAGCGGGCTCGTGTTGCCGCGATCATCCGGCACGAACAACCGCTGTTCGAGGGCCTGTATGAGCTGGTGGAGAAACTGGCGGCCCGGTGTCCGCTGGCGCTCGCGTCCGGCTCGGAGCGAGAGATCGTGGACGAGGTCCTGAAACTGCGCAACCTCGGCCGGTTTTTTCGGGCTACGGTCAGCGCCGGCGACATTCCCCGGGGACGAGGCAAGCCCGAGCCCGACATCTTCCTCCGGACGGCGGAACTGCTGCGGGTCACGCCCGCGGGCTGCTGGGTGATCGAGGACTCGAAACCCGGCATTGCCGCAGGTTTGGCGGCGGGGATGAAGGTCATCGCCATCACGAACACGCATCCCGCGGAGGAACTGACGCGGGCGACGCACGTCGTCCGTGATTACGCCTCGATTGAGCGCCTTCTGCTGCCGAGAGGAGCGGCCAGTGTATGAACATCTCCATCATTCTCGCCCACCCGAACCCGAAGAGTCTCAACCACGCGATCGCGGTCGCCGCGCGCGCGGCTTTGCGGGACGCGGGACATTGCGTTGCGTTTCACGACCTGCACCAGGAGGAGTTTATGCCGCTGTTGTCGGCGGACGAGACGCAGCGGGACGTGGAGCTCGACGCCGAGGTTGCCCGGCACGGCCGCGAAATCGCCGGAGCTGACGGCATCATCATCGTGCATCCAAACTGGTGGGGCATGCCTCCGGCGATCCTCAAAGGCTGGGTGGACCGGGTGTTGCGACCCGAAGTGGCGTATCGGTTTCTCGAGACCGACAGCGGCGAAGGGGTGCCGGTCGGGCTGCTCCGTGCCCGGGTCGCCATCGTGTTCAATACCGCCAACACGCCCGCGACGCGCGAGCAGGAGGTCTTTGGCGATCCGCTGGAAACGATCTGGAGAAACTGCATTTTCGGGCTCTGCGGCGTCCGGCACGTGCATCGGCGGACGTTCAGCGTCGTCGTTACCAGCACGCCGGAACAGCGGGCCGAATGGCTCGTGGACGTGAGGCGGACCGTGCTGGAACACTTTCCCAGAACCCCCACCCGCGCCGCGAAACGCGTGCCACGCCGGATTCGGAAACCGCAAGCGGGCCGGGGTTCACTGAGGCATTACCTGGGGTGACGTTTCCGCTTTGCGGTCGAAGCCGGTTCATCGCTAAGCTCTCCGCCGCATGAAACAGAAAGCATACGCGGCGGCCGGTGTGGACATTGACTTGGGCAACCAGGTGAAATCTTCGCTGCCGCAACTCCTCGCCAGCACGCACCGCCGCGAAGTCCTCGGCAAGGTCGGCGGCTTCGGCGGCCTTTTCGCGCTCGACCTCAAGAAATACCGGGTACCCATTCTCGTCAGCAGCGTGGATGGAGTGGGCACCAAGCTCAAAATCGCCTTTGCGATGAACCGGCATGACACGATCGGCGCTGACCTCGTGAACCATTGCGTGAACGACATCGCCGTGCTGGGCGCCGAGCCGCTGTTCTTCCTTGATTATCTGGGCACGGGCAAACTCGAGCCGCACGTCTTCACCGACATCATCAAGGGCTTCGCCCGCGCCTGCGCGGAAAACAACTGCGCGTTGATCGGTGGCGAAACCGCGCAGATGCCTGGTTTCTACCAGAAGGGCGAATACGACGTGAGCGGCACCATCGTGGGCGTCGTCGAGAAATCGCGGATGCTCAACGGCCCTGGGGCTGTGAAACGCGGCGATGGGGTCATCGGCATCGCGTCCAGCGGCTTGCACACAAACGGCTATTCCCTCGCCCGCAAAATCTTCTTCGAGCAGATGAAGCTCAAGCCCAAGAGCCGCGTGCCGGAGTTGAAGAACACCATTGGCGACGAGCTCCTGAAAGTCCATGTCAGCTACGGCCCTCTCGTGCGGACACTGATCGCCAGGTTTAATCGGGTCGGGAAGCCGAACCCCATCAAAGCGCTCGCCCACATCACCGGTGGCGGCTTTGTGGACAACATCCCCCGCGTGCTCCCGAAGACCTGCGATGTCGTGATTCGCAAAGGCTCATGGGACATGCGGCCCATCTTCCGTCTCATCGAGGCGAAGAGCGGTGTGGCCGAGGCCGAGCTTTATCAGGTCTTCAACATGGGCATCGGCATGGTGGCCATCGTGTCGGCGGACAAGGCCGACCAAGTGTTGAAGGACATCCGCGCGCAGAAACACGACGCCTGGCTGATCGGCGAAGTGGTGAAAGGGACCGGCCAAGCGCGCGTGATTTGAGATCGGATTCGCGGCTGAGCTGGATCAAGGCAAGGGCATCCTCTGCAGAGGGTGACCAGAAGACGCGTCAGGCCGTCTCGCCGTAGTGTCGGGTTACTGCTTCCGGGTGGTATGTTCCCACATCCAGACTACGTCCGGGTTATTGGCGTGGCTCACCACGGGTGGATCCGTCCGCCGGATGGGAGGCATGGTGCGGGGGTCTTTCCACTTGTGAATTTCGGAGTGCCCGTCCGCGAAGGCGATTCCGGCGGCCTTGTTGTGGAAACTTGCCGGAAGATCGGGGAACTTCGCCTGCGCAGGATCGGGGTAGCCAATCATGTTCACGCAGAAGAAACCGTCGTTGATGCTGTCGGGATGCTCATCCAAGAGCACCCAAGTGCCGCTGGGACCGGGGACGAGCAGGTCCGTCATCTTGAGATACTTCCTGAACTCCGGCCCGCCAAACCAGGTCCACCCGCCTTCATTCATGCCCATCCAGGAGTTCATGGAATTGCTGCGGATGCGCTGAATGGCCTGGCCTCGAAAGGGGCCGGAGGTTGGAGTCACCGTTTCCTTGTCGGCCGGACACTTGAAGATGGCGGTCGACTTGCCGCAATAAGGCCAGATGGCTCCCTGTTTGATGGTGCTGTCCGCGTCCCAGTTCGCCGTGTTGCCGCCGCCATAGCTCAGGATGCCATGCGTCCAAGCAGCCCTGTAATTCTTGTTCGCCGGATTGTCTTCGACATAGGCGAAGGGCAAGACGTCCCGGTTGTCCTCCACGTACATCCGCCAAGCAGTCATCAACTGCCGCGTGTTGCTCATGCACGAGATGCCCTGGGTCTTCGTCTTGGCCGTGGACAAGGCGGGCAAGAGCATGCCTGCCAAGATGGCGATAATGGCAATGACGACGAGCAGTTCAATCAGCGTGAAGGCTGTAGGGGTGGCGTGTTGCCGGGATACGTCCGAGTCGTTGGTTGTAGGTGCTTTCATGTGGACCTTTCAACTGGTGCTTAACTGGTGTCCCACTCTGAATCGGCGGCGACCAAAGGTCAAGCCGGGGCATTTGTTTGGTCGAAAATCGAGGCGGCGCCGAGTTGACTCAGGATAAACGTTGCCGGGGCGGGGCAGTGGACGAGGCGTCCGAGGATACGTTGACTCAAGTTCGTGCTATCCCATGTGCCCCCGACCTGGGCCTCAGGTCTTCTTGATCTCGAAGGCTGGCAGGTTCGTTATTCGCTCTTCCGGCGCGCGGAGAGGAGTGTCCTGTTCCAGCAGCCATCTCAGTCCGTCTTCGAGCACGTGTTTGGTGTGTTCCAGGTTGATCCCTACGTGGTCCGAGTCGTACCAAGTGATCTTCTTGGGCTCCCGGGCGGCCTCCTGCAACGCCCTTCCGGCTGCGGCGGGCACCAGCACGTCGTGCTCGCCGTTCTGGAAATATACCGGTCGCGGCGCAATCTGCGCCACGTAGTGGATCGGATCCGCCACGCCCAGAAAATACCGCACCACCGGTTTGAGACACCCAAGCACGAGGCCCACTCGACGTTCCTGCGACCGGGTCAGCTCCGGCAGCGGGGGTTTCTCGGGATTGAGATTCTTGCCGTCGATCAAGCCCAGCATCACCGCCACGCCCAGATGATTGGCATACGAGTCCAAGAGTTTGTTGAAGTCGCCACCGCCGTACACCAGCACGCCGGCCCGCAGGCGTGCGTCCTTGGCCATGACGGTACTGCCGGTCACGGCACCGTAGCTCGCGCCCACCAGATAGATGCGCTCGGCGTCAATGTCGGGACGGGTGCATAGATAATCAACGAGCCGCCGCGTTTCGTTGATGGTCTTCGCGGGGCGTTGGCGGAAGGCTTCCAGTCGGGCCAGCCACGACGGCTTTCCGGGCAGTTTCCGTTCCCCCTGCATGTACTGGTCGAAGGTCACGATCGCAAATCCCGCCTGGTTGAAGGGCGCGGCGATTTCCTTGAGAAAGTTTTTGTTTTGGCCGATGCCGTGCAGAAAGACGACCGCCGGGAGCCGCTGGCCCTTGGTTTTCATCGGCAGGGCCATCAATGCGGGGATCGTTTCGGTCTTCCATCCGTCGAAAGTGAACCGGGTGATCGTGTAACCCTGTTCCGGGGACTCGTTGTTGAACTCGGTCGTTTCGCCCGCCGCAACGTTTAGCGGTGCGGTCGGGTCATAGTTGTCGAAATAATGCGCGTCTCGATAGGCTTTGATCCCCCAGAGCAGGACCCCCAGGGTCAACAGCGCGACCAGCGCGCCCCGCAGGATTTGTCGCCACCGCTTTCGTTTCGCAATCATTCGCTCTTCATCACCACGCCCGCAATCCGCGGGCCGGTTCGTCGCCGCTTCAGATTCCGGTTGCCCCGTGGTTCGGCTTCGACGCGGATCGAAGCTCACTGTAAGCAATCGCCGTCATGGAGCAAAGCCTCTCACCAAGTCTTCGGCTTGGCCAGTTTCCGCTTTTGAATGGCTGCTCCACAGCTCATCCTGCCTCGCATTGCAGCCGCACCCGCCCAGCCCGTTTCCCGATAGCCTTTCCGGGCTGATCGAGCGCGTCACCTTTTTCAACGAGGACAACGGGTTCGCGGTGCTCAAAGTCAAAGCCAAGGGGCACCGCGAGCAGGTCACCGTCATCGGCTCGCTCCCCTCCGTCAGCGCCGGAGAGTGGCTGACCGCCCAGGGCCGCTGGATTCAGGACCGTGAGTTCGGGCTGCAGTTCAAAGCCGAGCTGCTCGCCAGCAGCGCACCCACCACCCGGGAAGGCATTGAGAAGTATCTGGGCAGCGGCATGGTCAAGGGCATCGGCCCGATCTACGCTCAGAAGCTGGTGGCGAAGTTCGGTGAGCAAATCTTCGACGTCATCGAAACGGAATCCGCCCGCTTGGAAGAACTGGACGGCATCGGCCCGAAACGCCGCAAACGCATCAAGCACGCGTGGGCCGAGCAGAAAGTCATTCGCGAGATCATGGTGTTCCTGCACAGCCAGGGCGTGAGCACCAGCCGGGCGGTACGCATCTACAAGACCTACGGCGAGGACGCTATCGAGAAGGTGCGCGCCAATCCCTATGCCCTGGCCAAAGACATCCACGGCATCGGCTTCAAAACCGCCGACCAGATCGCCCAGAAGCTCGGCATCCCGGTGGATTCCCTGATCCGGGCCGGCGCCGGGCTAAGCCACGTCCTGATCGAGGCGACCGGCGAAGGCCACTGCGCCCTGCCCGTGGCGTTGCTCAAGGACGAGGCGGGCAAGCTCCTGCTCGTGGACGACAAGACCGTGAGCACGGCGTTGGAACGCACCCTGGCCAGCAAAGATCTGGTCCAGGAACCCATCAGCGGACAAGAACTGATCTTCCTGCCCCATCTGAAGCGGGCCGAGGAAATCATCGCAACCCGGATCAAGCAACTGTCCGGCTCGCCGTCCGCGTTCCCGCCCATTGATTTCGGCAAAGCTGTGGTCTGGTGTCAGCAGAAGACCGGCAAGGAGCTAGCCCCCAGCCAGCGCGAGGCGCTCAAGCTGGCCCTGTCAAGTCGCGCGCTCGTTATCACCGGCGGCCCCGGCGTCGGCAAGACAACGCTGGTCAACGCCATCCTGCTCATCTTGCGGGCCAAGAAAGTCCGCTGCCTGTTGTGCGCACCCACCGGCCGCGCCGCCAAACGCCTCTCGGAGGCGACCGGCGTCGAAGCCAAGACGATCCACCGCCTGCTCGAAGTTCAGCCTGCCACGGGCAGCTTCAAGCGAAACGAAGCCCATCCTCTGGACTGTGATCTGTTGGTTGCCGACTCATGTTAAGCGGTCAGTAATGTGGAGCTGCGCCGCCCGGAGCCGCTCC
>CAYJNU010000217.1:0-13155 GCA_964371005.1 uncultured Verrucomicrobiota bacterium | reverse complement strand
GCCCAACGCCGAACGCATCTTCTTCATCCGCCACGCCCTGCGCGCCGGCTTCACCCTGGAGGAGATATTCGACCTGACCAAGATTGACCGCTGGTTCCTCACCCAGATGAAAGAGATCGTGGATTTCGAGGAGAAACTGGCGGCGACGAAGAACTAGACCGTGCCCAAGTTCAGCTACCTCGAAACCTCGATTCCGAGTTTCGACTACGATACTCGTCGGGAGGCGGAGGTGCAGATTCGGCGGCCGTGAACGCGTGATGATGGGACTCACCCAAACCTGATCAACGGCTGGTGACTTCGTTCATTGTCACCCAAGAACTTGAGGACACTCCCGTCCCCAAGCGCGGTTGCCCCCGACAACGTGGCGCAGGCAACCCATCAGTAGCTCCCCGCGCCCGCCACAGCTCCCGTCACGATGGACACACCGTTGGAAGTGCCCAGGCGGGTGGTCCCGGCGGCGATCATCGCCAGCGCGATGGCCGTGTCGCGGATGCCACCCGAAGCCTTCACGCCGAACTTCGGCCCAACAGTGGCCCGCATCAGCTTCACGTCGTCAATCGTTGCGCCCCCGGCGTTGAAACCCGTCGAAGTCTTCACGAAGTGGGCGCCGGCCTCGACAACGAGGTTGCAGGCGCGGATCTTCTCCTCGTTGGTGAGGAGGCAGGTTTCAAGGATGACTTTCACGGAGTGTTCGTCCGCGGATTCCACCACGTCGCGCAGTTCGCGCAGGACGTATTTGTCGTCCCCGTCCTTGAGCCGGCCGATGTTGATCACCAGGTCAATCTCTTGCGCGCCATCGTCAACGGCCACTTCGGTTTCATAGCGCTTGGCGTCGCTGCTCATCGCGCCGAGCGGGAAACCGATCACCGCCGCCACCTTGACGGGCGAATCCTCGAGCAGGTGACGGGCAAGCTCGACACGGGAACCATTGACGCACACGGAACAGAAGTCATGCGTGCGCGCCTCGGTGCAAAGCTTCTCGATTTGCGTGGCCGTGGCCTCGGGCTTGAGCAGCGTATGGTCAATAAACCGCGCAAGCTCGGCCGCGGAAAGACCCGCGATGATTTCACTCATGCGCCGGAAGCTACCAACGTGGCGGTTGAATTCCAGCGGAATCCGGAATGGGCAGTAGCTTGGGTTGCAGCAAACAAGCCGCTTCCCTGGGGAAGCGGCTTGGCGCGAGGTAACAGTCTGACCCGGCGAGCGTGCTATTTCAACTCGGTCAAGATGCGTTTCGCCTCAGCCGCGAAGGCGGCGTTGGGCTGCAGGGCAAGAGCCTTGTTCAGAGCTTCCCGGGCATCCTTGGCTTGCTTGAGTTTGTAGCGCGTTAGGCCGAGTTGGTACAAACCGTCGGCATCCTGGGCCGCTTGGCGACAATACTCGGTGAGCAGGTCGGCGGCGCGGCTGTACTCGCCCCGTTCGCGGCTCGTGACGCCGAGTATCTTCGTGATGACCAGATCGGTCGTCTCCGTCTCGCGCACGCGCAACGCCAGTTCGTAAGCCTTGGCATGGTCGTTGAGTGGTCCGAACTTCAAGACCGCGAGTTCGCGCATCGCCGGCGTGAACGAGGGGAACAACTCCAAGGCGGCCTCGTAGCTACGCTGGGCCGCCGGGGCGTTTCCCCGGCGAACCTCAATACCAGCCAGAACCATGAGCGCCGGCAGGCTGTTGGTTTCCCGCTTCAAGACGTCTTGAACCTGGGCGAGTGAAGCGTCGGCTTGTTGCGGATTCGCCAGGAGGCTGGTCATCTGGAGGAAACTCTCAATCGCTTTGGCCAGGGCGGGCGGCGGACGATTCGCCTGAGCCGAACGCATCGCGGCAAGTGCCGAATCCACCTGGCCCGCGCTGTACCGTGCCAGGCCCAGATCGTAGAGCGCCTGGGGATCGGACGTCAATTTGCGGGCGCTTTCCTCCAACAGGCTGAGTGCCCATTTGTGATCGCCTCGATGCCAGGCCATGCTACCCAAGGAGTGCGAGATGGACGCGTCTGCCGGCGCGAGGTCGTGCGCTTTACGCAGCAGGTCGAGGGCAGCCTCCGCTTTGTCAGGCCGGCTGGCATAAAGTTGTGACAGGCGAACCAGCATCGGCACGGACGAAGGGTTGAGCTTCAAGGATCGCTCGTACGCGTCAATTGCCTTGCCCGCCGAACCGGCCCGCTGGTAAGCCCCGGCGAGCAAGGCCAATACGATCGGATCATTGGGTGATTGGTCCAGGCGCTTCTCCAGGTCAGGGATCTGCGCGGTGCTGAGGGTGTCCGGGTCAATGGCCAGAACCGCCAGCCGGCGTTTGGCTTCGTCGGCTCCCGGGAAATCACTCTTGAGCTGCAGAGCGTTCTGAAGGGCTGCCCGCGCCGCGGCGGCTTCACCCAACATGTAATGAGTCATGCCCAAGTGGTATTGCACCTCCGCCTCGTTGGGCAAATTCCGGGCGCTTTCCAACAGCACCGGGAGAGCGCGGCCATATTCCCCGCGTTTGAAGTAAATCCAACCCATGGTATCGCCCACCGCCGGGCTGTTGGCCTGCAAGTCGCTGGCCTTGCGAGCCAGCTCGTAGGCACGGGTGAGGTCGTTCAAGTGCTCGCAGGCAAGCCATGCCAGGTTGTTGATGGCTGGAGCATAGCGCGGATTGATCGAAAGGATCCGGTCATAGATGTCGCGCGCCGCCGTGTAGTCCGTCGCTTCGGTGTGAATGATGGCCATCCGCATCCAGGACGTGACGTCATTGGTATCCTTCGAGACGACCGTTTGCAGACGTTCCAAGGCTTCTTGTTCGCGCTTGGTGGCGACGTAAAGCTTCGCCAACTCAACCTGTGCCGGGAGGTATTCCGGATTGAGTTCCGCCACCTTGAGCAGCGTCGCTTCGGCCTGTGGCTGGTTGGTCTGGGCGACGTAGAGCTGGGCCAGTAGCATCAACGGCTCGGGCGCCTTCGGGTCCTTTTGTATCTCGGCCTGCACTCGTTGGTGCGCGTCGTTGAACTTGTGCTCCGCCACGTCCAGTGCCAGCAGTTGGGCGAGCGCGGGGAGGAATCCCGGCCGGATTTCAAGCGCTTTCTCAAAGGAGCCACGGGCATCATCCGCTTGCTTCTGTTCACGCTGGATGAGTCCGGCATACAAAACGGGTTGCGGGTTGGTGGGATAATCGCGGGCGAGACTCCGATACACGGCGAGGGCGTTGTCCAGGTCGCCGCGTGTACGATACGTCGAGGCGAGTAGCAATTGACCCTCCACCAGACTGGGGTGCCGCTTGACCAGTCTCTGTAACGAGGCGATCGCTCCGGCGGTGTCACCCTGGCGCACTTCCAGTTGGGCGAGCAAGATCACGGCTTCAGGATACTCGGGGGCGAGCGTCACCGCTGCGGTGAGGCTGGCCATGGCCTTGGCCTGATCATTGTTCGCCAGCGCGGCAGTGGCCACCTGATAGTGTGCTCGCGGATTGCTCGGATTGAGCTTCACCAGCTTCTCGAAGCCGTCCACAGCCTTGTCAGCCTCACCTTTGGCCAAGCTCAGTCGGGGAGCGAAAGCCAGTGCCTCAAGGTTCCCGGCGTCGCGTGCGGTTACTCGTTTCAGCAGCGCCTCGGCCGCGTCGAGTCTCTTCTCGGACAGTTCGAGTTCGGCCAAACGCATTAGGGCGGGGAGATAATCTGGGGCTTTCTTCGTCAAATCCTCAAGCAGTTGACGCGCTGTTGCTGCGTCGCCCGTAGCGGCTTTGAAGTCGGCATAGCGCAGCCGACGCGGAGAGCGCAGCGGAGAAAGATCGGCGGCGGTCTTGAATTCAGCGTCGGCCTCCTTCCACTCGCGTCTCAGCAGATGAATGTTCCCGATGGCGAGATGCGCGGCAGCAGAATTGGTGTCCAGGGCCAGAGCCAGGCGGAATGCGACTTCGGCGTTTGTGGCATTGCGCTGGCGAAGCTGCATGCCGCCCAGGGCAAGATGATAGCCGGGGCACGCACGCGCCAGCGGGCGGAGCTGCTCCAGCCGTTGCTGGGCGTCCTGGAGGTCGTTGGTCGTGACGCTGGCGTCCACCAAGAGCATCAAAGCGTCGTCGTTGGTGGGAGACTGGCTCAACATTAAGAGCGCCTCTTCGCGCGCCTCCTTGAATCCGCCGCCCGACAAAAACGTTTCGGCCAGCATGCGACGGACCTCCAGATTGGTCGGATCCAGCGCTTTGGCCATGCTCAGGGTTTGATACGCGCCTCTCACGCGGCCTTGCTCATGAAGCATCTTGCCCAGGCTTTCGAAAGCGATGCGATTCGAGCGATCGAGCCGAAGGACGTTGAGGTATTCGATCTCCGCCTTGTCATAATCGCCCGATTGCAGGTCCGCGTTCGCGCTGGTCAGGAAGCGTTCGACCTTGGCGGCCTTGGAACACCCAACCGTCAACCCGATGGCGATCACCAAGCAAGCGAACAGCCACCCGCTCGTTGACCGAAAGAACCGTGATATGTTCATGTTTTCTCCCAACTTTTCCGTTTCTATATCGTCAGATGCGTTTGACCCACGCACTGGCATGAAATGTTTTCGCCCCGCCCCGCCCCGCCCTCACGCTGCGTCGCCTGCAGAGGCGTGGTGGATTCGCCTTTCCCGCCGGCGCAGCCACCAAAGTAACGCGAAAAATGGGACTAGCGAAAGCGCGAAGAATATCGGGCCGCCCTGGTGGTGCAGCGGGGAATCAATGATGCGGGGGTCCACATGCACAGTCAGCATTGAAATGGCCACGATGCGGAAGCCGTTGCGGAGAATGGCGAGCGGAATGACCGCGAGCACCAAAGTGGCGCGGGACCAGGTTGATTTGAGGAACCAGTGTGCCGCCACGAGGCTGGTGATGAACAAGACGAAGGTGGAGCGCACGCCGCTGCACTCCTGTGCCACCTGGATGGTCAAGCCCGGCAACCGAAATACCAGGCCCTCCCGAAAGACGGTCTGCCCGGTCATGGCGTACAGGAAGGCGGCGGCATCCGCCGAAAGGTGTTGCAGAGAAATTTCCACGCCGTTCAACAGGAACGCCGGCATCGGCACCATGAAGATCAGGAACCCCGCCGGGAAGGCGAAAGCGCGCCAGTAGCGAGAGCCAAGCAGGAAGAAAGCGCCGGCCTGGATAAAACAGAACCACGCGAAGATGGTGAGCGCCAGCCAGTCGCAGGTTTCCGCCAGCGCATTTCGTCCTGTGAGAAGGACGAAGGCGTTGACGGCGATCAAACCCAGGACCAATGGAATGGCGGCCATCGCCGGTGAACTGGCGAGCGGCGGGAGCGCCTCTTTCCGGCGCTGCCAGATCAAGTAGGCAGAGATCGCCGGGATCAGGAGGATGTGGGAGTACATCTCGGTGTCGTAAGCGTAGCGCGCCAACACCAGCAAGGGCTTGATGAAGATCAAGCAGAGCGCGGCAACGTAGAAGCCAAACCAGCGCAGGTGTTTCTCAACCCGGGGAGGAGCTGAGAGGGTTGTTGACTGAGATTTGTCTGTATCCACGGTGAATAGAGTGTGTAAGCGACCCGCTTTCAGGTCAACCCCAAGGCTACTGCGGGCGCGTCAACCCGCACGGAGTTGAGCGCCGAATGGACACACCGCGTCCAGTTACCATGGCAGCCTACGCCTTCCAGACCTGCCCAGGTTTGGAGGTGCAAGCAACCATGGCGTTGCGCGAGTCCACGATCAACGACGACCAATCCGCTAACTCCTGGTAATTCACACAGGCGTGGTTGGTGGAGATGAGAACCAGGTCGAATCCGCCAACGGTTGACTTGTCCCACGAGACGGATTTCTTGCCAGCCCAATGGCCATGTTCACGCGTCAGTCGGATCACCGGCACATAGGGATCGTGGTATTCCACGGAGGCACCCCGCTTCGTCAACAAGTCCATCAACACGTAGCTGGGCGACTCGCGCTCGTCGTCCACGTTGGCTTTGTAGGCCAAGCCCAGGATCAGGATGCGGCTGCCTTTCACAGCTTTGCCATGTTCGTTGAGTGCGTCGGCCACCCGGCGGACCACATGCTCGGGCATGGCGGTGTTCACCTCACCGGCGAGTTCGATGAAGCGCGTGTTCTGGCCGTATTCGCGTGCCTTCCACGTAAGATAGAACGGATCAATCGGGATGCAGTGACCGCCCAAGCCCGGGCCGGGGTAGAACGCCATGAAGCCGAAGGGTTTGGTCTTGGCCGCATTGATGACCTCCCAGATGTCAATGCCCATGGCGCTGTAAACGACCTTGAGTTCATTGACGAGAGCGATGTTGACGCCGCGGAAGGTGTTTTCGAGCAGCTTCGTGGCCTCGGCCGCACGGCAGGAAGAAACGGGAACGATCGTCTTGATGGCGAATGAGTACAGCGCCCTGGCTTTCTCCAGACAAGCAGGCGTCAAACCGCCGACCACCTTGGGGATAGAGGCGACCTTGCTGTCCGGGTTTCCCGGATCCTCACGCTCGGGCGAGAATGCCAGATGAAAGTCCGAGCCGGCTTTCAGGCCTGAACCCGATTCCAGGACAGCACGAAGGTCCTCGTCCGTCGTGCCTGGATACGTGGTGGATTCAAGAACCACGAGCGTCCCTCTTTGCAGGTGCGGCGCCATGGCCTTGCCAGTCTCAACGATGTACGAGATGTCCGGCTCGCGGTTCTTGTTGAGGGGCGTGGGCACGCAGATAATAACGGCTTCGACCTCGCGAATGCGGGCAAAGTCGGCGCTGGCGCTGAAGCGACCGGCCTGAACCTGCTCGGCGACTGCAGCCGAGGGGATGTGATGGATGTAGCTTTGACCGGCGTTGAGCGCCGTGACCTTCGCGGCGTCAATATCCAGACCCAGCACGGTGACCCCTGACCGCGCGAACTGGAGCGCAAGCGGCAAGCCGACGTAACCCTGACCGATGATGGCGATTGTCATGAGAGCAAGAAGTTAGGAGTTGGGAGCTGGGAAGAAAGCAAAAAGCGGGACGGCGAAATGTGAGGCGTGTGCAATTGGCGGATACTTGGCTATCTCCCATTGCGGAGCGAACCACGGGGCGTCACCAGCGGCCGGAGTTGAGGAGGCGTTCGTAAAAGTAGCCGAGGGTTTCCTCGAAGAACCCCCGGGCGCGATCGCCGGATTGCCACCAATTAGCAGGGGCCGCCTGCGGTTTCCAAGCAATGACGCCGACGCGGGTCTTGGAGCCGAACACTCGGGAAAAGACAAGGCGACTGCGGCGGGCATGAGCGCCGCGAGTCCAAACGTTGATGGCAGTGGGCAATTCGCCTCGCGCTTCCAAGATCTGACGGACGGCGCAGGCGGCCGGGTAGGTGTTCTGCCCCTCGGTTTCCCTGGCCGGAGCCGCCAATAGTTGATCTGGTGGCATGCCAAGACGCTTCAACTCCTCGGCTGCCAACTCGGCGTAATTCCACGGGCTGGTTCGCCAGTCGCCACCGGTGGGGCCTCCTCCAGTGACAACGAGACGGTAACCACCGCGCCGGAATTCAGTCAATGCCTCGGACAGGCCATCACGACCGACCCAGCCCTCAACGACGAGGATTTCCGATGAGATAGGACGAGTTGGGGAGAGAAAGGTCTCGCCCCAGAACAGCCACAGAGCGGTCAGGGCAAGGGGTGGCACGAGCAAGCAGAACCAACCAGTGCGAGTTGGCCACCAGACCGTCTTACGCTGGAGCAGGTGACGAAGCATGGCCAGTGGTTCTCAAACGGAACCACACCCGAGATGAGACACCAGAGTCACGAGCGGTTCTCCGGCCAACCTCTCCACTCCAGGACGCACACTCTCCGTCCGCCAGACACCTTCTCCCCATCCCATGCGGAGAAGGGAAATCCGATGGGCGAGGGGCATCACGCTTAACAAGCGGCTTCTTGGGTTGGGGAATTCTGGCGGCAGACTTTCACGTCGTCGTTGGGGCCAAGCGGGTCAGCCCGGTGAAAACTGCGAACGAATTGGGACCAGACGAGTTGGGTGGAGAGGATGCCCGCCAACGCCATGTCATCGGCTTCCCCAATGCTCACGCCTTGTTGGATTTTCCCGACAAGCTGGGTGACAGCCGCCGGCTTGAAAAGACCGGAGGTCTGAATGGCAGGAGGCGACAGGAGTTCGGCAACGTAATCAGGCGGTTTGTCACCAAAGAAACTGCGGTGGATGGGAGCGCGGTAAGGGCGCTTGGGCCGTTGCCAGATTTCCTGCGGCAGCCATTTCTTCCCGAGCTGTTTCAAGAGGTATTTCTCGGTCAACCCTCGAAGTTTCAGTCTCGCCGGCAATCGGTTGCAGAACTCGATCACGCGGAGGTCCAGGAACGGAAACCGGCCCTCAACGGAATGCGCCATTCCCATACGGTCGCCCTGGGAGGAGAGCAAATACTGGGAAAGGAAGATCTGGACCTCAAGATACTGGGCTCTTGCCAGCGGTCCCCACTGCTCGAAGTCGGGATGGAGTTGATCCTGGAGAACGTCAGCGGTGTGGCGGGCCACCGCGTGCTGCAGGCTGTCGTTGAAAAAGCGCAGGTTGCGGCGTCCATTGCGCCAGCGTAGCGCATGAGAGTAATCCGGAGATTCGGTGTCGGTGAGGTTCTGACGGAAGAATGCGGCCAACATCGAGGAGTTGGTCCGGGACAGCCCCGGGATGTCCGGATAGAGGCGTTTGAGGAGCAGCGGTCGCCAAGCGGAATCAGGCTGCGCGGCCCAGAAGCGCCTGACTTTGGCTTCTTTGAAGATGTCGTAGCCGGCCAGGAACTCATCGGCACCTTCACCGGTCAAAACCACCTTGTAGCACGAATCATGCACTCGTCTGGACAGCATGAACATCGGCGCCGGGGCAGTCCTGAGGATGGGGACTTCGGTGTGCCAGATGACCTGGGGAAAGACGCGACCGATGTCGGCATGGGTGGCTTGGACGACCTGGTGCTCGGTCCCAAGAAAGCGTGCCATGCGCTGCTGGAACGCGCTTTCGTCAAAGTCCACATCGGAGAAGGCGATGGAGAAAGTATCCAGCCGGTTGGTGGTGTAATTGCGGATAATGGCGGCGATGATGGAGGAATCCAGACCGCCGCTCAGGTAGGCACCGGCGGGGACATCGGCACGCAGGCGAATTCGAGTGGCGTCCACCAGCAGATCGTGCAGTTCCTCGAGCAACTCCGCTTCAGATTTCGCGGGAACACCAGACCCCGCCGAGTCCTGGCCGGGGAACTCCATCTGCCAGTATCGGTGGATGGAGTGCTGCCCCGGACGGGCGAGGAGATAGTGGCCTGGGGGGAGTTCAAAGATGTTCTGAAATGCTGTTTGGGGGGAGAGCGGGCTCCAGAAGGTGAACACCTGACCCAGCGCCGCTGGATTGAGGGTGGCCTGAATGCGGGGATCGACGAGCAGGGCTTTAATCTCGGAGGCGGCAAGGAGAGCCCCCTCGCAAACGGTGTAAAACAAGGGGCGGATGCCAACCCGGTCGCGGGCGAGGAACAGGGTTCGATCACGGGCATTCCAGATGGCTATGGCAAACTGACCGTTTAAGCGCTCGAGACAGTCCGTTCCATACTCCTCGTACGCATGGAGGATGACCTCGGTATCGGAGGACGTGGAGAACCGGTGGCCGCGGGCTTCCAACTCGGGGCGCAATTCGACATAGTTGAAGATCTCGCCGTTGAAGACGATCCACAGAGTCCCGTCCTCGTTCGAGATGGGTTGCTGGCCCGAACCCAGATCAATAATGCTCAGCCGGGCGCTGCCCAAGGCGACTTGGGAGTCGAGGTAGATGCCAAATTGATCCGGACCGCGATGGCGGATCATACCGAGCATCTGGCGGAGGGCCGCCTCGGTGGGAGGGGAACCGCCGGGAGGGCTCAGGGCTGCAGCTATGCCGCACATGGGAGGAGCGAAGAGTCAGGAGACGGGAGCTTTGATCAAAAACAAAAAACAGAAATCGGAAAGCTGAAATAGAAGGTGGCTCGCGTAGGATTCACCTGCGGCCACTTCAGGGCGTGGATGGTTCTTGACGGTGGCGGCCTCAGGCCACCGCCGCGCTTGCCCTGGCCGTTACACGATCAACCCGTTGAGCTGAAGAGTGAAGACGCAGAACAAGTGAAGACGGCGAAAGCGCTCGGGTCATAACCGCACTTGTCTGTTTCCCGAATGAACCTCAGCCGATCTCCGTCAACTCTCTCCCATCCGGTTGGCGAGAGGTATCTTCCCCGCCGTGTGGAAGAGGCGTAACTGCCTGAGGAAGGAATTGCCAAGCGACTCTATGTTCCCTTCAAAGGCTTTCCACCAAGACCGGAGCGGCATGAAGGTATTCAGCCATGCGACGTTTGGCATCGATGTCTCGCAGGACGCGTTCGACCTGGCCGAGTCGAAGGCCCATGCCTGAGGCGATCTCAGCGGCGGAGTAGTCGTGGTTCTTGCCGTAAAGAACCAGATCCATCTTGTCGAAGGGGAGCGAGAAATAGAATTCCTCCTGCGATTGCGGGAGTGAGTAAGTGTCGGTCGTAGGCGGGCGACTGCAGATGGCCTCGGGGAGTCCGAGGTAACGAGCCATCGCATAGACCTGGGTCTTGTAAAGATGGGCGATGGGCTTGATGTCCGCGGCACCGTCCCCCAACTTGACAAAGAAGCCTTGGTCGTATTCGAGGCGGTTGGGTGTGCCGGCAACGGCGTAGTTCAAACGGTCGGCATGGTAATACTCGAACATCTTGCGCGTGCGCTGCTTGAAATTCGTAGCCGCGACGATTCCCAAATACGCATCGAGCGTGAGGCGCGCCTCAATGAGTTCTCCGGCCGGGGATTGGGCGACGACGGAAAAGAGGCGGTACTGGTCTGTGTCCAAGACACCCGGCAACACAATCTTTGATTTCCAGCCCGAGCCAAATTCGGGGATCACGCACCGGATCGCGTCGTCGCGCCGGGTATAACAGCCGACGGCCTCGAGGACGGGGGTGATGTCCTCATGCACGAAACGGATTTGGAGATGTTCGGCCAGGGACCGGCTGAGCGGGAGCGTTTCATTGACGGAGTCCCGTTCGGGCATCAACAGTCCGAAGACACGGTCTTTGCCGAGCGCACGCACCGCGAGGCCTGCCACAACGCTGCTATCTATGCCCCCTGAGAGGGCCACGATGAGGCCTTTCTTCTTGAATTGCCGCAGCACGTGCTCGCGAAGGACGTCTCCGATCCGATCGGCTTGCTGCGCAAGATCAATGTCGAGGAGCCCAGCGGAGAAGGGTTTTTCAGGCATAGAAGTGCGTGCGGCGTAGAAGTACGGAGACGGGCGAGCGGCGAAGAATTCCAAGCCACGCAAACGCGAGGGACAACCACCGATGAACGCAGATGGACACAGATTGGCCCGAAGGCGGAAACGTGAGTCGGGATGCTTGTTTGTCCGCAGACATTGTCCGGCTACGGTTCAAGCAGCCACAGGCTTGGCCAGTTTGCTCTCGATGAACCGGGCCACGCGATTCACGCTGTCCAGGTTCTCGGGCACGGTATCCTGTTCCAGAACCTTTATCTCGAAGGTCTGCTCCAGGAACAGGATCAATTCCAAGATGCCAGTGGAGTCGATGACTCCGCTTTCCAGGAAGGAGGTGTCGTCCTGCAACGAATTTCCCTCTCCGAAGAGGAAGTTGGTGATGACAAAATCGCGGACCGCGACTGCGTAGTTCATGTTCGCCCTGTGAATGACTCAAAAAACTGAAGCTCGGTGGCTGTTGGCCAATTCATCCATTACTTCGGCCTCGGTGTTAGTCGCCTGAAGGTTAATTGTCAAATGGATTTTGTCAAATGGATTTGGGAAAATGGCCGCCCGCAGAACGCGGAATGCAAGGTGCGGAATGCGGAACCGGGGGAAAGCCAGAGGTGACAGGAGTGAACGGCGAAGACGCAAAGACGCGAAGGACTGGCGCAGATCGCCTTCCAGAATGCAGAAAGGAATCCGTGTCGGCAAAGACGCGAAGCGCCCCCGAGCCGTCACCAATGGAATCGCCGAGACGCGACGGACGCAGGGGTTCGCATGGGACAGCAATGGAGAAGGTGCGTCTTCGAGCGCAGCAAGCCCCGATGGGTCAAGCGTGGTCGTATTCTGCATGCCGCTTTGAAAACTGGATGTTGCTGTGCCCGAGGACGGACACACTCCGGGACGTCAAGTGCGTTCCTGTGCCCGGGGACGGGCACACTCCGATTCTGGAGAGTCTCCCGCCGTTTCCTCAGTGAGGCGTCAAGCCGGCGCGGCGGACGGCCTGATTGAGAAAGGGCACGAAAGCAGCAGCGGCCTTTCCATTGCCTTCACGGCTGGGGTGGCTGTCGTAACCGTCACCGGTCGGATAAACGCAGAGATCAGACTGACCCTTGCCGGTCAGGATGTCATAGTAATCAAACACGACGACGTTCTTAAGATCGTAATCCTTGAGCCAGCCGTCGGGGCTACTCAACCAGTTGTTGAATTCACGGGCCAAGGGGGCGCTGCTGGCCAGGGAGTTGCCTCGTCCCAGCAACTTCTTGGCGACCATCTTCCACAAGGGGGTAGAAGACTTGGGGGACAGAGGCGGGGCAGTAACGCAGACAAACAGGACATCCGGGTGTTTGCGGAATTCCTGCAAGAGCGCGGTATAGGCGGCTTTGGCGTTCCAGACGGTCGCGTCAGGACCGGCGGGGCTGCCGGGCGGGACGCCTTGGGCACTGAAGTTGTTGTTGGGAAAACAGGACTTGAAGACGACGATCTGATTCCGCCGTCCGTCGGCAAAGCTGGCGTCTTGGGAATCGCATACGAGGATTTGCGGCATCTGATCACGGAACTTGGGAAGCCAATCGAAGAGGTCCGTGTCTTGGCCGATGCGGCTTCCGTAAGAGGCTTCGTGAACAACATAGGCATTCTTCTCCAACAGGGAGCGCAACCCGCCGCCGTTTGGGTGAGAAACGTAAATGCAATTCGTCCCGTTATCCTCTCCGGGAGAGGCAAGCAGGTGTCCGCCGCAGGAATGGTGGATGAACAGCAGATGGAGCGGAGTGGTGGGCGGCGCGTCCGCGTACGCGGAAAGGTCCAGCTTCTGCGACTGACGGGCGGATGCGTTCATAGGAATCGAAGCATGATCTTCGTCCATGGGCAAACGGGCGACGACGGCGACAACGACAACCGCGAGGATGGCCACGCACGAGAAGATGAGTCTGCGGGTGGACATGGGGGATGGACTGTCGCCGGAATTTGAGAGTCCGAGG
>CAYJNU010000216.1:0-13166 GCA_964371005.1 uncultured Verrucomicrobiota bacterium | reverse complement strand
CCCCCCTATGGGGGGCAACCTGCAAAACCACGCGCTTTGCGCGTGGTTGTTTATTGATGTGCCCCTGAAGAACTACAAGTCCAACTCTGCGTTCTCCGGGTTGCCGGTGAACCTCATCGTTGAGTTCTACAATCCAGCCAAGCCTTGGGAGGTGAAGGCGAACTATCAGGAAATCCTGCTCCTGGGTGGGAAACAGGGTATCGGCCTTCCGGAGTGGTTCCACGTTCCGACCAACCGGCTGGGGTATGACTTCGATGAAGGTACATGATCTCCCTCCGGCTGGTCGCGGCCACGTGGAAAGTACACCCTGTGGCAGGAAGCGGCGAAGGCGCGGCAGCAGGATCGTAAGAATGAGCGCCCGATGCCACAAATCGTAGAGGATCGTGTCATGACTTCCCTTTCAGCGCATCCATCCGTCCACAAGGGGTGACAGTCGTGTCCCCAAGTCCACGGCGAGAAATGCGGCAAAGACGCCCGTCACGACATCCAGTGTGTAGTGCGCCCGCAACACCAATACGACGATCATTTCTCCCAGCGCGACGAACGCCACCGCCAACGCGAGCCACAGCGGCCCGAGCTGCGCCGCTTCGATCGCGCCAAGCACGGCCAGGGCCGTATGCCCGGAGAAGAAAAAGTCATTCCCAACCTCGTACGTCACGAGCAATGTCGGGAAGCCCGGTTTTCTCCAGATGATGCCCGGAGGGGGTGGCAGTGTGCAGAGACTTTGGCAGATCTGGCGCAAGCCGAACACAATGAGAATGGCGAGGAAGGGGCCGAACGTGGGGCCGAGAATCGCCGAGCCAATGAGAGCGAGACCGATGAGGTCAATGAACAAGGAACTGGTGATCAGTGTGGCATTGGCGGCGCGGGTGTTCGTCGCGAGATAATGATGCCAGGGCGCGGTGAGTTCATGGATAACATCACCAAGGCCGTCCTTCGCCGTAGATTTGCGAGCGATGAGGGACTGCGTCCAAAACCACAGGACGAGCGCTCCGACAACAACGCCCGCACGGAGACCCGCAGCGGGCCAGGACAGACTGGCAAGAATGAAGCTCATGGTTCTTTCGATTTGGGCCAGGCGGTCCGCCGGTGGGTTTTGCTTTCCTGCATCATCATTTCAAGCTGTCGTCGGAGTTCGCTGGCAACCGCGTCGGTGTCCACACTTCGATCCCGGGTAGGGGTCACTGCGATGGCTTCGCCTATGGAAATGACTACATGCAGCGGGGGATGCGCTGCCGCCACGTCTGTCAAGTCTTCCTCGTAACGTTCCACGGTTTCCAGCAAACGCTCGGGGGTCGTCGGCTCATCCAGGTAGTCGCCCGAGTAGCAGTGCAGTTGTTGGGCGAAATACAGGTCGGCGAGCTGTCGCCAACGTCTTGCGCACTCGGTCTCCGTGAGTTCGCCATTCACCATGTCCGGCAGAATGGTGCCGCGCAGGCGTTTAACCCGTGCCAGAGTATCCAGTTCGCGGCGTCCCCCGATCCACTCTCTTTCGAGCGGTTCAAGCAGATGATCGAGGAGACGTGGAAGTCGCGCTCTGACTCCATCCCTTTGGGACACGCCGAGATATTCCATCTCCTTCAGGGCCAGCAAAGCCTGACCGGCCTTGACGATCCGTTCCCGCAACGGCAGATGACTTTGCGGTTGCCAGGACAAGCGGGCCTCAATGTTCTGCAAGACCGGGGCGAGCGTTGCCGCCAAATCGCCTTCGAAAAAGTAGCGGATGAAAACCGGATGCACCACCACCTGGCCGGTCGGTGAAGAGGCCGCTCGTTGTTTTGCCGCTGCCCGCGCCAGAAAGGTCACCCCATCCTGAAGGTGCAATAACCGGTCGTTGTTGCGGGTGACGAAGCCTTCCGGGAAGATGCACAAGGGAAATCGCCCCTCGGCCAGGAGGCGGGTGGCGCATTTGAGCGATTCGCGATCCAGCCCTTCCCGGTAAACGCTGAAGGCCCCGATGCGGGGCAGGAGGAAGGATTGCATCCGGCTTTGCCTGAAGAGATGCGAACTGGCCATGACATGGAATGGCCGGGCGACCTCCCGGGAGAGTAGTCCGAGGAGCACCATGGGATCGCAGGGGCGGCAATGGTTGGCGGCCAGCAACACGCCGGAGCCGGCCTGGAGCGAAGCCCGCAAACGCTCCGCACCGACGCAGGCCCAAGAGGTGACGCCAAAACTCTTGCGCAAATATGATGGCAACCACCACTGAATGATCCGCGCCCAGAAAGGGCTGAAGCGCGGCGGCACGAAGCGGTAAGGCTTGGCGATGACGATGTTCTGCATGACCAATGAGGCTTTGCCTCAGACCGACGAGATGTCGTGGTTGACCGGGCGACGGTCGGGCGGCCCGGCGTGAGGCCGGATGTATAAGCCGACGAGCGGCTGGTTCTCCGCGAACCGGAGGAGACCAACGCGCCACCGACACCACCACGAATGTGCCGCTCACCGTCGCCCAACTCCAGCAGGATCACGTCGTCCTGCACGCTGGATTCCGCGGCGTGTCGCATACTGCCAGGCGGCCATGCCGCCGCCTCACCAATCCGGATATACGCGGTGCGGCTGCGGTTGGTTGCGTCCCGCTTGCCGCGTGCGCTCCGATTCGCGGCTGAGGTCGCGTTGCGCCTGCTGCACCTCCCCCAGCAACTGCCCCAGATCGCGTGGCGTCTCGGACTGCGCTTCTGCGGCCCGCGCGACTTCCTCTGCCTGGCGTTGCCGCAAGCGGGCGAGCTTTTCCTGCACCGTTTCAAGACCCTGTTGCGCCGGCGCGTGGGACGGCGCCAAATCCAACGCACCCTCGAAGGCGGACTGCGCCGTCTCGTAGCGCATCATGGCCCGATTCGGGGAAGCAGCTTCCGCCTGTTCGCCAGCGCGTTGTTCGATCTGGCCCGCGCGGGTCAACAGGTCCGGCAACAGCGCGCGGACTTCAGCCGCTCGCGTTTCCGCTTCGCGGCTCTCCGGGTTCACCGCCAAGGCCGCCTCGAAGTGGCTCAACGCGGCGGTGAGCTCCCGCGCCGCCCGGGGCACATCGTTGGGCACTGCTTCCATGCCCCGCGCTTGACGTTGCCGACCCTCGCGCAGGTGGAGTTGCTCCATGGCGGTCTTGACCTGCTGCTCGCCTTCGCGTGCGGCGACGTGGTTGGGTTGAATCGCCTGGGCTTCTTGAAAGTGCTCCAAGGCTTCATCGAAATGCGGCCAGGCTTCATCGGGGTCGTATTGGGCTTGGTCGGTGGCGGTTTTCTGTTCGCGTTGGCCCATGCGTGTGAGGAGATCGGCAAGTTTCTGCTGCACGCGTTCATGGGCGGCATTCAGCTCGCGAGCCAGCGGTTCCGCCGGGGATGATTCAGAAGCGGTTTCGGTTGGCGCGCCGGAGGTGCGATCCTGCCGTGCTGCGTCGAGATCAGCCAACGCATCCCGATAGGCCGCTTCGGCCTGGTTGTCTCCCCACGTCGTTTGTTGGGCGGCGGCCTGATCCCCGCGCTTCTCGGCCTGCTGGGCGCGCTCCCGCAGTCGCTCCTGCAATTGCCGCTCGGCAGCGGCCCGGTCCTGCTGGATGGCGTTATCTTTCGGCGCGAGGGAACTGGCCTCGCGGAGATAGTCTGTGGCGGCGCGCATTTGAGCGATCGCATCGTCGAGCGGCTGGCGTTCGGCCTGCGCGCGCAGCTCATTGCCCAGCCGTTGCGTCAATACGGCCAGCCGCCGCTCAACCAACCCCAGATTCTGCCGCGCGGCCGAATGGCGTGCGCTGCGCGCCAGCACCGTGCGGTAGGCTGCGCAACTCCGCCGCCAGAACTCCGCGGCTTGTTCCGGGGCCGCGGCCTCGAAGGGTTCTCCCAGACGAAACTCGGCGTTCCCCAGTTGGAACCAAACCGGCTGGCGAAGGGATCGCGGCAGATTTCCGCGGGCCAACTCTTGCCAGACCTGATGCGCCTCCTCGTACTGTTGGCTGACGTAAGCGGTAACGCCGTTATTGTAATCATCCCAAGGCGTCCCGCTCGCGGATGCGGTCAGCAGACAAGCAACAGTGAGAAGGGGCAACGCCTGCGCGCGCGCAAATCCAGCCAGCCCTATTCTCGAACGGCAGGAGCCGGATTCGGTGTGATTTGCAGCGATGTTCATGGCTTCGACTCCTTCCGCCGCCGGCGTTCGCCCACGAGCCACTCGCCGCCCAGCAGGGTCAGCGCGGCAGCCAGCGGCCATTGGAAGCGTTCGCGTGGATCGCCGAGTTCCTGCGTCTCAGTGGTCTTGGGCAAACCGGTGGACGCCTGCTCGAACCAGTCCGCCAGCGCGCGGCTGTCGCGGTCCGGGATGCGCACGTACGTCCCGTGCCCCGCCGTCGCGGTTTGCTGCAACACGTGCTCGTCAAGCCGGGAGATTACCTCGCGGCCAAAGGCGTTCTTCTGGAATCCTCCCCGACCGGGCAACCGCGCGCCACTTGCCGATCCGACTCCGGCGCAATGCACAGTTATTCCTGCCACCACGGCTGCCCGCGCTGCGGAGAGAGCGTCGCCCTGCAACTGTTCGCCGTCACTGAGAAGGAGCAACAGCCGCGGCCCTTCGCTGCCACGCTCGAAGCCTTCGCGAGCCCGCGCGATGGCTTTGGCGAAGTCGCTGCCCGGCTCGGACACGGTGGCGGGGTTCAAGGCCGTCAGGGCGCGGGCTACGGCGGTGTGATCGCGCGTGAGCGGTGCAGCGAGAAACGCTTCGCCCGCAAAGCCCACCAGACCTACGCGGTCGCCGCCCATGTGATCGAGCAGCTTCAGCATGGCGGCGCGAGCTGCGGCGAGGCGGTTCGTGCCCTCCACGTCCACCGCGAGCATGGAGCGCGACACATCGAGGGCAATGATGAGGTCCACGCCGGTGCGTTCCAGCCTCACCCGTTCGCGGCCCCATTGCGGGCGGGCCAAGGCCAACGCCAGGAAAGACAGCCCAAGGACCAGCAGGGTTTGCTTCAGCACGCGCCGCCGCCGGTCCAAGGAAGCAAGAAGCTGTTCGCGCAACGGCGTGGCCAGCGCGGTTTCGAGCAAGGCGGCGCGGCGGCGCCAGCTCCAAACGAAGAAGAGCGCCGCCCCGAGCACGAGAACCGGGAGCAGCCAGAGCCAAGGGTGGATTGCGAATGTCATGGCAGCCTCCTCCACCGGGTATGCGCCAGGACGACCTCGAGCAGCAATAGACCCAGCGCCGGCAGGGCCAGCCAGGGAAACAACTCGCGATAGCTCTTCTGCCGACGGTCCGTGAGCTTCTGTTTCTCCAGGCGGTCAATGCGGCTGTAAACCGAGCGCAGGTCGGGTCCGCTTTGCACGCGGAAATACTCTCCGCCGGTGCGTATGGCCGCGCGGCTCAAGTAGTCACTCAGATCATTGCGCCACGCCGTGTCCTGGGCATTGACGAGTTGGATGCAATGAAGACGAATGCCCAGTGGGCGTAACGCTTCGGCCACTTCATCCGCCGGCGGGCCGGCGCTGATGCTCTCCGCGTCGGTCACCAGTACAAGCACCCGCGTCTCGTTGGTGTGCTGTTGCAGATGCTCCGCTGCCACGACGAGGCCCGACCCGACGGCTGTGCCGACGCCGTTCTGTTCCGCGTTCAGCCGCGCGAGCAACCATTCGTGGTCCAGCGTCAGTGGACTGGCCAACCAGGCGTCGCGATCAAACGTGACCAAGCCGAGGCGGTCATTCGGGCGGGCCCGGATGAACTCCGCCACCACGTTCTTCAATCCTTCGCTGCGCGCGACGCGACGGCCGTCGAGGAAGAAATCCCGCGTCCGCATCGAACTGGAGAAATCAAGCGCCAGCAGGATGTTTATACCGCGGGCGTCTTCGCGGGTCTGCCCTTTTTCCGTCTGGGGCCGGGCCAGCGCCACAACCAGCAAAGCCAACGCCAGCAACCGCAGGGCAGCGAGCCACCGTCCGGGACGGAACCGGGTCGCGCGTGCCGCCGCCCCCAACAAGGCGCGGCTTGGATAAGTCAGCGCCGCCACCGGCGCCGGCCGCCCGCGCCACCACAGCAACACCGGCGGGAGCAGCAGGGCGAGAAACCACAGGAGCGAGGCAAAACGAAAACCGTTCACCGGTTCACCTCCTGGCCGTTTGGCGGCGGCGGAATTGCCGGTCGAGAACGCGTGACGAATTCCACCGCCGCCTCATGCAAATGCCGCAGTTCAGACGTCTCGGCCATGGCTCGGCCGAACTTGAGCAGATCGCACCACCGCAGGTAGTCACCCAAGCGGGAGCGATCCTTTTCTCCCAGCGCCGTTGAATGCGCGGCGGCAGCCAGGAATTCTTCCGTTGCCAGGCGTGGGGCGGCCAAACCGTGGCGGCGTTCCAGATAGCGGCGCATGAGCGTGGTGGAGGCAATTGCGTAGGCGCGCGATTGATCCGGGCGCAGCAGGGGCAGCAGGCGTTCGAGTTCCTGCAACGTCGCCTCCCACACCGCAAGCGGGTTGACGGGCTCAGGGCAACTCGCCGGAGGCACGCGCCGCCGCGCAAACCAAACCAGCAGAACGATCCCGCCTGCTGCCAGCACCACCCAGAGCATCCAGGCGAAGCTTGGCGGATGCAGCAGACGAAGATCCTCGATGAGATTGGTATCGGTCATCAGCGCAGCGGACGGTGATCTTCGAAGAGCCGTCGCAAGGCCGGGTAATACGAGATGCCCGCCCGGCAGGCGACGTGATCCACGGCAGCCAGGCGGAAGGTGTCTTTGAGGCGCGCAGCGCGTTCCAGTTTCTGGAGCTCGAAGGCATGGCGCACCGTTGGGTCGGTGGTGTCGAGTTCCACGACTTCGCCCGTTTCGGCGTCCTCGCAGGCCAGCCAACCCAGCGTGGGCAGAGTCAGTTCCGCCTCATCGTTGATTTCCAACGCAATTACATCGTGACGCTGTGAGGTAATGCGCAGGGCCCGTTCGAAACCATCGTCAATGAAATCCGACAGCACAAAGACGGTGGCGCGGCGGCGCAGGGCCTGCTTGAGCGTTTGCAGTGCCGCCCCGATGCGTGTCCGGGCGGACCGCGGCCTATGGTTCAGGATGGCGGACACGATGGCGAGCGCCTGCCGACGTCCGCCGGCCGGTGGGAGATAACGCTCGACCCGGTCCGTGAAGAGCAGCAGGCCGACGCGGTCGTTGTTGAGCACGGCGCTAAGGGCGATCACCGCGGCCAGCTCGGCGGCCAGCTCGCGTTTACTTTGCGGGCCGGACCCGAAGTCGCCCGACGCGCTCACGTCCACGGCTAGGATCACTGTCAGACAACGTTCCTCGACGAGTTGCTTGATTTGCACTGTGCCGGTGCGGGCCGTGGCGTGCCAGTTGATCGCCCGCACATCATCGCCCGGTTGATAGGCCCGAACTTCGTCGAACTCGACGCCGCGGCCCCGGAAGACGGAGCGATAGGGGCCGGCCAGCAAGTCCTCCACCTTGCGGAACGCCCGAAGTTCGATCAGGCGGGCACGGCGCAGGAGGTCGGAGGGCAGCATGGCGGGCAGGGCGTTGGCAGCGAGCGCGGCTCAGGGCACCGGCACGCTTTCCAGCAATCGGGTCACGATTTGCTCTGGCGTCACTCCGTCAGCATCGGCTTCAAACGTCGTCAGGATCCGATGCCGGAGGACATCGGGCGCGATGCTCTTGACGTCCATGGGCGTGACGTGCGGACGACCTTGAAGGAAGGCGAAGGCCTTGGCGGCGAGCGACAAGTTGATGGAGGCCCGCGGTGAAGCGCCGAACCGGATGAACGGCTTGAGGTCCGCCGCGTGGCGGGCCGGCTCGCGCGTGGTCAACACCAGGCGCACGATGTAATCCGCGATTTGCTCGTCCACGAACACCTGGTCCACCAGGGCGCGCATGGCCAGAATGGCTTCCGGTTGGAGAACCGCGTTCAGGGTAGGACGTGCGCTGGTGACAGCCATCAGTCGCATGATTTCCTTCTCCTCAAGCTCGCTGGGATAATGGACTACCACCTTCAACATGAAGCGATCCACCTGCGCCTCGGGCAGGCTGTAGGTGCCTTCCTGCTCGATGGGATTCATGGTGGCCAAAACCAGAAACGGCGCGGGCAACGGAAAGCTCTCCTCGCCGATGGTGACCTGCCGCTCTTGCATGGCTTCGAGCAACGCGCTTTGAACCTTCGCTGGCGCGCGGTTGATTTCATCTGCCAGGACCAAGTTGGCGAAGATCGGCCCCTTGCGCGTGTGATAGGTGTTGTCGCGCGGATTGAAGACCAGGTTGCCGATGAGGTCACCGGGCAGCAGGTCCGGCGTGAACTGCACGCGGGCGAACTTGAGGTGAAGCGACTGGGCCAGTGCGTTCACCGTGGCCGTCTTGGCCAGACCCGGCACGCCTTCCAGGAGCACGTGTCCGTTTGCGAGGAGGCCGACGAGCAAGCGCTCGACGAGCGCAGTCTGGCCAACGATGTTCCGAGCGATCTCCGTGCGCAACGCCTGCAAACGCGGCTGATGCGAGGCGATGGTATCCCGGAGTGGTTCAAGATCCGTACGCATGTTTGCGACGGAGTATGTGGAGCAACCGCAGGTTGGAAAGGCAAAAGACCAAAACGGCGCGAATGCTGAAAGTCCGTCCCCCCTCCGGGCGAGTCAGACTCCGCGCTGGCCACAATGCCCTGACGTCACCACACTAGACGAAGACAATGCGACGGCTGATACTTATCTTGCTCCTGCCGCTGCTGGCCGTCTCGGGCTGGTGGTTGAGCTTGGTGTTGGATGACAGTTACCTCACCTCGCCGCCCCTTCCGCCGCCTCCACACAGAGTCCTGCCCGGCGACGCCATCTTCAAACAGCCCACCTTGCTGGCCTTCAAGATCGAGCTATCACCCGAGGCGTTTCGGGGCCTGCGTCGCGAGCCGCGCAAATCCGTGCCCGCCACCGTGACGATTGATGGCAAGGTCTTCAAGAAAGTGGCCGTCCACGTCAAAGGCGCTGCGGGAAGCTTTCGCCAGGTGGATGACCGGCCGGCGCTTACCCTCTCGTTCAGTAAGTTCGTGGATGGCCGTCGGTGGGCAGGGCTGCGCAAGATTCACCTGAACAACTCCGTGCAAGACCCCTCGTTCATGAACGAGTATATCGGCAGCGAGTTGTTCCGCACCGCCAATGTGCCCACGCCCCGCGTCGCCTTCGCCACCGTGCAACTCAACGAAGAGCCGCTCGGGCTCTACGTTCTCAAGGAAGGCTTCACCCCCGACTTCCTCACCTGTTTTTTCCGGCGGGCGGATGGCAACCTCTACGACGGCGGCTTCCTGAAAGATGTGGACCAAGAATTGGAACTCGACGCAGGCCCGGGTGCGAACGACCGCGCCGATCTCAAGGCCCTGACCGACGCCGCGCGCGAAGACGATCCCGCGCGGCGCTGGGGACGCCTGCTGGCGACACTGGAGGTGGACCGGTTCATTACCTACGCGGCCCTGTCCGTGATGGTCGCAGATTGGGATGGCTACCCGCTGAACCGAAACAACTATCGCGTCTATTTCAATCCCTCGAACGGTCGAGCCGTGTTTCTCCCGCATGGCATTGACCAACTCTTCGGCCAGACTCACATGGAAGTCTTTCCCGGATTCAACGCCGTGGTCAGCCGCGGGCTGCTGGACACGCCGGCTGGGCGCAAGCTTTATGAAGAACGCTTTCCGGAGGTGTTCGCAGAAGTCTTTCGGCTTGAGCGAATGACCAACACCATCGCGCGCCTGGCCGACCTGCTGCGTCCTGTGGAACCGAACATCGATGGGCAAGCGCGCTGGTTGCGGGAACGCATTGCCATACGCGTAGCCTTTCTTGAACGGGAACCGTTGATCAAATCCTGGAACGAACGCCAGCAAGCGGCGCGGCGGACAGCCCCAACCCCACCGCCCGCACGTAAAGCCGCCGCCGAGCCCCGTTCCCAAACCACGCCCGCCGCTTCCGCGGACCTCCCACTTAATGGGGAGAAACCGACACCGACCAGAAGTCCCCACATGAAGACCGCCAGCGTTGGGGGCGGTCGCGCCGCCGCAGTTACTGCAGCCGCCCGAACTTCTTCTCCAACTCGCGGTAGTTGAGTTCGATGAGCGTGGGCCGGCCGTGCGGACAAGTGTAGGGCATCGTGCAACGGCGCAATGCCTCCACCAGCTTCAGCAACTCCGCCCCCGCCAGCGGATCGTTTGCCTTCACCGCATGACGACAGACAGTCTTGGCCACGGTGTGCTCGCCCAGGCGCAACGCGTTGACCTCCTGTCCGGCAGCTTTCAACTCGTCCACCAGATCGAGCACGAACCGGCGCGCGTCGCTGACCTTCACGAACGGCGGGAGCGCGTCGAGCAGGAACGTCCGCTCGCCGAACTCACTGAGGCCCACCCCCAGCCGTACCAGCGCGGGCAGTTGTTGGCGCAGGAAGGTGGCATCGCGCACCGACAACTCGACTGTTTCGGGCAAGAGCAACCGCTGGGTTGGCGATTGATCGCCCCGTTCCATGCGCTCCAACACCTGTTCGAATAACACCCGTTCGTGTGCGGCATGCTGGTCCATGAGGACCAAGCCCCGGTCGGACTCGAATAGCGCGTAAAGCCGGCCCACCACGCCGATGAGGCGGAGCGGGACGTCGAGCAGCGGAGTCGGCGCTGCGCCCGGCAGCGAGGCTGGTGGCTGGAGGGTGGGGGACGGAACGGAGGATGTGGTGCGGGAGGCTTGAGGCGTGAAGGCCGATGCAGCAGCGGTGAGTGGTTCGGGAGACTCCGGGTTTGCCGACTCGGCCGGAACACCTCCACGGCTTGGGGCGACGGCTTCCGGTTTTGCATCTGATTCAGGAATACCGGGCGCGAGACTTCTGCCCGGCGGCGATTGCGGAACCGGCTGCGCTGTCGGCTCAATCACCGATCTCGCCGAGAGCTTCGCCGGGAAGTTCGGCAACGCAGTCTGCGCGTCGGGCGTCGCCGCCGCTGATGTGGTTTCCGCCTTCGAGCTTCGGACTTCGAGTTCCGGACTTCGGCCTTCACCCTGCCCGGTGTGAAACGTCAGCAACGTTTGCCGCACGGCTTGCGTGACGAGCCGGCGCACGTCGAATTCACGATGGAATTTCACCTCGCGCTTGGCGGGATGGATGTTCACATCCACGGCGGCGGGATCGATCTCGAGGAAAAGGCAGCAGACCGGGTAGCGCCCTTTCATCAAAGCGGTGTGATAGCCTTCGAGCAACGCGAAGTTGAGTCCGCGGTTCTCCACCGGGCGCCGGTTCACGAACAAGTGCTGATCCTCGCGCGTGGCGCGTGAGACGCCGGGCGCCCCGAGAAAGCCCCACACCCGAAAGTCCGAAGTCCGAAGTCCGAAGTCCGAAGCGCTCTCCTCGGTATCCAAGTCCGGCGATTGCATGCCGGCGGTGAAATCCACCGTGAGGAAGCGGCGTTCGTCGCCGTAGAGAGATCGTAGGCGTTCGCGGAGCGCGGTGAGGCGAGCCGGAACGGTCTCGCCGCTCTTCGCAGCGGGGAGCTGCCAGATAAGGCGGCCGTCTTTGTGGAAAGTAAAGGCAACCTCCGGGAACGCCAGCGCGGCGAGCGTGAGGTAATGCTGAATGTGCGCCGCCTCGGTTTCTTCGCTGCGCAGGAACTTGCGGCGCGCGGGCAGGTTGAAGAAAAGCTGGCGCACCTCGATGCTGGTTCCCGGCGCGCTGCCCGCCGCTTTGACTTCCAGAATCTTGCCCCCGGAAATGACGATCTGCGTGCCTTCGACTGTCTGTAGTTCCGCGTTTACGCGGTCGGCGTCACCCGGACCACCTGAAGGTGGAACTCTGGCGAACACCCCCGCCCCATCCGATGGGGAGAGGGACGGGGTGAGGGGACCGGGTTCGCGTTCGCGCGTGGTAAGTGTGAACCGGCTGACGCTGGCGATGCTGGGCAGGGCTTCGCCACGGAAACCCATCGTGGCGATGGCGGCCAAATCCTCGGCGCGCCGAATCTTGCTCGTGGCGTGACGTTCTAAACACAGCAGCGCGTCGTCGCGGCTCATCCCGGTGCCGTCGTCGGTCACCCGGATCAGGCTGCGTCCGCCGGCTTGCACTTCGACCGTGATCCGGCGGGCTTGGGCATCGAGCGCGTTCTCGACCAACTCCTTCACGACACTGGCCGGGCGCTCAACCACTTCGCCGGCGGCGATCTGGTTGGCGACCTGTTCGGGCAGGAGGCGGATGCGGTTCATGTCCGGCCAAGCGTGTTGTCCATGGCGTTTTGCGTCAAGCAAGGACACGACCCCGGCGGGTCGGCATCAGTTGCCGCTGGTTGTTTCCGAGGCTAACGTCTGCCCGATGAAGCCAGCCCCGTCGTTCCTCGCGGCGTGTAGTGTCGCCGCGCTGGCCGGATGCGGGCCGAAGCCCGTGTCCGTTGCATCCGAAACCGCGTTGAGCATGAGCATGAAGCAGACGACGACCACCGCCCGACATACGAACCGCCTGGCGCGCGCGAAATCGCCTTATCTCCTCCAGCATGCCCACAATCCCGTGGACTGGTATCCGTGGGGCGAGGAGGCGTTCGCCCGGTCGCGGACGGAGAACAAGCCCATCTTCCTCAGCATCGGTTACTCAACGTGCCACTGGTGTCACGTCATGGAGCGGGAGACGTTTGAGAACGAGGAGACGGCCCGGTATCTCAACGCGCATTTCGTCTGTATCAAGGTGGACCGCGAGGAGCGCCCGGACGTGGACAAGATTTACATGACCTTCGTGCAGGCCACGACCGGCTCCGGTGGCTGGCCGCTCAATGTCTTCCTCACGCCGGACCGCAAGCCGTTCTTCGGTGGCACGTACTTCCCGCCGGAAAACCGACAAGGCCGAGCGAGTTTTCTCCAGGTGCTGCGGCAGGTGGCCGGGATCTGGCAGGAGCGTCACGGTGAAGTGACGGCGTCGGCCGATAACATCCACGCGCGCCTCGAAGCTGGCAGCGCCAGCACGACGGTCGCCGATTCCCTGCCGACGGCGGACGCGCTGCGTCGGGCCGGGGCCTTGTTCAAGGAGGCTTATGATGCGCAGAACGGCGGATTTGGCGGCGCACCCAAGTTCCCTCAACCGAGCCAACCGCAATTCCTGCTACGCTACTCGGCGCGTTTTAATGATCCCGAGGCCGCGAAGATGGTGCTGCACACGTGTCAGCGCATGGCCGCCGGCGGCATTCACGATCAACTCGGAGGCGGCTTCGCGCGCTACTCGGT
>CAYJNU010000215.1:0-13277 GCA_964371005.1 uncultured Verrucomicrobiota bacterium | reverse complement strand
GAGCAGAACCGGGCGGCCCAAGTACTCTACGCGCGCTACCGTTTGAAGAGCAAGCGCGTCCAGGGCGGGTTGGTTGCGAACGGGAGTCGGCCATTCCTGACCTTTTTCTGGATTCCGCGCGGTGCGGGCACTCGAATCACCACGGGGCCAAATTCGAGCGTTTGCCACAGGCCGCGAGTTCTCTGCACCGCGCCGTGGGAGCAACGCAGTTTCCGAAGAGCAAGCCAAGCCCTGCTTCCGTGAGAAATCTATGGAGGATTGCCGCCGGCCGCGGATGCTGCCAGAATGGTAACCATGAAACGACGCCAGTTCCTTACGTCCTCGGCGCTTGCCGCCGGCTTCGCCGCCACGCTGCCATCTTCCTTTGCCGCTGCGGCGGCAGAAACCGCCGTGCCGCCGCGGGAGCTCTATGAACTGCGTCTCTACCATCTCCGTCGGGGGCCGATGCAAAAGCGCTTCGACGACTACATGCGCGAGATTGCCATCCCGGCGCTAAACCGTCTGGAAGTCTCACCGGTCGGGGTGTTCGATGTGGCAACTGGCCCGGACAACCCGACCAAATACGTCCTGCAACCTTACACGTCCCTCAACGTCTTTCTCGCCGCCCACCAGCAACTCGGTGAGGACCCGGAAGTCCAGAAAGCCGAGTTCAGCAACTTGCCGGCTGGGGATCCGCCTTACGTCCGGGTGGAAAGCTCCTTCATGGTTGCCTTCGAGGGCATCCCGAAACTCGAGGTGCCGAAGCAAACGGCGGAGAAGAAGCCGCGCCTCTTTGAGTTGCGCACTTACGAGAGCCACAGCAAGAAGGCCAACCGGAAGAAGATCGAGATGTTCAACATTGGCGAGCTTGCGATCTTCCGTCGGGCGGGTCTCGCGCCAGTGTTCTTCGGCGAAACGCTCGTCGGCACCAGGCTGCCAAACCTGACCTACATGTTGGTTTACGACGACATGGCAGCGCACGACGCGAACTGGAAGAGGTTCGGCGGCGACCCCGAATGGAAGAAGCTGAGCTCCACGCCCGGTTACACGGACCCGGAAATCGTCTCCAACATCAGCAACGTCTTCCTCCGCCCGACCGCCTACTCGCAAATCTGACCAAAAGACCGATTGCGAATGGGTGCGGACGCGCGGCTGGACATCAAGCGTTCGGCTCGCCGTCAGCCGAGGTTCAGGTCTCGTTCACCGCGTCCAGCATCGCGACGATATTCGCGGGCGGCACGTTGGCCATGATGTTGTGGACCTGTTGGAAGACATAGCCGCCGCCGGGTCGCCAGATGTCCATCAGGCGGCGGACATGGTCGCGCACTTGCGCGGGCGTGCCACCGCTGATCACGTCGCGTGTGTCGCAGCCGCCACCCCAGAAGGTGAGTTCCCGTCCGAAGTCCGCCTTCAAACCGGCCGCGTCCATACCGCGACAGGAAACCTGCACCGGATTGATCATGTCCAGGCCCGCCTCGATCAGACCGGGCAGGAGTTCACGCACGCCGCCACAGCAATGCAGCATGATCTTGATGTGCGGGGCGAGCTGTTTCGCGCGCGCCCACATGAGCTTTTCTCGCGGGAAGAAAAACTCGCGGTACATTCTCGGTGACACTTGCGGCCCGTTCTGCATGCCGAGGTCGTCCCCGAACAGGACGATGTCAATGTGCGGGCCGACGGCGCCGAGAAACCGTTCCAAGTTGGCCAGGTGCATCTCGGTCACCCGATCCAGAAATTCATGAGCACGCTTCGGATCACCCGCCAACAACATGAAGAAGTTGTCGTTGCGATAAAGAAACTGCCCCATCTCCAGGAGATTGCCGCCGAACAAACCAATAATCGCGCGGTCGGTCTCGGCGCGTAAACACCGGGCACCGTCCGCAAGCACTCGTGCCCCGCCCGGCCCTGCGGCGATCGGTCCGGGTGGCGAAGCAATTGCGGTCCACATGCTTTCCGCCAGCTCCTCCTGCAGGCGGTCGAGATCATCCTTCTCCGCGAAGGGCCAGGAGGTTTGCTCGAAATACAGGCAGCCTTCTGGCATCCGCGCGATGGGGCGACCCGTTTGAGTAGAACGGATCACCCATTCGCCGGCTTCGCGGTCGGGCTTCGCCCACACGGGCATCAGACACGGCGTGCCGTCCGGCAGCGTCCATTCTGTCCACCACCTGTCCTCCCGCGCGAACGCGCGTCCGAGTTCGACGGTGTCCACGCGAAACCGCCGGAGCACGTCCTCGTCCACGATGGCAAGTTGCTGGACCGGATCATAGACGCGGATGGGTTTCTGCGGCAGCCCGAGAAAATCGCGAAGGCGAGAGTACGCGATGGCAGCAATGCCCGAGGACCGATGGCCGGACAAATCCACCGGAATCCGGTCCGGTTCACGATGGTTCAGTGTGGTGAGGACGCGGTCGCGAGAGTTCATGGTCGTCAGTTGAAGTATGCGGTCATGGTCCAGTTCTTGGCGCAGCCTGCCTTTGTGCGAGGGCGTGGTCAAAACCAAAGTGCGCAGAACAGCATTGCGCCGCGAACGACGACTTGGCTTAAACCCTCGAAGCAAGGAAGCGGCGAGGACTTGGATTCGCGCCGCACTTCCCTGACAACAAGTGATCGGCACAGACAGACCGTCTGCTCTTTGTCGCTGGTTCTTCGCGGCGCTCCTGCTCGTCTTCGCGCTTATTGCCCCCGACACCCACTCTGCCAGTGAGTTGTCTCAGACTCGTGCCCGGTGCGGATTGTCAGCACTTACAGCGGGTCTTTGGCGAGTTCGAGCTGAGTTGCACGTCTGAGATGCACGACGACAAGCACGCGGAACGCAGTCCCGCCGAGTTGGGGCAGACCACGACATTCGCGGCAGTCCTGGTGTGGCGTGGTGGTGAATCGCGCAGAAACGGCTGCTGGGATCCGGCCAGCGCCTGCTGCATCCCCTTGGCCTCGTGCCTGGGCAGTATTCCCGGCGCCATCGCGTCTTGTCTTCAACGCCAAGCGAGAAGGCGAATGGGAGGGCCCAGAGCGCGGTTACTTCTTATCCTTGCCACCAAACGACAGGAATGACTTGGAGTCATCCTTGCGCTGTTTGACCTTGAGCTGCCCGAGAATGGAGTGCCAACCGATGTAAATCTTGTGCCACTGGTTTTCAAGGTTGCGCAACGCACCCTCGTTCATTTCGCCGAGGTAGCGGAGCGACGGCGCCATGCCGAGCAGGTTGTGGACTTCCTCTTTGCTGGGCGAAGCAACCTCCACAGACGCCAAGATGAGCTCCAGTTCCTGCACAATGATGGTTTTGACTTCGAGAAACTGCGTTTCATCCTCGGCGGAAAATTTCTTGCCGCGCGCCAGGTTGACGAAGTGATTGAACTGCTTCCAGCACTCGAGGTAGTTCTCCATCTGCTGGATAAGTTGGTCGAGCTGTTTGTTGGCCATAGGGCAGAGGGGCTTGAGGTTAAGTGGTCGGAGCAGTCGGGGTTTGCGGTGATAGGAACACGATAGCGCCGCCGCGCAACTCGCGCGCGGTGATCTTGAGACTCGAGTAGCGAATCACGAGCTCGGAGAGCGGAATGTCGGCCTTCTGGGCTTCGCGAAACGTGGCGGTGACGTGTTGGCCGACTTCACGAACGAGCGCAAGCGGGAAAGTGGACGGCAGGGTGGATATCACCACCCGCCCGTCACGGTCCACCGTGAACGTGCCGAACGGCAGCCGCCGGGGCGGCAGCACCGGGCGATTGAACATGTTTAAGACCCCCATAGCGCCAAGGCTTTCTTCATGTGTTCGGCGACCTCATGACCCGCCAGTTTGGATTGCCAGCCTACAGCCAGCGCGCCCAGGTCGGCGTTGGCCAGACCCACATGACGTTGGGGACCCAAGCCCTCGATTTGCTGGAGCGGGCCCGCCGCCAGACGTTCGGCGAGGCTGCCAAACCGCGCTAGCGTGTCGCGGGACCACGCCGCCTTTGGCTCTGGGTTTTCCAGTCCCCGGCTCTCATACCCTTTTTCGTCGCCGGTCTTGAGTGCCAGCACAAACTCCACAGCCTCGAGTTGTGCCAAGGCGGTCATGGCGGTTGGGGAGGCGGCAGGTGCCGCCGGGTCACCAAGGGGCGGTTCATCGTGATACCGTGATTCGTCCAACGCTTGGGCGGATTCGAGCAGCAGTGCGTTATAGGACTTGAAGATGGTCCGGGGCCGCGCCGGTTCGGCGGGCAGGGATTCGAAGTTGCCGGTCTTCCATGCCAGGATATGGCGGAACGCCGCCTCGCCTTGTGCGCCTTCGGTCTCCGCGTCCACCAACTCGCCACCCGTGATCCAGATTCGGCCAGCCAACGGACCGTTGGTGATGCGCAGCAACACGGAACTTTGGGAGATGCACTCGAGCTGGATGATGTCCACCAGGCTCTTGCTCTGCACGCCGCGGAAGCCAATCTCGCCCTCGCGGCCAAGCAGGGATTCCAAGCAGTCGAGGAAGAGTCGGATTTCCTCCTCGTTCCCCGGTTTCTGCCAGAACAAGTCCACACCGAGTGCATAGACCCGCGAGCGGAACTGCTCATCCTGCATGGAGGTCAGCACCACGGTGCGCAGCCGCGGATACTTGCGCCGAACGATGGACAGCACCTGCAAGCCATCCATCTTCGGCATTTTAAGGTCGCAAATGAAGACGCGGAAGGGCTCGGCCTCCAACAGGGCCAGGGCTTTGGGCCCGTTGTTGGCAGTACGGATATCGGGCCTGCTGGGGAGTTGCGCCAGTATCTCGCGATACATCTCCAGCAGGTCTGGCTCGTCGTCCACGAGCAAGATTTTAGGTCGCGCTTCCATACAAGCTCCGCTCAACGCTTAACCGCGGAACGGCTGAGATTCAAGCTTGAAACTACCATCGGCAATGGCCGGGTAAGCAGATGGTATTCCCTGAGCCGAAGGAAGTCCACAATCCATGCGGCGGCGTGGGGTTAATCAGGATAACTTGCGAGACGGGCGGCGGGCGCGGTCGATCGAGAAACCAAATCGAACCGAAAAGAAGGCAGAGATGAGGACAAGGGAGTCCACGGATTGGACAGGCTTGGGCGGGCGGAGACGAATGGCTCACTCGCGCGCACACGATCCCTTGTTCGCAACGGCCCGCCCATGCTTGCTGCCACACGAAGGGAACCGAGCCGCCCACGAAATGAGGCAGGACATGAACCAGCCGTGGGGCTTTTGGGAATGGTGGAAGGTCGTGGCATGCTTCTTGCCCCTGATTGGATGCAAACCGTTCACTCGGAAGCAACGCAATGAATAGCGCACCACATCCATTCGGTCTTTGGGGCAAGACGGCCGGAGAAATCCAGCCGGGCCGGGTCGGCTCCGTGGCTGCCTGAAACGACACGCGACCTATGAACACCTCCACCCCAGGCGCAAAACTGAAGATGGCCGGTTTCTTCAAGGCGGCTTACCGCTGGCTGCGCGACGAGCCGGAGACGACGCCGTCCCAGATCGAAACGCCCGCCCCGGTGACGCCCGCTCCGCCGCCTCCGCCGCCCTCAAATCCTCGTCCCCAGCCGGCTACCCCGAAAGCGACCGTGCTGCCCAACGAGGACACGCTGCATCTGCCACTCCAACCGGTTCTCGACACGCTGCCAGCAGAGTTGAAGTCGAAAGTACGCCAACAAACGGTCGGGCCGCTGACCATTCCGATCCCGCTTGCCAAAATCATTCCTCAGCTCCCGCAGGGCGCGGTCAGGATTAGTTTCGGGGAATTGCGGCTCGCAGCGCCGGGCGTCTTCTTCCTCGCGACAGATTCCGATCACGTCTCGATCGCGTTGCCGCTCAGCGAAATCCTGCCCCGATTGAGCGTGGCCAAGCTGGCGCGAAGAAGCGATCAGAAGACGGTGGAAGTGCCGGACGAAGTAACCAGCCCCTTCGGTGCCCGTGGCAAAGGACTCGCCATCTCGGCAGCGCGCGAGAAAACGCAACCGACCTCATCGACCACGCGGATGCAGAACTCGCAGCCCGGTAGCCCTGGGATGCCGGGAAAGTTGCCCCCATTCCAGCGTGGGATCGCCCCGGGTGCGCCAACGCTTCCGGTGTTTCCTCCACGCAGTGTTGCGCCAGCCCTGCCGCCGAAACCGACTCAGTCCGTCGTCCCGCCCAAGCCCGGTTTCCCCGCCCCCTCCGCCCCATCCATCCCCGTCAAGCCCGCGAACGGCCATGGCGAAAACGGCCGACCCACTCCGGTTGGTGCGCCGCGCCCGGCAACGGTTGCCGCTCCGTCCCTCGTCACGCAATCCGCGCTGAACGGCAAATCGGGACCGGCTGGCGCCGATTGTCTGGAAGTGCCGCTGCTCGCGCTCATGAGCTCATGGCCACAGGCGGTTCGGTTGGAAGTCGCACAAATGAATTTGATGGACGCCAAGGTGGTGTTGCCAGTCACGGTCCTCGAAAAGGGCCTCGGCCAGGGGAAGGTGGAGTTCCCATGGAAGTTGGTGCGGGCGTGGATCCGACCGGAATTGCCTTCACAAGCTTCACCGAACGACGGCGTGGCTTTGCTGCTGCCGCTCAGCGTTCTGGCGCCATTGTTTATCGCGCACCGCAAGCCCGCGGCCAAGTTACGGCGCAAGGTAGCGGTGGATGAAACGATTCCGAACTTGTTCTTCGGTTTCCCGCAGGACGGCGACTCGACACCCGGAGCCATGAACGCCGCACCGGTAAGCGCCCCCACCGCGGCCAAGGCGCCGGACACCAACTTCTACACCCTGAGCGATTACGAGGAGGAGAAGCCGCGAAGCGATCAGACGGCTTCGTCCCCGACGCCGATCACCGACTTTCTTAAACGCGGCGCCACGCCCAACGAGATCGTCATGCGCGCCACCGCCCTCCCCGGAGTGGCCGGCGCCGTGGTGGCGCTGCCCGATGGTCTGGCGGTGGCCAGCCGCGTGCCTGCGACCTACAACATCGACACACTGGCGGCGTTCCTGCCGCAGATCTTTGGCAAGGTCAGCCAGTGTACCGCGGAACTGCGTATGGGCACCTTGAACAACCTCAATTTCACGGTCGGCAACGTGCCGTGGAAGATTTTCCGGGTGAACAACGTCTTCTTCGCGGCGTTCGGCCGTGCGGAAGAATCAATGCCCACTGCCCGACTCGCCGCCCTGGCGGCAGAACTGGATCGCAAACCGAAAGCCACATAAAGCACCTATGGCCATCATCAACCAAGCCACCAAGGAACTACAGGTCAAGGTCGTCTATTACGGCACCGCCATGGGCGGCAAGACGACCAATCTGGTTCAAGTCCACGACCACGTTCAAACCGCTGCCGGCAACAAGGGCAAGCTCGTTTCCCTCGCCACCAGTTCGGACCGAACGCTCTTCTTCGACTTCCTGCCCATCGAGGCGATGTCCATCAAGGGCTTTAAGACCAAGTTCCAGCTCTATACCGTGCCCGGTCAGGTGATTTACAACACGACGCGCCAGTTGGTCTTGCGCGGCGTGGATGGGCTCGTGTTTGTGGCAGATTCGCAGTACGACAAGATGCAGGAGAACGCCGAGAGCTTCCAGAACCTCATGGACAACCTCAAGTCCCTGAAGATGGACCTGGATGAAATCCCCTACGTCCTGCAGTACAACAAACGGGATTTGCCGAACGTCGCCCCGGTCGAGTACATGGAATTCCTGCTGAATAACCGCGACGTGCAGGTGCCGTCCTTCACTGCCTCCGCCAACCGTTGCGAGGGCGTGTTTGAGACCCTGAACATGATCACGCGCATGCTGTTGAACAAGTTCATCAGCCAGAGCGTGCCGCAGTACGCATGACATGTCCACGCTGCCCCAGTTGCTTGAGGCCGACGTCCAGCGGATTGACGGCGCGTTGCGCGAACTGCTGACGCAGTGCGACGCCACCACCGCGCTGGTCACGGATCAAGCTGGCTTCCTCATTACCCACCAAGGGGATGACCGGCAATTCGACCTCACCACGATCGCGGCGCTGGCTTCCGGGTCATTCATGGCCAGCCAAAGCATTGCCAACATAATCGGCGAGGCGAATTTCTCGAGCACTTACCAGCAGGGCGACCAGCACAGCCTTTTCGTCCGACATGTCGACGCCGAATGTATGCTGTTGGTGATCTTCCCAGCCCAAGGCAGCGTCGGCGCTGTGAAATACTTTGCCGCCGGTGTCAGCGAGCGAGTCGCCCAACACCTCAAAGTCGCCCGCGAACGCAATCCCGGTGCCGGAGTGGACTTGGCAGTCCTCAACATCGCCGACAGCGAAGCAATCTTCCGGCGCAAGAGCTGAGCACCGCCCGTTTGTTCTCCCGACTCCTGCTGGCTTTGCAGAGCGCGAGAGCCACCCGGCAGCCGGATCGCGGTGCTGGAGCGAACCACGACTTCCGTTAAGTCCAAGGAACTGGCGCAACAGCGCAGGAAATTGGAGGGATTGGTCGGGGACCACACCAGGTCGCAAGCGTGACGGCACGCGAACTGAGTCCGGGGCTGTAGCTTGCCTGACAAGCCAGCGCCGAGCCGTCGCCTCCGCAAAGCCGGCAACTGCGCACTTAAGGTAGAGGCAAATTCGAGCCCTTCCGTATCCGCTCGAAAAGCCAACGAGGTGGCCGCACGGGCTTGCCCTGCACATCGGCAGTCGCATGCACCGTGTAGCCAGCCACCACCGGCGAGCCGCTCGGCGCTTGCGTGATGCAGACGTCGAATCGCAGCCGCGCACGGCCGGAGACGGCAACCTTGGTCTCAATCCGCAGCAAATCGTCGTAGCGAGCGCGCCCTTTAAATTCCAGGTGCGCCTCCACGAGTGGCAGGAACACGCCCTCTGCTTCCAACGCCACGTACGACATGCCGAGCCGGTGCCGCATCAGTTCCGTACGCCCGCACTCGAACCATTCGAGCGCCCGCGAATTGTAAAACGTCCCCATCTGGTCCGTCTCGCTGTAACGGACCCGCAATTCCAGCACATCCACCAGTTCGTTCATGGCAGGCAAGGTCATCCGCCAAACCGTTCGGTTCGACAGTGGGCAAGTTAGCGGGTATCGCGGGGAAACGACAAGGCTGGACACAACCGGTTTCCGGGTTCGCGTCAAACAGGGCTCTTCCCGGCTCGCTTGAGGGAATCACAGACAGGAAGCGCCGGCTACTCCCTCGTAACGGTCTGTCGATCCTCTTGGTCGCCAACTTGACGAGTCAGCCATGAGATGGCTCGCCGCCCGATGGTGCGGGCGACAAACTGCCCCCGGGGTCTCCGGGCTCGCGGGAATCTGCTTGCGAGTCGTGGAACGGATGGCTAAGAATTGCCCCCACAGCACACGTGGAGAATGAGGAGCAGTTTTTTTGTGCGCGGATTTGCGCGGTGAAAATCGTGTGCTAGTTTCCGCCCGATCTTGAACTTTCCGGGCGTTAACCGGTGAACAACAACAGGCTTTGCAGATTCGAGTAATCAGTTGAGATGTCGGCTATTTTCCCAAAGTGGACGAACCTTCTGCCGTTGATGATCGCGGTGGGGTTGGTGTTCGTGGGCGGGGGAGTCCTGGCCGGCGCCTGGTATTACTTCACCCCCAAATACACTCGCGTTGGTTACCAGCCCATCCAACCGGTCGCGTTCTCCCACTTGGTCCACGTGGATCAGCTCGGCATGGACTGCCGGTACTGCCACAGCGACGTGGAGAAGGCGTGGTTCTCCAATGTGCCAGCCAGTGCCACCTGCATGAACTGCCACAACCAGGTGCTTAAGGATGATCCACGGCTGGCGCTTGTCCGCGAAAGCGCCGCCACCGGCAAGCCGATTCCCTGGGTGCAGATTCACAAGCTGCCGGACTACGTCTATTTCAATCACTCCGTCCACGTGAACCGCGGCGTAAGCTGCGTCGAATGCCACGGGCAGATTGACAAGATGACGGAGGTCTCGCACGCCAAGCCCTTTAGCATGGCGTTCTGTCTCGAATGCCACCGTGATCCGGCGTCGAAACTGCGCCCGCTGGACAAGATCACTGATTTGAACTGGAAGTGGAGCGAAGACCCGGCCCAGGCCGCGCAGCAGCAAAAGGCGCAGGGCGGGAAGTTCGTTCATGATTGGAAGGTCGAATCACTGCAAAGCTGCTCCGCCTGTCACCGATGAAAACGATTCCCCCTCCATGTCCCGAGCCTGAAAGCGGCCGCAAGTACTGGCGAAGCCTCGACCAGTTGGCGGAGACGCCCGAGTTCCGGCAATGGATGGAACGCGAGTTCCCCGAGGGCGCGAGCGAGTGGCAGGACCCGGTGTCTCGGCGGCATTTCGTGAAGATCATGTCCGCGTCGTTCCTGCTGGCGGGCTTCGGTCTCGCGGGCAGCGGTTGCCGGCGGCCGGAAGAGAAGATCATGCCCTTCGCGAAGCAGCCGGAGGGCTACATCCACGGCCAGCCGCAGTACTACGCCACGGCCATGCCGACGCGCACGGGCGCGATCCCGCTCGTCGTCAAGGCGCACGAAGGCCGGCCGGTCAAGATCGAGGGCAACGACAAGTTCCCCGGCGGCAACGGCAGCACGGATCGCTACGCGCAGGCTTCGATCCTGAACCTCTACGATCCGGATCGCGCCCAGCGCTTCACGAAAGGCGGCAACACCGTCGCTCGCGCCGAGGCCATGAGTTTTCTCCAAAGCCTGGGGGTGAAGTTCTTGAAGAATTCTGGCGAAGGCTTGGGGTTTCTCGCTGAAAGCAGCACATCGCAGTCGCGCGCGCGAATTCAAGAAGCCATCGCGAGCAATTTTCCGAAATCGAAATGGTTCACTTACGACCCGGTTGATTCGGGCATTCACCAACGAGCAGCGACGCAGGCATTTGGCCAGCCGGTGCGACCAGTTTTCAATTTTGACAGGGCGAAAGTCATTCTGTCGCTTGACTGCGATTTTCTAGGCGGTGAGGACGACGCGCACAACCACATCCGGCGTTTCGCCCGGAGCCGTAAGCTGGAGAAGCCCGCCGATTTGATGAGCCGGTTGTACGTGGTCGAATCGCTGTTGACTCTTACCGGCGCGAACGCAGATCACCGGCTGCGCCTGGCGGCGAGCAGAGTGGCGGAAGTTGCGGCACTGATTTCAACTTGGGCTGCGTCGCCCCCGGCTGGGGTTCCGCCTCCTGCGCAGGATTTTGAATCCCAGTGGGCGTTCAACTGCGCGAACGATTTGCTCAAATTCGGAAAAGATGCGCTTGTGGTTGCCGGTCAGCGCCAACCAGTTGAGGTTCATTTGCTGGCTCACGCGATGAATTCGGCGCTCGGCGCAATTGGCAATACGGTGACGCTGCTTCGGGCGGAAGACCACGCCGGGTTGGATTTGAAGGATTTTGACGGCGGCGCCTTTGACACGCTCGTCGTCCTTGGCGGAAATCCGGCCTACCATCTCAATTGGTCGTCAAAGCCGAAGACGGTGGTCCGTCTGGGTTATTACGAGGACGAAACGTTTGAGAAATGCGACTGGCATTTTCCCATGGCGCATTACCTCGAATCGTGGGGCGACGCGCTTACCAGCGACGGCACGCTCGCTGCCATTCAGCCGTTGATTCGACCGTTGTTTGGTGGGTTGACGGAATTGGAGTTTCTCGGGCCGATTGCATATAACGAACAGAGGAGTGATTACGAGTATGTCCGCCTGGCATTTCGTGACATGTTTTTCGATGCTGAAACGGGACTCAATCCTCCTTCAAAGATCGAAGCAGCTTGGAAGAGGTTCCTGTTTGACGGATTCCTAGCAAATGACTCTGCCCAGCAGCCGGTCTCGGCGAAATTCGTCGCCCCCAGTCCGGCCCTGCCGCGAGGGGCAGCGCTGTCGGCGAACAATCTCGAAGTCGTTTTCTTTCGCGACGCGAAGGTGGACGACGGTCGTTACGCGAACAACGGCTGGTTGCAGGAGTTGCCCGATCCGATCACCAAGATGGTTTGGGACAACGCCGTGCTCCTGAGTCGCAAGACCGCCAGCGAACTCGGCGTAAAGAACGGCGATGTGGTTGAGGTTTCGCTGCACGGACGTTCGGTGAAGGGGCCGATTTGGGTTCAGCCCGGCATGGCGGATTACTCGCTCGGCCTCGCGCTGGGCTACGGACGCGAAAAGGTCGGGCGAATCGGCCACAAGGTTGGTTTCAACGCCTATGCGTTGCGCACGAAGGACGCGCCGCATTTCGCCGTCGGCGCGACGGTGCGCAAGACGGGCGAGACGCACACCATCGCCTGCACGCAGGATCATTGGTCCATGGAGGGCCGGCCCATCGTGCGCGAGGCAAACCTGGAGCAGTTCCAGAAAGAACCGGGTTTCGCGAAGCGGCTGAACATGCACGAGCCGCCCGGCGGCATGCAGTCGCTTTACCCGAACCCGCTCGACAAGGAGAAGCTCAAGGCGCATCACCAGTGGGGGATGTCCATTGACCTGAACACGTGCGTGGGCTGCTCCGCCTGCGTCATCGCGTGTCAGAGCGAGAACAACATTCCGATCGTCGGCAAGGATCAGGTCAAGCGCGGGCGCGAGATGCACTGGATTCGGATTGACCGCTACTACGCCAGCGACCCGGCCAAGCAGACGGACAAGAACGTCTGGAAGCTCGAGGACAAGCAACAGTCTGAGTCGTGGATTGACGATCCGCAAGTGGTCACGCAACCGATGCTTTGCCAGCATTGCGAGGCCGCGCCGTGCGAGAGCGTCTGCCCGGTGAACGCCACCGTTCATGATCAGGAAGGCCTGAACGTGATGGCTTACAACCGCTGCGTCGGCACTCGGTATTGTTCGAACAACTGCCCGTTCAAGGTCCGGCGGTTCAATTATTTCGACTACAACAAGCGCCCGCTCAACGAGCTTTACCTCGGCCCGCTCGGCAAGCGCAAGGACGACGAGTGGGACTTGATCAAGATGATCAAGAACCCGGACGTGACGGTGCGCATGCGCGGCGTGATGGAGAAATGCACGTTCTGCATCCAGCGCATCGAGCAGGCGAAGATCGCGCAAAAGGTCAAGGCGCGCGACTCGGGCGACGTGGTGGTGCCGGACGGCACGTTCACGACGGCCTGCGCGCAAGCCTGCCCAGCCGGCGCGATTGTGTTCGGCAACATCGCCGATCCCGAAAGCCGCGTTGCGAAGCTGAAGCAGCAGGAGCGCGATTACACGGTGATGGAGTTTCTGAACATCAAGCCGCGCACGACCTACCTGGCGCGTGTGCGGAATCCGAACCCGGCCATGCCGGACTACCAAGCCGAGCCTTCGACGCTGAAGGAATACGAAGCCAAGTCGGGTAATCCCTTTGAGACCCACGGCGCGGTGCACAGCGAAACCTTGCCCACTGGGCACACGGTCGAGAAAGGAGGGCACTGATG
>CAYJNU010000214.1:4360-13284 GCA_964371005.1 uncultured Verrucomicrobiota bacterium | reverse complement strand
GCGGACTCAGCACCACGGAGATTCAATGGCAAGCCGCCATGCACGAAAAGTATGGTGCCGGGCCGGTGCCAAAAGAAGAGATCGAGAAGCGCGAACGAGAGCGTGAAGCTGGAACTGACAAGGGAAGAAACACTCACGTTTTGCCCGATGTCGCTGCCATCCCGAAGGCCCTAGTGGAAGCATTGGAAAATGCGGAGGGGCGGGAAAGGCTTCTCGCAGAAGCTCGCCAAAGGTTGGCGCAGAAGCCCGAACTGCCTCCGGCCACGCCAACTGATGGCGCGCCGTCGCAACTTGCACCATCTGCCGCTGAGAAACCATCCAAGCCCTCCAAGAAAAAGCCCGGCAAGTGACAACGGCGGAAGTTAGAGCAGCAGCGCGGGAGCGTGTGGCCTTGATGCGAGTTAGGCTTGCGGAAGCCGGCGGGCCAGTTGCCGAAGTCCAGTTGAGTGACTACGCAGACGGCGAGACTTTCAACCTGCTTTGCCCGGAATCCGGTTGGACGTTTCCCGCGTGGCGGGTGTAACCCTCGCCCCGGAGCATTTCCGCCACGGTTTGATTGACCACCAGCCGGCAGGGATTATTGAATGCCGTCCGCCATGCGCGCCTTGGCTGGTTGCGCGCCCGTCGCAAGACTTCCACGCTTCCCCCCACGGCGTAGCCGCCCGGCAGTCGCGCCGGAGCCGAGTCCGCAACGGGCCTTGCCCCGTTTGCCAAACGCCCGCCAGGGGGCCAGCGGCGCACGCGGCGGGGCGTTCCTTAAATCAATCCGGTGGGCGGGGGCGACGCCGCACGGAAGCGATGGCATCGGCCACAATCTTCTCAGTTCGGGCCGTGGTTTTCGGGAGTTGCTTCCCGCCAGCCAACAAGGCGGAAACTTCAACGGGAGACAGTGGCTTGCGTTTGGGCTTCGCCTTCATCCGCGAAACGCCAGCAAGCCGTCTTCGCCCACGTCCAGCAACGCGGCGAAGCGCCCGCCGTCGCGCAAGGCGTTGTAGGCGGTGGTTTGTTTCACCCCACGGGCTTTGAGCGCGGCCACGGCGTCTTTGCGCGCCAGCCGCTTCCCGTTGGCGAAGATGGCGGCCACGTCTTCCCGCTTCACCACGGGCGCGAACAGTTGGAACTTGCCCGGCGCGGGCTTCACAATCAACGGCACCGGCGCGGCCACGGCCACAGCCGGCGCGGGCGTAGCCTGGTGAATCACAGCCGGCACTTGTGACGCGGCCGGGGCCGCGGGCGGGCGCGGAGTCACGGCGGCTTTCAGCGCAGAGATCGGCGCGGCCGGAATCGTCGGGCGCGGCGATGCGGGCTGAGGCCGCACAGGGGCAACGGCGTTCGCCTTCGGGTGGGCCACAGCCTGGGCAGTCACAACGGCAGGCGTGGGCCGGGCGTAGGCGTTCGCCAATTGTGTCCGCGTCTGTTTGATGTCCGTTTTGAGTCGCGCAATCTCACGGCGTTCGCGGGCAATCTCGGCTTCGTTGTCGAGGATGGCTTGCCGCGCCGCTTCCGTCAGGACCGGCGCGGGTGTGGCTGGCTTCGCTTCCTCTTCGGTGAACCAGCCGTCATTCCAGAACGAATCCCAAAAGCCGCGTTCCTGCTTGGGCGCGGGCTTTGGTTGTGGCGGCGTCGCGCCTTCTGGTGTGGCCGTGGCAGGCTTGGGCTTGTCGTCGCGGAAAATCGCAACCAGTGCCAGGCCAATCGTCGCCCCGATAAGCAGCGGCGGGGCGACGGCGGCGAGTGCGGGAAGCCAGGCCGGCGCAGTCACAGCCGCGCCGATAACAGGGAGGGTTTTGGAGTCAGTCATAAAGGAGCGGGGAAATTGCACGGGACAAGGTTGCGGTTCTTTTCCTGTAGTGCCCGCACTGCGCTGGCAAAGACTTCGTTGCCGTCCTCATACCAGCCGCCGGCAAGGCAGGTGTCAACGTAGGCGTCCAGCGCCCACGGGAGAACCACACGGCGGGCTTTCACTTTGCGCATCGCCGTTTTCCGCGTCTGTCCGCGTTTCATTATGGCGGCACTGTAACACATGCCCCAAGAGTTACAAGAGTTGCAAACGCTGCTTTCCGCTCGCCAAGCAGGGGAAGCCGTGGCAGATTCCAGACATGAATCAAACGGCAGTAATGACGATTCGACTTCCCAAGGGCGTGAAACGCAGCGTGGAACGCCTCGCGGCACGGTTTGGGCACAAGCCCGCCCAGCTTGGGGCGAGATACATCGAGGAGAGCGTGCGGCGTCGAGAATACCCGCAGGTGGACTTGCGCGAAACAGCGGCGGGCCGCGTGGCCTACGTCGGCGGGACACGGTTTGCCGTGCATTGGGTTGTGGGCATGGTGCCGGACAAGATGTCGCCAGAAGATTTCGCCAAGGAATACGAGTTGCCCGTTGAACGGGTTCGCGCGGCGTTGGCCTACGCGCAGGCGTATGCGGCAGAAATCAAGAACGACCGGGAACATGCGGAAGCAAACCGCAAGTGGATTGAGCAGCAAGACGCGGCGGCACGCCCGCGCCAACATGCCAACGGCAACGGCAAGGGCAAAGGAAAGGCGGCGCGGTGAAGCTGCTTTTCGATTGCCACGTTGCCAAGGCTACCGTGGGCGCGCTCCGCAAAGTCGCACCCGACATTCGAGCAGAACACCTCGCCCAGTGGCGCGGCGGCGCGTATCTCAGGGCCGGCGACGATGAAATCCTCGCGGCGTGTCATGAAGAAAAGCGCGTCTTCCTGACTTACGACCAAGCGACGATTGCGGACTTGCTCCACCAATGGGCCGCAGAGGAACGTCCGCATTCCGGCGTTGTCTTCGCAGACGAAAACACGGTCAAGCCCAACATTCCCGCAGACGTGGCGGAGGCCGTGGCAGAGCTTGTCGGGGAAATCGGAAGCTCTGACACCAAGAATCTTGTTCGCTATCTGCGGCCCGCGTCGCGTTAAGCAGCCCGCGCCATGTCCGGCAACGCTGGCAAAGGCGGCTCCGCGGCGTCGGCCAGCGGGAACGGGGTCCAAGACAGCTTGCCGTTGCATTCCTTCAAGTGAGCGCGAAAGCGCCCCGTCGCGGCCAGTGCCAGAAACCCTGTGGACGGCACAAAGCCGTGTTCATCGTGAAGAATAGCCACCGCTTCCGGCTTCGTCAGCATCCGCGCTCCGTGCTGGAAAATGGCCCCCAAAATTTCCGTCGTCACGCGGCGCACGCGCGGCATGGCCTTACCCGGCTTCGCTTGGGGAACGTCGTTACCCGCCTTGGGAACGGCTTCGCCGGGTTGAACAATCACGGGCGCGGCCACGTTGCCCGGCATGATGCCAAAGAACGCTTCCGCGTCGGCAGGTCGCACAAGCTGGCGGTAATGGCCGTAGATCATCTGCGGCGAGTTGCCCATTTCTGCGGCCGTGGTGTTCTCGTTTCGGTGCTTCGCCATGTGGTAACTGGCAAAGGAATGGCGCATTGCATCGTGCGGCCAGCCCTTGAACAGCCCGGCCAGCCGGCGAACGTGGTTGAACTTGTTCGGGAAGTTCGCCACGGGTAGTTCCGAATCTGCGGCGCGGGCCGTATCCAGCCAGGCGCGCAACTGCGGCGTGATTGTGACCAGCCGGCGACGGCGCGTCTTGGCCTTGTGCCCTTGCACGTTCACGAATTCCGGGCCGATGTCTTCCCAAGCCAGTCGGCAGGCTTCCTGCGGTCGCACGCCTGCGAACAGGCAAAGCGCCAGCGTGGCCAGCAAGCCGGGCTCGGCTTCCTGACAGCGGAGCATCAGCGCGGCGGATTGCGCGGGCGTCAGGATGCCAGGCGGCGCTTCTTCCAGGCGTGGCAGTTCCACGGCCAGCGCGGGATTATCGCGGCAGAGCTTGTTTCGCACGCCCCACGCAAAGAGCGTCCGCAGATCAATCAGGAAGCTTCGCGCCGTGGCCGCCCGCCAGCCGTTGCACGTCAGAAACTCCTGAACGTCGGCGGATGTGATTTCAGATGCGGGCAGGTCCCGCCGGCCAATCAGGAAACGATCAATGGTGGTTCGGAATTTCCGCAAGGAGCGCGGGCGGCAACCCGTCGCCTCTTTGGCACGCAAGCATTGCGCGGCGAGTGATTGCAGGGGCAGGGCAGGGGGCGCCTTGCCGTGTTCGAGGGTAAAGTCCACAGCGGCGCGGAGTGTCCAGCCGGCGCGCTTCAAGCGGTCAATCTGGACTTGGACTTCCGCCCGTTGCAGTGGCGTCAAAGTTGCCCACGGCACGCCGAATTGCCGCACGTCCTCGCGGCGATCGGTGCAAAAGGTCTCCGCAGCGGTCTTCGTGGCGAAGAATTTGCGATGTTGCTTCCCGTTGACTTGGTAGCTGACGCGCCAACGGCTTCTTTGGGGATCGTGGTTCGTTTTCATAGGCAGTGCTGTCCAGTGCTGAAAAACGCGGGTGCAAGTGGTAAAAGCCTCAAGAAAAGGGTGGAAGCCGTGGCAGGCGTCAAACCACTGGGAAAGCCTTATTTGGCGGGCCTTCCGTGCCTGTGCCCCGAAAAAGAAAATGGTCGGAGCGACAGGATTTGAACCTGCGGCGTCTTGGTCCCAAACCAAGTGCTCTACCGGGCTGAGCTACGCTCCGACACTGGCCATATCATCGCATCCGCCGCGCCCCAGGCAAGGCTTTTCCCTGATTATGTCGTCAGCCCCGCCGGCCCACAAATCATGCTGATTACCCACCCCTGGCAGCAGTCGTCCAGCGTCGGTCTGCGAGGTGGGGCGGGGCAGGTCTCGCTGCAAATCCCAGCTTGGGCAACTTCCGGCAAATCCGGCGCCGGAACAGGTTGTTTAGCCAGCCTCGGAAGGAACCAAAAGCGATTATGGCAACAACACCACGCGGTAGAAACCTGGAGTCATCTCGCCCACGTTATTCATCGCCGGCGCGAATGAACCGTCCGCCACCACGCTGGGTATGAGGTTCAACCAGGATGTGCTGGTCAGATCGGTCTTCTGTTGGACGCGGTAGGTGGGTCCGGCGCTGGCGGCACAGGGAGAATCGTGAAGTTGGAGTTCTTGATCGCAAAGAAGACGTTGTCCACCGGCGTAACTTTCAAGCGGGCTGTGTGGTTCTCCAGATTCGGCAGAGCGACTTGCGCCGAACCGTCGGTGGGAATGTTCATGGCCAGCGGAAGCGAGAAGTCTTGCCCGCCATTGGTGGAGAGCAGAATGTTCACGAAGGCGGCGTTGATCGGATCAAGCGGGGCGCCGGCCACGTTCCAAGTGACAACCGTCTCATTTGAGAAGCTGCCTCCTTGGTTGTGCGAGGTCAGGGCGAACGGCCCGGCGACAGCAATCACCGATACTCTTGCTATCCGGCCAGTTCGCGCAGCCCCACCCCGCTGATGGTCGCGCACGATGACGCGAAAAGGCAATGTGCGGCCGGAGCCGGGCGACTTTTCGGTCGCAACGGGGGCAACTTGGTCAACCTTGCCGCTTCGCAGCTTGATAAAGTGCGAGGCATTTGAGCCTTTGCTCCTCATGCCGAACGATGCGCGGCGGATACTTCTGTCCAGTTGTGACCAGTGAACCTTGCCATGGTTGGTGGATGCGTTCGTCTGGCAGTGCTGCCAATTCCGGCACCCAGCGGCGGACGAATTCACCCTTGGGGTCGAAATTCAGGGCTTGGGACACGGGGTTGAAAATCCGAAAATACGGCGCGGCATCCGTACCCGTGCCGGCGCTCCACTGCCAGCCGCCGTTGTTTGCTGCCAGGTCGCCGTCCACCAGTTGCTTCATGAAATAGCGCTCGCCCCACTGCCAGTGAATCAGCAGGTCCTTCGTTAGAAACATCGCCACGATCATGCGCAGGCGATTGTGCATGGTGCCGGTCGCGTTCAGACAACGCATCGCCGCATCTACAATGGGATAACCCGTGAGCCCGGCACACCAAGCTTGAAAGTGCGCCGCGTTGTTTTCCCAGGCCAGTTTGTCGTACTCCGGCCGGAAGGCGCCCTTCGTGACGTGCGGAAAGTTGTGGAGGATCTGAAGGTAGAACTCCCGCCAGATGAGCTCGTTTAGGAACACCTCGCAACTCTGCCGTTGCGCAGGAGTTTTCGCCGCCTGCTTCGCCCTGGCTAATGCCGTCGCAATCGTGCGGATGCCGATGGTGCCGCAGCGCAGATGGGGCGAGAGCTGCGACGTGCCGTCCACTGCGGGCAGATTGCGGCTGGCCGCGTAGTCGTAAACCGGCCCGGCCATGAACCACTGCAACCGCTCGAACGCCGCTCGTTCGCCTGCCACCGCCGCGCCCAGCTTCCAGCCGCGGTCGAGTTCGACGGCATCCGTCGGCAGCAGATCACTTTTGAATTCCGTCCTCGGTTTTGGGCGCTTGCTCAGGCTCGGCCTTGGCCCCGGAATCACCCTCGACTTCCAGGCATTCGCATAGGGCGTGAAGACCGTGAACGGCTTGCCCGCCTGCGTCAGGACTTCCTGCTCTTCCCAGACGACGGCATCCTTGAACAACTGGAAGCCAACACCTGCGGCGTTCAACGTGTTGAACACGCCGCTGTCCCGCGCTTCGGCATCAGGTTCATAACACTTGTTGGCGAACACCGCTTCCGCTCCGATTTCCTGGCAAAGCCGGGGCAACACCTCCGGCGATTTGCCGCAGCGGACGATCAATGGGCAGCCCAGATCCGTGAGGTGCTTACGCAACACCTCAAGCGATTGCAGGAGGAACCCCATCCGGGCGGCCCCAACATCCGGGCCGGGGCGCTGCCTGTCCTCCAGGACAAAGACCGGGACGACCTGCTCCGCGCGCCGCGCCGCCTCGCTCAACGCGGTATTGTCTGTAACGCGCAAGTCGCGTCGAAACCAGTGGATGACCCGTTTCACGGACGCAGCTTAGCACAAACCGCCGGCCTTCTGACACAATCCATTGGACCAACCTCAGCCGGAGCGGCCAATTGCATCATCCTGTGCGCAGAGCCAATCGTCACGGCCTACTCGTAGCGCAATGCCTGGATGGGGTCGAGTCGGGCGGCCTTGAAGGCGGGGAAGAGCCCGGCGATGACACCCACGGCAGCGCTAAACGCCACGGCTATAATCATGGCGATGGGGGTGATGACGGGCGCATTGGCGGTGGGGGAGATGGTTTCCAGCACGCGCACGAAACCGTAGGAAGCGCCCACGCCCATCGCCGCGCCGAGCAGCGCCAGCACGACGCTCTCAATGAGCACCTGCGTGAAGATGGCGAAGCCGGTGGCCCCGACCGCCTTGCAAATGCCGATTTCCCGAATGCGTTCGTTGATGCTGGCGAACATGATGTTCATGATGCCAATGCCACCCACGAGCAGACTGATGGCGGCGATGATGCCTCCGCTCAGACGCGCGTTACGAATCTGCTGGTTGATGCCTTCCATCTGGTTCTCTTGGGTGCGAAACCCGAAGTCCTCGATGCCGCGGTGAGTCATCATCAAAACATTGCGGGCCTGCTGAAGCGCGGGTTCGAGTTCGTCGAATTCGGCCACCTTCAGGTCAATGTCCGTCAAGCGCGGGTCCGGGATGCCGTCGCGATCGGCTGAGGCGCGGAAGCGCAGCCAGGCTGTGTTGAGCGGGATATAGACCGTCTGGTTCTTGCGGTCAAAGGCCCAGTTGCCGCCGCGGCGACCAAATCCTCGCCGGCGTTCCGGGCCGGCCTGGGCCTGCTGGGGCTGCTTCTTTGCCAGTTCGCGCAGCTTTTTCTCCTGCTCTCCCTCGTAGCGTTCCAGCAGGCCGACGATGGTGAACGGCTGCTGGTTGATGAAGACCACGTCTCCCAAAGGGATAATTTCCCGGCCGATTTGCTCGGGGTCGCCGAACAATTCGTCGCGGATGGCGGTGCCGATCACGCAGACCGCGTTGGCCTGGTCTTCATCGAGGTCCGTGAAGAAGCGGCCGTGCGCCAAGGTGTGCAGGTTCATTTCCAGCACCGCGGGCGATACGCCGACGCACTCCGAGGGCACGATCATCTTTTCACCCCGGGTCATCATCGCATCGTTGACGCGCATTTCCGGCGAGACGAGGCGCAGCAGGGGCGCACTTTGGCGCAGGGCTTTGACATCGTTCATGGTCCGGCCTGGAGCTTGATCCGCCAGATGTTCCTGTTCCGCCGGCACGTCTTCTTCTTCGAGCAATACCTTATCCGCCCCACCCATGGCGATCATGGCTTCCTTCATCCCGTTCTCCATGCCTTTAATGATGGCAGCCATGCCGACGAGACTCGCGACGCCGAGGATGATGCCCAGCATCGTCAGCAGCGAACGCGTCTTATGCGCCCAGATTTCCTTGAGGCCGACCAGGATGGAGGTTAGGAGAGTCACGACCGCCTACTCATAGCGAAGGGCCTGAATGGGATCCAGCCGGGCGGCTTTCACTGCGGGGATGATGCCGGCCAGGACGCCGATGAGGACGCTGAAGCTGAAAGCCACGATGAGCGCCAGCGGAGTGACGATGGGAGCGTTTTCGTCCGGGGAAAACGACCCGATCATGTTGACCAGACCAAACGATGTCACCAACCCGACCAGGCCGCCCAGAACAGCGATCACCACGGATTCGGCGAGAATCTGCACGAAGACGTCACCCGTGGACGCGCCGACGGATTTGCGGATGCCGATTTCGCGCACCCGCTCTGAAATGCTGGCCAGCATGATGTTCATGATGCCGATGCCCCCCACGAGCAGGCTAATGCCCGCGATCAGACCACCGCTCATGCGCGCATTGCGCACGAACGTCTCGATCTGCTCGGCCCAGTCCTCCTGGGTGCGGAACGTAAAATCCTCGATGCCCCGGTGGGTGCTCATCATAACATTGCGGGCTTGTTGGAGGGCTTCGGTCAGCAGGTCCACGCTGGCAATTTTCATTTCGAGGCTGGAGAGTCGCGGGTCGCCGGTGGCGCCGCCGGCGCCGCCGGTGGGCTGGAAACGCGAGCCAAATCCCGTGGTGCTGATGCC
>CAYJNU010000214.1:0-4350 GCA_964371005.1 uncultured Verrucomicrobiota bacterium | reverse complement strand
GGTAGATGGTGGAGTTCTTCAGGCGGAAGGCAAAGTTGCCACGACTGCGGCCGCCGCGGCCGCGGTCCCGGGTCACCGCGCCCTGGGGCGGTTGCACGGCCTGCTGCTTGGCGAGTTCGCGCTCCTTGCGTTCCTGTTCGCTTTCGTAATGTTGGAACATGCCGATGATTGTGAACGGCAGCCCGTTCAGTTCGATCGTCTCACCGAGCGGAATGATTTCGCGCCCCACTTCTTCCGGCGATCCCCATAACTCATCCCGTGTGGCGGTGCCGATGACGCAGACGTTGCGCGCCAGCTCATCGTCCAATTCATTGAACATGCGGCCGTGCGCGACGACATGCTCGAACATGTCCAACGCCGACGGCCACACGCCACTGCACATCCACGGGCGAAAACTACGTCCGTTGGCTGTGGCCGTGGCGAAGACGCGCATCTCCGGCGAGAGCTCGGTCACGAGGGGCGCGCTGTGTTCGAGCGCATAAACGTCGTTGATCGTGATCCCCACAGCCTGGTCGGCCAGGTGTTTTTGATCCACCGGTAGGTCGCTGGGCTCGACGCGCACTTTCTCCAGGCCGCCGATAGCAATCAGCGCTTCCTTGGCGCCTTTTTCCATGCCGGCCACCAACGCCGACATGGCGACGAGGCTGGACACGCCGAGAATGATGCCCAGCATCGTGAGCAGCGAGCGGAACTTGTGCGCCCAAATCTCCCGCAGCCCCGCTAGAAGCGTGGTGTTCAACTGCGCGGAGGAGTGACGCAGCGTCTCTCCCGGTGCATCTGATTGCGGCAAGGCGCTCATGATCGGTCCAACCCAGCCAAGGTGAGATCAAGTTTCTCTGCGATTCTACCATCACGAATCTCAATGCGACGCGGCGTAACGGCGGCAATCTCGGGATCGTGGGTCACCAGCACGATCGTGCGGCCTTCGGTGCTGAGTTTGCGGAACAGGCTCAGGATGGCCTCGCCCGTGTGCGAGTCGAGGTTACCGGTCGGTTCATCGGCGAAGACGATGCGCGGAGAATTGACGAGAGCGCGGGCGATGGCCGCCCGTTGCTGCTGGCCGCCCGAGAGTTGGCTGGGACGGTGTTTGGCGCGGTTGGCCATGTCTACAGCTTCGAGGGACGCCATGGCGCGCTCACGGCGCTCCTTGCCGGAGATGCCGCTGTAAATCATCGGCAACTCGACGTTTTGAAGGACGTTCAGCTTGGGGAGCAGATTGAAGAATTGGAAGACGAAACCGATCTTGCGATTGCGGATTGATGCCAGTTGACGGGCGGAGGCGTTCTGGATCATCACCCCGTCGAGCTCGATCGTCCCCTTGCTGGGTGAATCGAGACAACCGAGGATGTGCATCAGCGTAGATTTGCCACTGCCCGACGGACCGATGATGGAGATAAATTCACCCGCGGCGATGTCGAGCGAGACATCGTCCAAGGCACGAATCTCCTCGCCCCCCAGATGGTAAATCTTGCTGACGTTGCGCAGTTCAACCAAGGCCATGCAGTACTCCTGTGGACAGTTGGAAGTTATCTGGAAGGCCGGCCGCCGCCCGGGCCTTTTCCAGGAGGAGACTTGCCCGCGCCCTCGGCGGCTTTGGTCTTCTGCTCCGCGAGCTGGCGGGCTTTCTTCTCCAATTCGTCCTTGGGGAGTTCAAGCAGCACCACCTCGCCTGCCGCAAGGCCATCCTGAATCTCCGCATAGAAATAGTCCGAAACCCCGACCTTCACGCTGCGTTTTTCAAATCCGCCATCCTTTCGCACGTAAACGAACCGCTCGTACATGCCGGTGTCCGGGTCGCGTTCCGTGAAGACGGCCGCCAGGGGTACGGCGGCGACATTGTCCGCCGAGGCTACTGGGATTTTGATGTTCGCCGTCATGCCCGGGCGGATACGTGGGTCCACGTTCTTGAGCAGGATGCGCGCGGCAAAGCCCTTAATGTTGTTCTTGATGGTAGCCTGTGGAGCGATGCGTTCCACGATGCCGGTGATGCTCAAGCCGGTGACTGCCTCGACGGTGACCTGAACTTTCTGGTCAACCTGCAACCGCGGCACGTCGGCCTGATTGACGTGGGCATTGATGATCATGGAAGTCAGGTCGGCGATGGTCAGCACCTCGGTGCCGCCGCTCACGCCCCCAGAGCCGGAAACCGCCTGGCCCATGGAGATCGGACGGGTGAGCACCGTGCAATCAAACGGAGCGCGCACCTCCGTCTTGGTCAACCGCTCCTCAATGAGGGCCAGGTCCCGCTCGGATTGTTCCAGGGAATTCTTGGCCAGTTCATACGCGGTGCGGGTGTCCTCGTAAAGCTCCTGGGAGATGAGTTTGTCGGCGCGAAGTTGCTCGGAACGCTTGAAGTCGCGTTCCGCCTTGGCCAGTTCAAGTTTTGAGCGCTCGATGGAGGTCAGGCTGGACGCCTTTTGTTGCTGGAGCTCCTTGTCATCCAGTTTGAACAGGAGATCGCCCTTCTTGACCTTGTCTCCCAGGTCCACCGGGAGTTCCTCGACTTTGCCGTTGATTTCGGGACGGACGGAAACCTGTTCCGCTGGGGTGATCTCGCCCGCGGCATTGACGGCAAAGCTGATGTTGGTCTGGATGACAATAGCAGTGGTGGGGCGCACCGGCACGCCGCCGTTCGCCGCCCCGTTCCGGGGTGACTTGCTCCAAAACCAATAGCCGGCCGCGCCCAGGCCGAGTACCAAGAGAACTCCAATGATTTTCTTCATTCGTAATGCAATGGCCACAGTACCTGCTGACTGGCCCGGGTGTAAACGCGATTCTGCCTGCGATTGGCCAGAGAAACGAAACGCAGCTTGCCACGGCGGACCCGAGCGGTTTTGCTAGAACCGTTACTTGGATGCGAAATGAAGCCGGCGTATTTAATCATTTTATTGGTCTTGAATGTCTTCTGGGCGGGGACGTATTCCACCTTCAAGGCGCTCGCGCCGTATCTGGATCCCGGTCAGGTGGCAACCCTGCGCTACGATCTGGCTGCGCTGTTTCTGCTCGTTGCTTGGCCCTGGCTGGGCGGCGCGGCGCCGCGCGGACGGGACCTCGTCCGAACCGCTTTGATGGGAATCACCGTCTTTGTGCTGGCGCCGCGATTACAGGTGGCGGGCGTCCAACGCGGGCAAGCCACCGACGCTTCGGTGCTGATGGCGCTCGAACCGCTCGTTACGTCCGTGGCGGCGGCGTTGTTCCTGCGCGAACACATCGGGCCGCGCCGTTGGATGGGTTTCAGCCTGGGCATGGTCGGGGTGGTGGTCATGGCGGAGGTTTGGCGACCGGACTTTCAATGGCCCGGGTTGGTGGCGAACGGGCTCTTCGTCGCGTCGTTCGTCTGCGAGGCGGCCTATTCCGTGATGGGCAAGCCGTTGCTGGGCCGACTGGGGTTGATGAAGCTGGTCACCGTCGCGCTGCTGGCGGGCGCCGTGGTGAATACTGCACTGGACGGTCACCAAACCCTACAAGCTGCCATTCACTTGCCGGGGCACGCGTGGGCCTTGATGGGCTATCTCGTCCTCGTCTGCACGGTGATCGGTTACGCCTTTTGGTTCGTGGTAATTCGAGAAACCGAAGTCAACGTCACAGTGCTGACCGTCTTCATGCAACCCGTCCTGGGGGTGCTGATCGCGACGCTGACGCTGGGCGAGGCGTTGCGTTGGGGACAACTCTGGGGCAGCGTGGTGATCGTTCTGGGGTTGGTGATCGGGCTTTCACGCCAGATCAAGCGAGCGCGGAAGACCGTCGGTTCGTCGGAAGTCTGATCGGCTGCGCCCTCGTCGGCTCAACGAGAGGAACGCTGTGTCCGGAAGCCAGCGGAGCGGATTGGCCGGGTCAGATCCGGCGCTCCGCCGTCAGGCGCTTGGCAGCGCCTCCTGGATCTGAACGTCAGGGCAGCGGCTTCCAGGTGTCGAAGCGGTAATTGTCCCAGACCCACGCGAAATCCGGATTGCTCTTGCTCCCGCCCGGCCAGTAGAAGCTCGATCGCCCGTTGGCCGCATCGGTTGCCGCCTTGATCGTGCCGGCGTCCCGCCACTTGCGCGATTCCACGTGCCCATCACTGAAAGAGAGGGTGCTCACAATCCCATGAAAGATGGCAAAGGGATCCACCCAACCGGCACTCTCCACCACCCAAGTGCCTTGATTGTAACCGCGGGGATCAGCCTCCTCGATGAACAGGAACGACTTCGAGGGCAACCGCACCTGACCGTGCTTTCGAAAGGGCGTCTGTCCCTGCCAACCAATCCCGTTCATCCCGTCCGCCCGCGAGTAACCCAAATAAGCCCCCCCCCCCCCCCCCCACAACCCCCGGTTACCCAAATAGCCCGGGCAATGATACCCCCCCGGGGG
>CAYJNU010000213.1:3848-13296 GCA_964371005.1 uncultured Verrucomicrobiota bacterium | reverse complement strand
ACGCAAGTCGATCATTCCACATCAATTACAGAGAAACTCGTAACACCCTCTTTCATGGTTCGATTCTATGTTCTCTTTGTGGAAACCAAGGATGCGGCAGGTCGAGCGCGCCAGCCTTCGTTCATCGGGCCGCTTGGTTTCGAGCCTTGCGTTGCTCGAAGTTGTATTGATACAGGAGCCCCACGCTGTGCGCGCCATCGTGGCCGTCGCGGAGCGCGTTGAACCCATAGCCGTAGCGCAGGATCACCCGCCACACTTCGCTCCGTGAAGTGAACGAGAGGCTCGGGCCCACGCCCGTGTGCCAGTGGCCGGGCTGCTCGAATCCGGGTATGTAATCCACATAGGCACTGGCGACCCCCAGGCGAAGTTGCCACCGGTGATCTGAGGACAGCGGGGCTACATACGCTGCGCTGAGATGCATGAACCGGCGGGCGGAGATCTCCTGGTAGTAATAGCCAGGCAGCGTCATCGGAAACTCGGCCGCCAGCGGCAAGACCCCGCCCAGTCGGTAGGCGCTGAAACGATCCGCATCGTCGGATCCGCCCGCCGTCAGCGCAAACGTGAATTGGTTTCCGGTGTTGGTCCACGCGTAGCTCAAGCCGGCATAGAGCCAGTAGAGATTCGCGGTGGGCTGGACTCGCCGATCCCCCGCAAAGCCATAGGTGCTGTCGTCCAACCGCCATTGGCGCTCGAACCAGATGGACACTTCCATCGCCAAATCGGCGTACAGCATCGGCTCCTTGCCCGCGAACCGCAGGCCCGCGCGAGCGAAGGTGCTCACGCGGTTGTCGGGAAGTGCGAATTGACCGTCCGTCTTGTCGGCCTCGGAATACGTCGAGTAATGGGCGCCGCCTTTCACCACGACGTTGAGTGGGATGAGGCGAGCGGGGTTGATCAGATGGTAGAGGTTCAGCGAAACGCCGCCCCCATGGCCATCGAAGCTCTCGCCTTTGAAGTAGTGACCCTGGCGCACTTCGTAATAATTCTCGCCGAAGCCGCCGCCGTTAATGCCGATGCCCACGTCCGTATGAGGCGAAAGAAGCTGGCGGAAGCCGATCTCGCCGTCGAGGTAGACCGGGGCCACGGCCAGCCGTAACGCCATGTTGGTGCGCAGGAACTCGGGGTCGTTGTAGTAGTAATAAGCGTACAGCGATTGGGGACCCTGGTCAGACAGGGACTGATCGTAGCCGAGTTGAAGCAGGCTGCGTGAGTAAGGGTCAATTTGCGCCGGGCTGGTTGAAGCGCTGCCCAGCACCAAGCCGACGGCCACGAGGAGAGTTCTTCGACGAGCAACCACAAGCAGTCGGAGTTAAGTGCGCGATTTGGGCGCCGGGTCTTTTTGATCGTTTCCCTTCGAACGCAATGCCAGCCAAAGCGTGGAAAGCATGCCTGCGCCTTTCAGGAGGGTTTGCCACCACGATGGTTTCTCGCCAGCAGGCGCGGGCTTGGTGCGCCGGAAAGCGGCGAGACCCGTCACCAGCAGTGCCGCCGCCGAGACGACCGAGCCGAACGACCTGGCCCCGCCGATAAACGTGCGAACGCCCGTCGTCATGGCGGCCCATTCCTCTGCCAGTTGGGCGCGATTGAGTTCGCTTTCCGCGATCAACAACTGCTTCCGCAATTCGAGCGGACTCATTCGAGGATGGTTTCCAAACATGCGCGGTCCTTTTTGAGTTGGTTGAGGGTGGCGGGAAGATTCTGCCAGTCGCGAAGGATTCCGATGAGCCGCCGGTAGAGCCAGACCGCCGCCGCGCCATAGAAGCCGGCCAAGGTCAGGAGCGCCGCCACGGGCGAATACGGCCATAGCAGCACGACGAGGGCAGCGGTCAGTGAGATTCCAGCGAGCAGACCAAACGCCGCCACGCCGAGGGCCAGCAGGATGACGCGCAGGAGGCGCTCGCGCTCCTCCTGCACTTCCACCAGCAACAACTCCAGCCGGTTTTCCCCGATGGTCAACAACCGATGCGCAAGACGTTTCGACGAAGTGCCGATTCGTCCGAAGTGGTCGGTGGCCGGCTCCATAGCGGGATCAATCGCAATTGTGGGAGCACCGACGAGCGACGAGGTAGCCGAGAATCGCCCCGACCCCGAAGGCGATGCCAATGGCTTGATACGGATGCTCATGCACGACCTGGTCGGTGACTTTGGCCCCCTCGATGGCCTTCTCCTTGACGCGACCATAGATCTCCTTGCCGCGCTCCAGGGCGGCGGCGAGCCGCTTGCGGGCTTCGCTGACTTTTTCTCCGGCCACGTCGGCCGTGGCCGCCATCAAGGCGCGTGCGTCATCGGCCAGTTGGCTCATGTCATTGCTGATTGCTTGTGTTTGTTTGTCCATCATGTTGCGTTCCTTCGGTTTGGTTTGTGTTTTTCAGAGGTAAAGTCTCCGCGTCGGCGAGGTGGGCGGCTTCCGGCGAGTTCGCCACCTTCAAAATCGAGTTTCTTCCGCCGAACGGGTTGGGCACGGTTTCCCGGGCCAGCGGGTCAGGCATCCACTCGCCGTCCACCACCAGGCAGTACTCGTAGATGCCGGGCGCCAAAGCCGTTTCTTTCCACCAATGACCGACGCCGGAGGAATGCAGGGTTTTGCTTTCGGGCCGCCACTGGTTGAACGTTCCCGCGACACAAACGGTGGTGGCCGTAGGATGCGTGAATTCAAACCGAACCGGCTGCAGTTTTGTTTCCGCATCCGGGGCATTGTCATGGTTGTGATTATGTTTCATGGGAGTAAATCTTAGATGGTAGTTTTGGATCAGGGATAGAACGCCCGGTAAAAGCGCATCGCATCCGTCGGCATCGTTTGGTTGGTGCTCACGTAAGGACTGACGGTTGGGACCGGTGTGGCGAACGTCGTCCAACTAGTGAGATTGGTGGAGTATTGCAGCGCGAGCGTGAATCCCGGGGTGTTCGTGATGACCAGGATCACCTCGCCATTGGAGGCGCGCGAAACCGGACCGAAGCGGGGCGGCAGCAGTGTCGTGCTGGGGGCGGTGATGGAATTGGCCCCCAGTGTCACCGCCGTCTGAGCCAACATCCGCCCATTGATGGAAGCGCCACTCCGCAGGTTGATCCCGGCCAGCGACAGGATGATTCCCTCAAAGTGCGAGCCTGTTCCCAGATCCACGCCCACACCGCCGGTGACCTGCCAGAATATGTTCTGGGCCTGGGCGCCGCCGCTCAGAATGACCGCCTTGGAGCCCGCGATCGTGAGGTTCCCCGCAATCTGGAAGACCCAGACATCATCCGGGCCGCCCGCAAGAGTGACATCTGCGGGGATGCTGACGCCGGTGCCCCACTTGTAGAGCCCAGGGGCGAGAGTCATTCCGCCAATATCGCCACTCCCTAGTTCCGTATGATCCGGCAAGGTTCGTCCGGCGGCGTCGGTGTACGCGGCTTCCATGTTGAGGACTGCCGTGGTGAGGTGGGCCGGAGTCGGTGCTGCATAGTCGGGGGCGTAAATGTTCCCGGTCACTTGCGCCGAAGTCGAAAACTGACCCGTGCTATCCAGGATGAGTGAAAACCCGGTAATGGCCGTCGAGTCAATCGGACTGACGCCCAGATTGCCGGTCACGGCGGCCGGCGGGACGGTGCTGATGCCTGATTTTGCCAACACCACATAATTGGCGGCCGTGCCAAGGTTTATCGGCGTTTGAACGCCAAGCGCGGCGTGCTGGGTAAGAATAACGCCAAGCGTACACCCGGCGATGAGTCGCGCGCGGTGGGGCGACCGGTTTGTTTTTGCACTCGTGTTTGACATGTTGAAATTCTTCACTTTCGTTTTGATTGCTTTGACCAGCAGCATAGAAGCTTCCTGACCGAGCGGGATTGCGGAGGTCGCTAAGGGCTGATGAATGCCCGATAGAAACGCTGAGTCACGGTGGCCGTTGCCGTGTTGTCGGTGAAAACCCAGGAACGGGTCACCGGCGTATGCGTGCCGATGGTCATCCAATTCGTGGGGGACAGGTCCGGGCTGGCTTGCAGCGTCAGGAGAAAATACGGCGTGGTGTTGACGGCGACGGTGGCGGAAGCGGTCGCGCGGGAGAGGCTCGCGAGGCTGGGGGCCTCCGGCGTGGGCAGACTGCCGTCATCGCCGTTGAAGGTCACCGCTCCATTCTGAGCCAGCGCCCGACCATGGAGGGTTGAGTTGGCATTCATGGTGATGGAGGCATAGGCCATGATGGTCCCTTTGAAGACGGAGGAAGTGCCAAGCGTCGCGGAACTGCCGACCTGCCAGAAAACGTTTCGCGCTTGTGCGCCTCCCGTCAAGATGACCTTGCGACCGACGCCCACGGTGAGGGTGCTCGCCATCTGAAAAATCCAGACATCATTCGGACCGCCATGGAGGGTGAGATCCACCGAGGTCAGGTCATACGCGCCCGACGGCGATACATAGACGCCAGCAACCAGGGTTTGCCCACCGAGTTCGGCGCCTGCATTGATGCCGCCCGGAAGCTGAGCCGGGCTGGCGGCGATAATCGCGTCGTTCAAATCGAGTTGGGCTTGGGCGGCGATCGGGCCGCCGTTGTATATCGTCCCGTTGATTTGCCCCGGAGGGATTCCCTGTGAGCCAACTGGTGACAATCCAACATCCCCATTGATGATCCCCCCGCCCGTGGTTGTGGTCGTTGCCGTGGCCAAAATCACGAAATGGGCCGCCGATTTCAAGTCAACGGGCGGTGGCCCCGCTGCCGAGGTCCGGTGCGAAGCCATCAAGGCCACCGCAAGGACAAGGACCATGAAGATCGGTGGCGTTCCGCCTATTATGTTTGCGTTTTTCAGCGGCAAATGTTCCGCGGCGGCGAGATGGGCTGCTTCCGGCGAGCTCGCCACCTTCAAAACCGAGTCTCTCCCACCGAACGGGTTCGGCACGGTTTCCCGAGCCAGCGGGTCGGGCATGCACTCGTCGTCCGCCACCAGACAGTTTTCGTACGGGCCGGGCACCAAAGTCGTTTCCTTCCACCAGTGGCCGCCGTCCGAGGAATGCGGGGTCTTACTTTCGGGCTGCGACTGGTTGAACGTTCCTGCGACGCAAACGGTGATGGCCGTAGGCTGCGTGAATTCAAATCGGACGGAGACGAACTGAGGGCCGAAGCTCCGGGCGTCTCCACGGACTCTGTTGTGTTTCATAATCGGCGATGCATTGGGACGGCTGACACTTGATTTCGGGCGAGCGTTCCATTTGCCACCGCCATAATGCACCCGAAGACCTTGTCGGCGCTATGGGGTGTTACCCTACCTAACATGTGCAGACCCGCCTTGGCGGGCATGCGGTTTTGATCACAGGAATCAACTGGGTCGCTTCGTGCCGGCCGCTGGCAGTGGCTTGACGAAGATTCTGCGCAAGGCCAGATGGGTGGGGAGAAAGGCCACGAGCCACAGCACGCCAAGCCACCGGATGAGATCAAGGACTTGGTTGATCTGGGTTTGCGGCTGCTGGTCGTTGAAACCGCAAAATCAGTTGAGATTGATGGGCATATTGGGGTTGGCCAGATGGGCGCCGGCGGGCGGAGTGGAAAAGCAGCGAACGAACACAGCCACCGATTTTGTTTGAAGCATGCACTCCCAGATGATGCACTTCCCAGAGCCATGAAAACTGTCCTGCGCCTTTTGCTCCGGGTCTTTTTCCGCTTTCGTGCCTACGACCTGGATGCGCTGAAAACATCCGGCCCGGTGCTCTTGATTCCGAATCACCGCTCTTGGATTGACTGGCTATTTCTCTGGGTCTGCCTCGATGGGGATTGGAAGCTGGTTAGTTCGAGCATCTCGGCGCAGACGAGCTGGGTCCATCAGAAAATCATGATCAACCGTTACACCTTGCCCGTTGATCCCGGTTCGCCTTACGCGGTGAAGCGCATGGCGGAGTTTCTCAAAGGTGGCGGGCGGCTCGTGCTCTTTGCCGAAGGCCGGTTGTCGCGCACGGGCAGTTTGATGAAGCTCTTCGACGGGACAGGGTTTTTAATTTTCAAAACGAAAGCGAAAGTCATAACCACTTACTTGCGCGGTGCTGAACGCCTGCCGTTTTCCCCCAATCCAGGCTGGAAGAAGTACTTTCCCAAAGTGACCGCACACTTCAGCGCCGTGCTGGCCGCACCCGAGTTGGGCGAGATCAGCACCGGCCGCGCTCGGGCGCTGCTGACATACTGGCTCCGTGACCAGATGGTGCGGCAGCAGTTCGAGATTGAGATGTCATTTGGAGCGCAGAATGTCCTTTCGGCGGTGGCAGAGACAGCCCGCAAACATCCCGGCCATGTCATCCTCGAAGACGCGACGCTGCAAACGCTGACCTATCGGAAGCTGATGGTGGGGGCGGATGTGTTGGCACAAGCCTTGCGCGACATGGCTTCGGGTGGCGAGCGGGTTGGCCTGTTGTTGCCCAATATCAACGCCACACCGGTGGTCATCCTCGCCTTGTGGCAGCTTGGCAAAGTGCCCGCCATGCTGAATTTCTCCTCGGGCACACCCACGATGCTGGCGTGCGCGAACCTCGCCGGACTGAAACACATCGTCACCTCGCGCGTCTTTCTCGAACGCGCCCGGCTTAACGTGGACGCTTTCATCAAAGCAGGCATCCATCTGATTTACCTCGAAGACGTCCGCGCCGGCATCAGCGGCTTCCGGAAATTCCTCACGCTGCTCCGACATGTTTTTCATCTTCCATCCTCCATCCTCCATCCTCCAGTTGCCGACTCCCCGGCCGTGATTGTCTTCACGAGCGGCTCCGAAGGCGTGCCCAAGGGCGTCGAACTGACGCACGGAAACATCCTCGCCAACATCCGCCAGATACTGGCTGTAACCGATTTCACCGACTGCGACCGTGTCTTCAACTGCCTGCCGCTTTTCCACAGCTTCGGCCTCACGGTGGGAACGTTCCTGCCACTGGTGCGCGGAATATACATCTTCCTTTATCCTTCGCCCTTGCATTACCGCATGGTGCCGTCGGTGCTCTACGATCGGGACTGCACGGTGTTTATCAGCACGAACACCTTCCTGAACGGCTACGCGCGCAAGGCGCATCCCTATGACTTCCGCAGCCTCAGATATTTGTTCGCCGCTGCGGAGAAGCTGCAGGAAGCCACCGCGCTCACCTGGTCGCAGAAATACGGCGTGCGCATCCTCGAAGGTTATGGTGCGACGGAATGCGCTCCGTGCGTGAGCGTCAACACGCCGCTCGAACCGCGTTACGGTTCCGTGGGACGTCTCCTGCCGGGGATGGATTACGAGCTGGAGCCGGTCGAAGGGGTGGAAGACGGCGGACGGCTGTTCGTGCATGGCCCCAACGTGATGAAAGGCTACTTGAACGCCGACGCGAACGCGAAATTCCAGGCCCTCGGCGGCTGGTATGACACCGGCGACATCGTGAGCGTGGATGCCGACGGTTACCTGCACATCCGCGGGCGATTGAAACGCTTCGCCAAGGTGAGTGGCGAGATGGTGAGCCTTTCAGCGGTCGAAGACGCGCTGGCGGGGGCGTTTCCGAAGTATGGTCTGCGCTGCCAGGTCGCCGTCATCACGCGCCCCGATGAGAACAAGGGCGAAGCGCTTATCGCCGTGACCAACGAACCGAAGCTGACCCTGAACGAAATCCGCGCCGCCATCAAGGCGAAGGGGTTAACGAATCTGAGCGTGCCGCGCGAAATCAAAGCGGTGAAGGAGATTCCGAAACTCGGCACCGGCAAGGTGAATCACCGCGAGCTTCAGGCGCAGATGAAAGCGCCAGCGAATTCGCCCGCTCCGCCGGGCAAATAGATCATGCTCAACAAGCGAGAGAGGAAGAAGTCCCGCGAGTTGATGGAAAATGAAACAAGATTTACGTGAACCCGTTAATTGGACTAAAATCTGACGTTGTGATTGATCAACCGGACAAGACTGATCCCGCAATACCATTCAGGCCAACGGCTATCAGCCTGTTTGCCGGTGCGGGTGGGTGTTCCCATGGTTTTGGTCAGGCAGGCTACGACGTTCGGTTTGCCACCGATATTGACGCCGACGCGGTTGAATCCTACCGCCGCAATTTCCCCGGAACTCCGTGTGAAGCGGCGGACATCCGGCAACTCACCGCCGATGCCGTGCTTCAGCGCATCGAACTGAATCTCGGCGAACTCGACATGCTGCTCGGTGGCCCACCGTGCCAAGGTTTCAGCAGCGCGGGCGTCAAGGCGGGCGACGACCCGCGCAATTCTCTGTTGAGCCATTACGTCCGTCTGCTTGAAGGCATTCGCCCGAAGTGGTTCGTAATGGAAAACGTCGAAGGACTTCTTACCAGCGATGGCGGCTCGCATGTTCGCGACGCGGTGGCGGCTTTTTTGGAGGCGGGTTACTCGCTAAACTTGGAAAAAGTCTATGCGCAAGGCTACGGCATTCCGCAACGGCGCAAGCGCGTCCTTATTGTCGGGAACAGACTCGGACACGACTTTTCATTCCCCGAACCGGTGACGAGCTTTTCTGGCAGCATCTTTCGCAAAGGAGAAATCACCTTCGCGACCGCCGTAGGCGACCTTCCGCCCGCAGTAACGGAAGCCGGCGAACCACTGGCGTTTCGCAAGCCGCCACAAAACGAACTGCAAGCCTACCTGCGCGACGAAGCCAGAACTGTGACCGACCACTATGCGGTGGTGCTGTCGGATGTTCAGCTTGAGCGTGTGCGGGGATTGCAGCCCGGCCAGACAATGAAGGATTTACCGGAGCATTTGCAGCACGATTCGTTTCGTCGCCGCGCGTTCCGCCGCGTGATGGACGGAACGCCGGTCGAGAAACGCGGCGGTGCGCCGTCCGGTTTGAAGCGTCTGTTCGCCGACGAACCGAGTCTGACTATCACCAGCGCGGCCACGCGCGAGTTTGTGCATCCAACAGAAGATCGGCTGCTCACGTTGCGCGAGTGCGCGCGGCTACAGACGTTTCCCGACACATTCGAGTTCGCGGGCAGCGCGGCGAGCCGAATCCAGCAAATCGGCAACGCGATTCCGCCAATGCTCGCGCGAGCCGTCGCGGAACACATCGCACGGGAGTATGGCTTCGCCGCAAGATACAGCGGCAACGGTCATCCATCGCTCCGCTTCTGCCTCACACGGTCGGAGGGAATGAGTCCGGCGCTCGCGCAGACTGAGTCCTTGTTGGCGGAATTGGCAGGCGAGAAAGACGAGCAGCTCGCACTGCTGGAACAGTCGAGGAAATGACCATGCCCACGCCTGTCGAAATCAAGAAGTCGTTCAGCGCCGCACGCATCCTCGGCAATGGCGATGACCGCGTGACGCTTTCCGAAAACGAACTGTTCTGTCTGCTGTCTCAGTGCTGTCGCGACCTTGGTTTGGCTGCCGGAGTCTCGAAGCTGCCCGCACTTTCGTCTCCGCCTCCGAGCAACGACTACTATCGGCTTCCGCTGGCGTGGTTTCAAACTCCGCAAACTGGTTGTCCATCCGCTGCCGCGCTCGTGGAGAGTCTGGCTGAATGCGTT
>CAYJNU010000213.1:0-3838 GCA_964371005.1 uncultured Verrucomicrobiota bacterium | reverse complement strand
TTGCAAACGAATCTGACTTCCGGCTCTACTTTGAGAATCTCGCCACGTTGCACAAACGACGGCTCAAGTATCAGCGCATTCTCTCCGGCCAGCCAAAACCGACGATGAACCAAATCGGCCCGCGCAGTCTGCTGGAGTTCGGCGGCGTGCATGACGGCTTGCTCGCATCGTGGCTCGTCTGGCGCAAGTGGATTTTCGACGTGGATAATCGTGCGGCGCAGGAGACGGGCTATTTGTTCGAACCGGTGCTGGCAAGTTGTCTCGGCGGTGAGGCGGTCGGCTCAAAGAACTCGCCCGTCAAACGCGTGAACGAACGCGGCGAACCAACTGGCGAAGGTCGCCAGATTGATTGCTACGATGGTGAGAGCCAACTCGCTTACGAATTCAAACTCCGAGTGACAATTGCCGCCAGCGGACAAGGCCGTTTCGGCGAGGAACTTTCCTTTCCACGCGAAGCCCGCGCTGCCGGTCTGACGCCGGTGCTCATCGTTCTCGACCCAACGCCTTCACCTCGTCTCAGCGAACTGATTGCGGCATTCAATGCGTGCCAAGGCAAACATTACGTTGGTGCGGACGCGTGGGCACATATGGATTCCAAGGCTGGCAAGACGATGGCGGTTTTTCTCGAACGCTATATTCGCCCGCCGCTCACCGAGATGGCAAAATACGAAGAAGCCAAGCCGGAGACAATTCAGCTTTCTTGGACGAAGGACGAAATTCACGTTCAGGGAACGAAAGCGAGCATTCGCATCCCACGAAGGATCTGAAATCATAGCCGCCTACGTCGTGAACTTTAGCATTTGCGACGCCTTGCGCTCCGGTTCGGTTGCGCTTTCCCATCAGATTGTGCATTGCCAGGCAATCTTTTCACGCGGGAACAGAATGGTGGGCGGGGCCACGCTTCGTTTTCAACGCGAGCACCAGCCAAAGCGCGCTGGCCACGATCAACGCGACGGGCAAAATCAAGACGGCCTTCTGCAAATTGCCGCCGAATGAATCCGCGAGCCGCCCGACAATTTCCGGCGACCACATGTCGCCAAATAGATGAATCGTGAAAATAGAAATGGCCATGGCGCTAGCGCGAAGATTCACCGGTGCGGTTTCCAAAATGAGCGTGTTGACCGGGCCGGTGGACAGAAACAGGAAGAACATCGCCGCCGCTAGAAACGACATGGACCAAAACGTCGAACTGGCGAGGAACGCGCCGAACGCGAGCGGCACGGCGACCAGCACCGAGAGTCCCAGCGTCCACGCGTAGCCGGCGCGATTGCGCTTCTGCCACGCGGTTGCGGCGAATCCGCCGAGCAACGTGCCCACGAGTCCGGCGACCACGAGCACCGCGCCGAAAAATGTGCCCGCCTTGTCCACAGCCACGCCATGAGCGCGATGCAGGAACGTCGGTCCCCAATGCCCGAAGGCGCCCAGCGCGAACGTGTAGGCCGTGTAACCAAACACCACGAGCACGTAATCCGGGATGCGAAAGAGATTCACGATGTCGCGGACTGAAGGTCGCTTTGCGGCTTCCTTGGTCTTGCCCTCGGCCTGGCCGCGCTTGAGTTCGGCGAACGGCAGCATCACGAGCGCAAGGAACAACCCCGGTGCGCCCGCCCAGATGAAGGCGTGTCGCCAGCCCCATTTCGCGGCGATGAGTCCGCCAATGATTGTGCCCAACGCCGCACCGACGGGAATCGCGACGTAGAAAATCGTTAACGCGTTGTTCCGTTTCGCCGGAGCGTAGCTGTCGGAAATCAGGCTCGGGCTGATGGTCGCATAGCTCGCTTCACCAAGACCGACGAGGACACGAAAACCGATCATCATCGCGAACGTCGCCGCAAACCCCGTCAGGATGGTGCCCACGCTCCACACCAGAATACCGGCGGCGATAAGCCATTTGCGTGACCAGCGGTCACCCAGCCACCCAAAGACCGGCGACGTGACGAAATAGCCGATCATGAACGCCGTCACGAGCCGCCCGGCCTGACCGTCGTTGAGGCCGAGATCTATTTGCAGCGGCGTCAACACCGCCGAGAGCACGTAGCGGTCGAGGTAATTGAACAGGTTGAGGCCGGTTAGGATGACCAGAATCCAGGTGGGCGAGAGTTGCTTGCGCGAGGAGTGTGCGGTCATCGGTTGCAGAGCCAACCCCTTCTTGAATCTGATCTTACGGACTCGGCGGCGTGGCTGCCTTGGGTGGGGATGCCTTCATATTCGCCAGCGCGCTCAAAATGGTCTGCTGCACCGTGGGATTGAAGAGATTTCCCAAGTGCCCACCTTGCTCGAAAACCGTCAACTGTTCCGGGGGGAACGTAGCGCGGAGCCAGGCCAAGTCCTCGTCTGCCAGGAGGAAATCGTTTTGATTGACGGTAACGCGGATGTTGGGGTTGGCGCGCAGACCGGCGTCATACGTTCGCAAATCGCCGGCTTTTTCCAGCGCTTCTGCCGTCGAGTCAATGCCCCGGCTCCAATAATACGGGACGGCAAACTTCTCAAAATAATCCCGGTAGGAATACTGCAGGATTTCCTGATACACGGGATTGCGCCTCAGATTCCTGATCGGGTGTTGCAGGACGTCCTGGTTATTGCGCCGCTGGCTGCTGAAGATAATGTCCCGCAGCATGAGTCGAAACGTGAGTCCGATGAGGAACCTGGACTCAATGGCGCTGAAGGGCAGCGAGGTTTGCGGCGTGAGGGTTCCTTTGCTCAAGGCGGCCACCTTCAAAAAGGTGTTTTCAATGTTGTCGGTTCGTTCCGCGCTCGGCCAGTCCAAGGGTGCCTGGTAGAATTCGTCCAGCATGGAGATGCCATGCGCCAGACGGACGGGTGGGTTGATGGCAACGTAGCGGTCGAATCTGATCAACGGCGACTGATTTGTCGCTTCGGTGGCCGCGAGGAACAAGGACTCGAGCGCGCCCATCGAATAGCCGATCAGCGCTTTGCCCTCCAACCGCTCCGGATACAGCGCCTGCAAGCGCCGATCAATTTCCGTGAACGCGACCTGCACATCGTGACCGTCCACCGGCAGATAGGCCGGCATCGCCGCGGTCGAAGCGTGCTCCATGAACTCGGAGTTGAACGGGCTGCTGATGCATACGGCGGAGAAGCCGTTCCTGTAAACCAGTTCGGCCAGGGCAATGGAGGGATGCGCGAGCCGATGCGAGCCTAGACCCGGAAGGATATAAACCACGGGCGCTCTTCCGGGCTGCAGCCAAAACGTAAACTTCAACCTTTTGCCCGTTGCCGGAATCAGAACCGACCGGGTCTTGCCGTGGCTTGGGAATTCAGGGTCTTTGAAGGTGAAGAAGACGGATTCGAGGGTTTCCATCGAAGCATCGTCCGGGCTTCCCTTCACCTGGAAATCCGCCACCCGGTTCGCGCGCGCGAATGTCCAGGCATACTGAATCTCGGAATACGGATCCATTTCGGCCTGACTGAAGCGCACGTATTCGCCCACGCTGTCGCTGAGATCGTTATACTTCACCATGTAGGCGAGATAAGTGTAAGGGCCGAGATAAGTCAGTGGATTGTTCGCGTCGAATTCGTAGGGAGCGATATAGAGCAACGGATTGGCCGCCGTGTCGGCCGCCAGGCCGAGGGTATCGCGTTCGCTGCTCGGCCCGAATATCGGCAACATGATGAAACACTGTGGATCCCAACCCCATTGGCCGAACGTTTGGCCAAAATCCGCGTCCGATGTCGGAATCTTCCATTTAGTCCCCACGTCGAAGAACCCGGCCACCCCGACGGTGGTATTGCAGACGAACCGGTATGATTCGTCGCGGGCTCCAGTCCATTTTCCCTGGAGCAGATTGTTGATCAATCGGCCCGGATACGTGAGGTT
>CAYJNU010000212.1:0-13468 GCA_964371005.1 uncultured Verrucomicrobiota bacterium | reverse complement strand
GCTGGGTGAGGTCCACCAGGGCGAAAGCAACGCCCTGCGTGGGTTCGTCCGAGTTCAGGTGTGCCATGTTGATCTGCGCCTCGAATAGGCTGCCGTCCTTGCGTCGCATCTTGAAATCTCCGGAGAAGACTCCTCCGGGCAAGCTCAGAGCTTCGCCCAGGCGCTCGTATTCCTCCTCCGTGGCGTAAAACGCCCGGACGGATTGGCCGATGAGTTCTTCCCGCGTTGCCCCCATCATTTGGCAGAGAAAATCGTTTACGTCAGTTATGTGGCGATTCTTGGTCACGCCGAGCCCGATGGGCGCGGAGCGGAGGAGACTCTGCAGTTTTGTCTCACGTTCCCGCAGGGCCTGTTCCGCCTTAGCCCGGTCCAGGTTTTCCTGCCGCAAGCCCGCCAGGGTTTGCCGGAGTTGGGCGGTCATGAAGTTGAAGGTGTTGGCCAGGATGCCGATCTCATCTTGGGAACGGACCTCCACCGTCTGATTCAGGTTTCCCCGGGTGATGGTTTCCGCCGCTCGGGTGATCTGGCGGATCGGTCGGGTCATGGTCCAAGCCAGGAGGACCCCTGCCAGGCCGACCAACAGCGCGATCAGCAGCCCTGCCGCGCTCATGAAGCCCGTCATTTGCCGTCGCCCGGCGTTCAAGACGGTTCGGTAATGCTGAAGTTCATCTTCGTAAACGCTGGTCCCAATGACCCAGTCCCACGGCGCGTAATACATCAGGCGGGCCACTTTCCACCGGGGCGCGGGGTCGTCCGGGTTCTGCCAGCGGTAACGCTCGGTCGTGATTTCGCCGGGCTTCAACGCAAGCGCTTTGCCGATGACGTTCTGGATCACCAGTCGCCCGTCGCTGTCTTTGCTCTCCCACACATTCTCTCCGTCGCGCTCGCCTCGTTGGGAGATGATGTAGTGGCCCCGTTCCTCACCCCGGCCCCCGACGACGTAAACGTAGCCGGTCTTGCCGACCCGGGTCTGGAGGATCGCCTGGCGCACGCGCGCTTCGACATTTTTCTGGCGGACGCCGACATACAGCATGCCCACAAGCTTACCTGCGGCATCCTGAATCGGCTGGTAGGCGGTGAGATACCAGGTGTTCACGACGAAAGCGCGACCGTGGTAGGCTTCGCCGTTGAGGATGGCCGAGACGACGGGGTTGGGTTTGCCGTCCGGGTTGATGGCGGGGATGTAAGTGCCGATGGCACGCCGGCCTGTGGTGTCTTTGACCGTCGTGGCCACGCGCAGCATGTCACCGCGCTCGTTCATGCGCTGGAACACGGTGGCGGTTTCGCCGACCATTCGCGTCACCGCGTCCACCACGACGGATTCCACCGCCGGCTCGGTGTTCTGGCCCAGCCACGCATCCCCCACCAACATCGCCGGCAATTGAACCTCCTTTCGCTCTTGGCTGAGTTGGTTCACAGCGGTCCAAGTCACCGTCGTGCTGGCCAGGGTGAGCAGCCCGGCGTTGGCTAGCATGTGCCGCGCGACATTGAGGTTGACGCTCACCTGTTGCTGAACCGCGTCGTTTTCCGTTTGGACCAAGCTGTAAACTCCTTGGGCGATGTGGTCCAGGTCCGCACCGACGAGCGCATCCACTTCCTTTTGGGCCAGCGATTGGTAATGCTCGTTCTGCCAGGCAGCCAGCGCGACCAGCGCGACCGCCGTGATCAGGACGCTCCCCGTTCCCAGAAAGATCACCTTGGTCGTGAGTTTGGGATGGGTGAGGAAGTCAAACACGGCAGCGTGATTGGGCGGCCGACCGCCGTTGGTAGTTGCGGTTTCCAGCGCGCAGGCCGAGGGCTGGCTTGGAAGGCGTCATGCGCACACCATACTCATTTCACGGTGATTCGACACCAGGAAAAAAGCCTGCTGCTCCAAACAGAAGCTCTGAGCGCGCGAAACGCCCGGTCCGCCAGCCCGTGCGCGGGCGGGCGGACATGCTGACCGGTTCCGATTAGAAATCCCGGAACTCGGCCTCCAACGGGATGGCTTCCTCGGCCCGGCTTGGCCTGCTACCCGCCACCGCCATGATGGAATTCGCATTCGGGCTCCGGTGCGCGCCATTTCCGCCAGCAGTTTTACTCGCTCGGGATGCCGCCCTGGTTTGGTGGGATTTCGGAGCGGCGATCACCCGCGGCGCTGGCCGGTTCCCGCGATTGACCAGGAACTTGGCCTGTCCCTCCACCAGTTGCATCAAGTCCCGCACGACCTCCTTCATTGCCTCGGCCTGTGCATTCAACTCCTCGGCGGCGGCGGCGCTCTCCTCGGCGTTGGCCGCGTTGCTTTGCGTGACCTTGTCCATCTGGCCCACCGCCGTGTTGATCTGCGAGATGCCCTGGCTTTGTTCATTGGAGGCGGCGGCCACTTCGGCCACCAGCGCGGTGACCTTGCTGGCGATTTCCCCATTCTGGGCCATCAGCTTCGAGACTTCGCTGTAAAGAACGAGCGTATCGCTCGTCTTGGCGCCGGAGCGCTCGATCAGTTGCTGCGTCTCCTTGGCGGCTTGGGCGCTGCGTTGAGCCAGGCTGCGAACTTCATCCGCCACCACCGCGAAACCCATGCCGGCTTCGCCAGCCCGGGCGGCTTCGACCGCAGCGTTCAGCGCCAAGATGTTGGTTTGAAAGGCAATCTCGTCAATCGTCTTGATGATCTTGGCCGTTTCTTGACTCGCCCGGCTGGCGTCCTCGACTGACTTCTGCATCGCGGACATGCGTTCGTTGATGGATTTGTAGATGGCCGCAGCCTCTTGTCCCATCATCTGGTTGACCTGGCCCGAGTTCTCAGCGTTGCGTTTCGCCATGCTGGACATTTCCTCCAGCGAGGAGCTGGTTTCTTCGATGGATGCTGCCTGTTCGCTAGCGCCTTCCGCGAGCGATTGGCCGGAGGCGGCAACATGACCGGCAGCGTTGGCCGTTTCCTCGGCGCCGCTGGCCATGCCTTCGGCAATCCGCCGCAAGGGGCGGGTGATGGCCAGCGTCAGGACAATGGCCAACCCGATGCCGCAAGCCAGCGCCGCACAGGAGACGATCAAAATCAGCCAATGGAACATGGCGACGCTGGCCTGAAATTCCTTCCCCAGTGCGACCTGATCCGTGGTAATCGAACTCTGGATCTCCTCCATCGCCTTGGTCATGGTGACCCCGATGGTCACGAGCTTGTCCTGCTGGGTCTTTTGCAGCGCGGCATCGCTATTCCGGAGGGCGGTGAACAGCTCGCGCAGTTCCTTGTCATACGCGCCGATCTCCTGCTCGATCGTTTTGACGTTCGCGGCACGTTCCGGGTGAGTGACGGTGGTTTTGGCCTCGGCCAACTTGTCCACCAGGAGCTTCTTGTGGTCCTCATATTGTCTGCTCGTCGTGTCACTCTTGGTGACGAAATACTCCTTCACATCAAGGCGCATCAGGAGCAGGCCCGCGTGCAGATCCGCCACGAGGATGTTTTCGCGCGCCAGCGCCCGATAGGAGATCACGCCGTTTTGGGCGTTGCCCAAGCCGCGGTAGCCGAACGCCGCCACTGTCAACAGGAGGATGAGGACAACCGCGAAGCCGAAGGTGATTTTGACGGCCAGTTTTTGATTCTTCAGGAAGTTCATGTTTGGTTCGTTTGAGGTGAGAGATCGTCGTTGAGATTTGGGTCGTTATCAGGAGTTCACGTTGTGTGTGCGGGAGGTGTGCTGAATTCAGAAGCCGAAAGAAGGGTTCGTGGCAGCATGTCCCCGTTTAGAATCCGGTCCAGATCCAGCAGCATTTTCACCTGTCCCTTGAGTTTGGCCAGGCCGAGGATCGAACCCGTTCCGGCATACAATCCGAACTCCGGTGGCGGCTCAATGTCCTCGGCGGCAAAATTCATCACTTCTTCCACCGCATCCACGATCAGGCCCATTGGGTGGGGTTGCCCCCCAGTCACCGTGGCCTGGACCACGATGATGCAACTCTGTTCCGTGTCCACGGGGCGCGGGAGACCGAGCTTGACGCGCAAGTCTACCACCGGGATGACCCGGCCACGCAGATTGATGACCCCGCGGATACAGTCCGAGACCTGCGGCACGGGGGTGACGCGCTGGAGCTTGACGATCTCCCGCACCCGCACCACCTCGATACCGTAAGATTCTCCCCCGAGCACGAACGTGAGATGTTTGCCAGGATGCGCCCGGAGGGCCGGGTTGCCGATGTTCATTGGACTGGTTGTCATGTGCTTTCTTTGTTGCCGCTGTTGAGCCCTAAAAAAGCGAAGGCACAGACCGTTGCTGGCTTCCCAAAGAAAACCAACCGGTCTGTGCCTTCGCTTGCAGGCCGGAATATCCTGCACGTTCAAGGCGTTCACTCTGGTCTGGCGGCGCCGTGCCGCTTACCGAGGTGCTGACCCCTCCACAGGAGAGGCATGCCACCCCTTCGTCGGCAGAAACTGGTCAGGCTTGAGCACTTTCTTCGCCGTACAGTGAAGTCTGTCCGCACGAAGGCAATCTCCTGCATGCGCTGAAGTCGTGATGGCACGGGGGAACTAGTGCCCTTCTTCGTGTGTCCCGACTGTGGCGACCTAGTGTCGAACACGCATTCTGCTCTGTCGGCGCAGAGTCCAAGAACCATCCGCGCGGACCGAGTCATTGCTAAGGTTGCAAATCCACCGAAGCTGGACCACGTTCTGCATCAACGAATTCAACTATGAGAACACTTCTTTCCGCAACAGCCTTGAGCGTGTTGGTCGCAAGCTTCGCGGCGTTGGCCGCATCGGTGGACACCAGCAAGCTGCCACCCGCGTCCACCCAGAAGGGCGTGACCTACACCAAAGACATTAAACCCATTCTCGACAATTCCTGTATTCGCTGCCATGGCGCGGAGCGCCCCAAGGCCGGTCTGCAATTGAACGGCTTGGAAACGGCGCTTAAAGGTGCCAAAGACGGTAAGGTCATCCAGCCGGGTAACAGCGCCGAAAGTCGGGTAGTTCACGCGGTGGCGCATGTTGGCGACAAAGATCATTGGATGCCTCCGCCCCGCAACCGCGCCGGGATCGAACCTTTGACGAAGGAACAGGTTGGATTGATTCGCGCCTGGATCGATCAAGGCGCGAAGTGACGCGGCGAATGTGGTGGCGAGGGAAAGCAGCCGGGTTCGGCAACGGCGAGGGCAGAACTGCGGGTGATTCGACTTGAGGCCTGGACTCGCGCCGTCGTCGTTCCACGACCTTTGAGCCTCAGATGGGATCCCGTGGGCAATAGGTCGCTTCACCCGGCCCGTTTGAACTCGCGGCGCAGCCAGCCTCGTTTGTTCAGCCCGCCACGGGTCAGGATGCACTGGTTCGAGGCGGACGCGTGCTGGCGCGGATGGACAGCGTGGCGGGTAGGCGCAGCGATTCGGCGGGTTGGCCACGGAGCAGGCGGGACATGAGGTCCATGGCGGCGTTGCCGAGGCGGCGTTTGGGTTGGCGCATGGTGGTCAATGGCACGCGGAAGAACTGTGCCGTGAGGAGATTCCCGAAGCCGATTACCGAAACGTCGTCCGGAATGCGAACGCCGCTGTCCAACAGGGCATTGGCGCAGCCGATGGCGACGAGGTCGCTGGAGGCCTGCACGGCGGTGAAGTTGGCCAGCTCGGGCAGCAATTGTGCGGCGGCCTTCGCGCCATCGTCAATCGTGTTGCCGGCGGGGAAGAGTGAGTGGTCGTCCGGCTCGAGATTGGCCTCGCGCAGCGCGCGGCGATGGCCGGCCAGCCGCTCGTGGGCCCAGGGTGCGGCGAGGGGGCCGGCCAGGAACGCGATGCGCCGATGGCCGAGTTGAAGCAAATGCCGCGTCGCTTCGTAGCTCGCCGGTTCGTCGTCGGATGCGACACTGAGAAACTGGCTGCAGAACGGCGCGGGTTGGCCGAGCAAGACCACGGGAGTCTGACGCGCCGCCAGTTCCTGATAAACACGCGCCTCCGGCTGGAGCCGATGCACCGGGTAGATAAACAGGCCTTCAACGCGCCGGGCAAGCATGTGCCGGATGCTGGTTTCCTCGCGCTGGATGAGGTTGAGGGTATGCGCGTAAAGGAGGTCGTAGCCCAGTTCGTAGGTGCGCTCTTCAATGGCGCAAATCAGGCGGGCGAACACCGGGCTCGTGATGCTGGGCGCAACCAAACCGAACAGCTTCGTCGCCTTGTTGCGCAAACCTTGGGCGCTGGAATCGGGGACGTAGCCCATGGCATCCGCGAGCTTTTTGATGCGCTCTTTCGTGGCGGTGGAGACGTCCGGCGCATCGCGCAATGCCTTGGAAACCGTCATCATCGAGACGCCGGCCTGCGCTGCGATGTCCTTGAGGCGAACCATGTGACCCCGAGCTTAGAGGTTTGTCCCCCGCCAATGCAACTTCTCGCGCAAGGCCGCGAAAAAGGAACTTCCGGCGAGGCGCATCAGGCGGACGGCATGGGCGCTGCGGCGGATCGTCAACTCATCCCCGGCGGATAACTCACTCAAGGTCTGGCCATCGGCGCTCAGAATGGCGGTGGGTTCGGAGGTGCGCACTTTGATGGCGATCTCAGAATCCAGGCTAAAGATGAGTGAGCGATTACTCAAAGTGTGCGGGCAGATCGGGGTCATCGCGAACACCTCGGCGTTCGGAAACACGATGGCGCCCCCCGCCGCCAGCGAATAAGCGGTGGAACCAGTGGGTGAACTCACAATGAGCCCGTCGCACCGATAGGAAGTGACAGGCGAGCCGTCCACGCAGACCTCCAATTCGATCAAGCGGGATCCGATGCCGTGGCTGACCACGATGTCGTTCAGCGCGTGGCCGCGCAACGGGCGTCCGCCGGTGCGGGCGTTGGCTTCGATGAGCGTGCGCGATTCAAAGTCGAAGCGGCCTGCCCAAACTTGCTTCAGCGCTGCCCCGAGGTGGCGCGAGGAGACGGCGGTCAGAAAGCCCAGCCCGCCAATGTTGATGCCGAGCATGGGCGTGCGCAGGCCGGCAATTTCGCGCGCCACGCGGAGCATGGTGCCATCGCCACCGAAGACCAGCAGGAGATCCACACGGCGCGCAAGCGTTGCGGCGTCCGGACACGTTTCCGCCCGCAGGCGGGCGAGCTGGTTGGTGGCGGCGTCGGTGAGGATGCTTCGTCCGGCGCGGGTTGCGAGCCTGGCGGCCTGGGCGACGACACGGGCGCAGGCGGGCTTTTCGGCGTTACCGATGAGCCCAACACGTTTGATGCGGTCAGCAAGGTTTTTCAAGCAGCACCAGGAACTCTTTGTTGCCCGCGGGCCCCAGCAGAGGCGATTCGGTCACGCCGCGCCAGTTCAGGCGCAGTTCGCTCGTCGCAAAGGCCTGCAATTCCGCGAGCACCCGCTCATGAATCTTCGGGTCGCTGATCACGCCCGCCCCCCGGTCGGCTTCCGCCTTGCCGGCTTCGAACTGCGGCTTGATCAGCGCGAGAATCTTACCGCCCGGTCGCAACAAAGCAACGGCGGCGGGGAGAATTCTTTGGAGCGAAATGAAAGAGCAATCCACGACCACCAGCGGCACCAGCTCAAACGGAGTGGGAAACGCCTGCGGAGTGAGGTGTCGCGCGTTGGTGCGTTCCATGACGACCACGCGGCGATCCTGGCGAAGTTTCCACGCCAACTGGCCGCGCCCCACGTCCACGGCATAGACGCGCTCCGCCCCGAGTTGCAGCAGGCAATCGGTGAAACCACCGGTAGAAGCGCCGAGGTCAACGGCCGTGCAACCGGCTACGTCGAGGCCGAAGTGTTTCAGACCGTGTTCGAGCTTGTGGCCGCCGCGGCTGACGTATTTCTCGGCGACCGCCAGGGAGACCTGGTCAGAAGGTTTGACCGGATCGCTGGCTTTGCGGGCGGGTTGCTGGTTGACGCGGACGGTGTTGGCGAGGATCGCGCGTTTAGCTTTCTCACGGCTGTCGCAAAGGCCGCGCTCGACGAGCGCCTGGTCCAAGCGAGTCATGGCGGACAGGGGACTATTCCTCCACCTTGCGATGGGCGGAGAGGACGCGGCCCTGGGCCTGTTGGTAGCCGTGAAGGAAGAGTTCCTTGTCGGCGACCGCCTTTTCAACGAGTTGCTTGAGGAGGAAAAGCTCGGCGCTGTTGATAACGGCGTGGACGCTTTGCTGGAGCGCCTGCAACGGCATGAACGTCTGAAAGGCATCGCCGAACAGCAAGACCGTGGCATGCCGCCGCTGGTGCATGGGCATCTGCTGAAGCGCTCGGAGCGTGGCGTTTTCTTCGATGGTATTGGCAGCGAACAGTTCCTCGACGATGACCACTTGATAGCGAACCTGGCTGAAGCGCACCAGAAAATCGCTGTGGGTGGCGGCCGTATGCACCTTGTAACCGAGTTCGGCCAGCGCGCTCCGGGCGGCATCAAGCCATTCGGGGGTGGAGAACGCCAGCAACGCGGGCTTGTCCGTCGCACTGATGAAATCAAATTGATCCGGCATGAGCTATTTGAGTTTGAGGACGGGAGGAGGCGAGCCTCCGGCTTTGGCGGTGTCGGGCCCTTGTTTCATGCGCAAGCCCGTGACATCGGTGGTGGCTTCGCCGCGAGCCTTGCGGACGTTGTCCATGCCGCGCGTGACCACGCTTCGTTTCGAGCAATAGAGGGCGGCGGTTTCCTCGGTGATCGTGCCGGCTTCGTAAGCTTCAAGACAGGCGTGATCGAAGGTGCGCCAGCCGAACGGGTAGCTTGCTTCCGTGATTTCGTAGAAGCTCTTGCCCTCGGTCTCGCCGAGCCGGATGGACTCCTGGACCCGGAGGTTGGTACCCATGATTTCCAGCAAAGCAAAGCGGCCTCCACCGATTTTGGGCGCGAGCCGCTGGCTGACCACCCAACGCAGGGAATCCGCCAGGCGCGGCCGGATTTGCTCCTGCTCTTCGGGCTCGAACATACCGAGGATGCGGTTGATCGTCTGGCCGGCGTCAATCGTGTGCAAAGTGCTCAAGACCAAGTGGCCGGTTTCGGCCGCACTGAGCGCAATCTTCACGGTCTCCTGGTCGCGCATTTCGCCGACCAGAATGACTTTTGGTGCCTGCCGCAACGCGGCCCGCAACCCGCTGGCGTAACTGTCGAAATCGCTGCCCAGTTCCCGCTGATTGAACGTGGACTTCTGATGGCGATGCACGAACTCGATCGGGTCTTCGAGTGTGACGATATGCACCGCCTTGGTTCGGTTGATCTCATCCAGTACCGCCGCCAGCGTCGTCGATTTGCCGGACCCCGTCGCGCCGGTAACCAGCACCAGCCCGGTTTTCTCCAGCGGAATCCGCTTCATGATGTCCGGGAAATTGAGGTCTTCCAGCGTGGGAATGACGGTGTTCAGCTTCCGGAGCACGACGGAGTAGTAGCCCCGCTGGGAGAAGACGTTCATACGGAAGCGCGCCTTGTCGCCCAGCGTGTACGCCGCGTCGCACGAACCGCGTCGCAACAGGTCCTCCAGATGCCAGGGATTGTCGCCAATGAGATTCAGCGCCACCATCTCGGTCTGGAAGGGGGTGAGCTGGTCCAGGGGCGGGTCAATGGGCACGGGCTTCAGTTCGCCGAATGACTCCACCTGCAGCGGTTTGTCCACCGTGAACAGCAAGTCGGATACTTCCGGCTGACTGTCCAGCATCGTGGTCAATATGAATTCTAGCTCGGGGCGGCGCATAATCAGGTTTCTTCGTCATCCGGTGGGTGCGGGAGGAACGAGCGGAATTTCTTCTTTTCGAGGCATTTGTCGTACGCTTCCTCGGGCGAAATCCGTTTCATCTTCAAATGATCCATGATGGCGTCATCCAACGGCTGGTTGCCGAGCCGCTTCCCGACCTGGATCATGCCGGGAATCTGGTGGGTTTTGCCTTCGCGCACGAGGTTGGCGATGGCCGTGGTGAACACCAGGATCTCCAGCGCCGCCACCCGTCCCTTCCGGTCAATCCGTTTGAACAGGTTCTGCGCGACGATGCCTTTGAGGGCCTCGGACAGCGTGGCCCGAATCTTGTTTTGCTGCTCGCCCGGGAAGACATCAATGATACGATCCACGGTCTTGGCCGCACTGGGCGTGTGCAACGTGCCGAAGACCAGGTGACCGGTCGCCGCCGCCACGAGGGCCAGCTCAATGGTTTCCAGATCGCGTAACTCGCCAATGAGGACAATGTCCGGGTCTTCCCGCAACGCGCCGCGCAAACCGGCGGCGAACGACTTGGTGTGCAGGCCAACCTCGCGATGGTTCACGAGGCAGTTCTTGCTCTCATGCACGAACTCGATCGGGTCTTCCAGCGTGATGATGTGATCTTTCCGGTTCTTGTTCGCGTAATCCACCATCGCGGCCAGGGTGGTGGACTTGCCCGAGCCCGTTGGGCCGGTGATCACGACCAGGCCTTTGTGCAGCATCGTGAATTTCTTAAGCACCGCGGGCAGCGGGGCTTCGAACTTCTCGAAATCTTCGAAGGAGAGCACCTTGCTGGGAATCTGACGGAACACGGCGCTGATGCCGTTCTTCTGCTGAAAGAAGTTCGCCCGGAAGCGCGAGATGTTCGGAATCTCGTAACCGAAGTCCACGTCGCCGGTTTCCTCGAACACCTTGATCTTGTAGTCGGGTGCAATCTCGTAGAGCATCTTCTTGAGATCGTCAGCGTCGAGCGGCGGGTGATCCACGCGCATGAGTTCACCGTTGATGCGGAGCATGGGGTTGTTGCCGGCCGACAAGTGCAAGTCGGAAGCCTTCTGCTCGAACATCAAGTTGAAGAACGCGTCAATCTTGGCCATAAAGAGTCCGTATGGTCTCGTGGTTTGATAGCTAAACTCACACCAGACTGCAACTCTTGAACCTTGCCGTCCAGACAATAGCCCGCGAAGTGCGCCAGCACGGCGTCCTGCCCTTTGCGCGGTTCATGGAACTCGCGCTGTACTGTCCGCTTTGTGGATATTATGAACAGGAAGCAGACAACGTGGGGCGACGCGGCGACTTCTTTACCAGCGTCAGCGTGGGAAGTTTGTTTGGCGAGTTGCTCGCCTTCCAATTTGCGGAATGGCTTTCGGCCTTCGGGACTCGTGGCGGACCGCCCACGGACGGCGGCATTCAAGTGGTCGAAGCCGGGGCTCACGATGGCCGACTCGCTCAAGACATAATGGGCTGGCTGCGACTCCGGCGACCGGACCTCTTTGCCACGCTGCAATACTGGATTATCGAACCTTCCACGCGCCGACAGAAATGGCAGCGGGGGAGACTCCGCGAGTTCCAGCAGCAAGTCCGTTGGTTTCCGGATGTCGCTTCGTTGCTGGCGGATCATCGCGTCGTCAACGGCATCATCTTCTCCAACGAATTCCTGGATGCCCTGCCGGTTCGGCGGTTGGGCTGGGATGCGCGCGCTCGAACGTGGTTTGAATGGGGCGTTGCGCTTGCGGGTGATTGTTTTGCCTGGGCCAGGCTCCGTGAGGGAGACGCATCACCCGAAATGCTGGTGGGACTCCTGAAAGGCGTTGGCTTGCTCCCATCGGCGGAATTGCTCGCTGTGCTGCCTGACGATTTCACCGTCGAGGTCTGCCCGGTCGCGTCACAATGGTGGCACGCGGCCGCCCGCCTTCTCGCGCGGCATGGAAAGCTGGTGACTTTCGATTACGGGTTGGAGGCGGATGAATTCTTTGCGGCGCCTCGCCAGAACGGCACTTTGCGCGCCTACCGGCAACATTGTGTGTCAGGCGACGTATTGGCCGACCCTGGTGGGCAGGACCTCACTGCGCATGTCAACTTCACCGCGCTCCGCTTCGCTGGCGAAACTTGCGGCCTGACCACCGACCGGCTTTCAACCCAGGCACAGTTCCTGGTGGCCATCGCGCAACAGGCCTGGCGGGAACCGCAGAGGTTTGGGGGGTGGGACGCGGAACGTCTCCGGCAGTTCAAAACGTTGACCCATCCAGAGCATTTGGGGCGTTCCTTCCGCGTGCTTGTGCAATCACGCGCTGCCTAACGGCGGCGGTGACTGCAATTCGTAGTTCAGCACAGATAGCGCATAGACTGCCGCCGTGTCGCTCCGCAATACAAGGGGCCCGAGCGTGACCGGCAGCGCGCCACTTTGCTTGATGGCGTCCATTTCCATGGACGTGAAATCGCCCTCGGGGCCGACGAAGACGCCGACCGACTTCGGCAACCGCCCGTGCTCGATCCGGAAATCGTCCAGCACTTCGCGGGGGTGGTGGCGGTCGGCTTGTAGCGAGGCGATCAACGGCATTTCAAAGCGTTCATGTTGCGCGAGGAACGCTTTCAAAGGAAGGGGCGATTCGATCTGCGGCAGCCAGGCGGAACCGCACTGCTTGATCGAATCAATGGCGATGAGCCGCCACTTCTCGACCTTGTTCGCTGCCTCGTCTTTGTCCGGTTGGCTCACAACGCGTTCGGAGATCAGGGGAACCACGCGGAAAGCACCCAGTTCGGTCGCTTTCTGGATGATGATCTCGAACGCCTTGCCCTTGGTCATCGCCTGCAAGAGCGTCAGGTGGTAGGGCAGGGGAGCAATGTGGTTCTTGTGGAGCACCCCCAGCGTCACGCTCTCGCGCGACGCCTCGCGCACGTCGCAAAGATACTCATGGCCGGCGCCGTCCAGCACGGATACCCGTTCGCCCCGGCGCAGGCGGACGACGTGCAGCGCGTGGTGCGCCTCGCGGTCCGCAAGGGTGAGCGTGGTCCCCTGACACGCCTCGGGCGGGAGATGAAAGCGGTGCATACGTTGTTTCTAAAGACGCAGTCTGTACTGCACACTCGTTCATCGGCGATTCTGGTCGCCGTCTGAAGATGATTCTGCTTGCGCCCGCGGATGCTGACAAGCCTGCTGGTGCGACAAAAATCCCGGCGTTCGGCTTTCGCCAGGCACTCATCCTGATGCGGAGTCTTGCTTCCGAGGCGGTTCTTCTGCTTAATCCCCGGCCAGCGAAATGAGTTCAGCAAAGCGAAAGACCGACGCGGACCAACCGGAATTGCCGATCACCGGGACACCCGGTCATGTCCCCGCAGAAGGCCCAGGTGCAACGACGCGTACCGCGCCCGAAGGCAACGGGGAGACGCACGTCCTCGCCGAGGACCTCCCTGCCGCTGTGGCCCACCGCCCATTTGACCCGAAGAAGCTCGAAGCCGGCCTCCACACGCGCGTGGACCGTGGTTTCCTCGATTACGCCAGCTATGTGATCCGCGACCGCGCGATTCCGAACCTGGCGGACGGGTTGAAGCCAGTGCAACGGCGCATTCTGTGGGCGCTCCATCGCACCGATGACGGCCGCTTCACGAAGGTGGCCAACGTCGTCGGGGATACGATGAAGTTCCACCCACACGGCGACGCGTCCATTGGCGACGCGCTGGTGGTGCTCACGAACAAGCGTTACCTGATCGAAGGGCAGGGGAACTTTGGCAACATCTACACCGGCGATCCCGCCGCTGCGTCGCGTTACATCGAATGCCGGCTCACCGATCTGGCGCGCACGGAACTGTTCAACGACGAAATCACCGAGTTCGTGCCGAGTTACGA